>CANIRG010000501.1 GCA_947469635.1 Rhodospirillales bacterium | reverse complement strand
CGATAGAGACGCTCGTCGCCGAATTTGGTGACCTTACCGGCGGTGGCCGAACCCCAGTCGCAGAAGGTGCAGCGGAACGGGCAGCCGCGATTGGTTTCCCACAGGCCGATCCAGCTCTCGTTCGGATTGGCCGCCATGATCGCGTCGAATGCGCCTTCGAGGAAGGGCGACGGAATCTCGTCGAGATTGCGCACGCGATCGATGTTGGGGTTGCGCACGAAGCTGCCGTCCGGCTTGACCATGCTCACGCCCGCCAGGGACTGCCACGCTTGCCGGTCATGGAACGATTCAAGGAGCTTCAGGAAGGTGCGCTCGCCTTCGTTGTGGACCGCGAGGTCGATCTGCGGATTGGCGCGCATGAAGGCCTCGGGCTGATCCGGGACGTGCGGACCGCCGAAGATGATGATGATGCCGGGCTTCAGCACCTTCAGCCGGCGGGCGATTTCCAGCGAGATCCGGCCATTCCACACGTAGGTGCTGAAGCCGACGATGTCGGCGTCCTTGAGGGCCTCGACCGCGTCGGCGATGCGCACGCGCTTGAAGAGCGGCGTCATGAACTCGTAGAGGCCGGGATCGGCGGCGAACTTCTGCACGTAGGTCTGCAGCAGCGCGATCGAGTAGGGCAGGTAGTTTTGCCCGGAGAAGGAGTTGTTGATCTGGACAAGGCCGACCTTCACCACGCCGCTTGCGGGGGCGCTGGCAGGCATCGCATCGCGATTTTCTAGGGTCGACATATTGGGTCGCTGTCCGGAAAGGGTGGCGATTTCGTAGAGGTAAGCTGCCGACACGGCCAGCGCAACAGAATTGCGTGCCGCAATCCCTTGAGAAGCCTGTGTTTATTAGCCGCTAGTTCTTGTGGTAGGCACGGTTGGATAAAGGCTGGGGACAGATGGATTTCAAGGGCAGGAAAGTCTTGGTCGCCGGCGCTGCCGGTTTTATCGGCACCAATCTCGCTTTGCGTCTGGCGCAGCAGGGCGCCAATCTGCGGCTCACGCTGCACGACAAGCCGCTGCAAGCGGAGTTCCCGGGAGCGGAGATCCTGAAGCTCGACCTGCGTCAGCCCGAGGATTGCGCCCAGGCCGTCGAGGGCATGGATTTCGTGTTCATTTGCGCCGCCCACACGTCGGGCGCCGCCGTCATCCGCGCCACGCCGCTCGCCCACATCACGCCCAATGTCCTGATCAACACGCTTCTGCTCGATGCCGCCTACCGGGCGAAGGTGGCCAAGGTCTGCTTCGTCTCGAGCGGCGCCGCCTACCCGCCCACCGGCGCCCGGCCCGTCGGCGAGACGGAGATGTTCAATGGCGACCCGGCCCCCGTCTACTACGCCGCCGGCTGGATGAAGCGCTACGCGGAGATCCTCTGCCGGACCTACGGCGAGAAGATCGGCGCCCCTATGGCAACCGTGGTGGTCCGACCCTCGAACATCTATGGCCCCTACGACAAGTTCGACTTTGCCGTGAGCCACGTGACGGCGGCGCTGCTCCGCCGCGTCGTCGAACGCCATTCCCCCCTGGAAGTCTGGGGCACCGGTGAAGACATCCGCGACCTGGTCTATGTCGACGATTTCATCGACGGCATGCTGGCGGCGTTCGCAACCGAACGCCCTTATTTCGAAGTGAATATCTGCGCCGGCCGGGGACATTCGGTGCGGCAGATTCTCCAGACGCTTCTCGACGCCGACGGATTTCACGACGCCGACGTGAGGTTCGATCCGTCGCGCCCTACGACCGTTCCCGTGCGGTTGATGGACGACACGCTGGCGCGCACCGAGCTCGGCTTCGCACCTCGCATTCCCCTCGACGAAGGCCTGAAGCGCACCCTTGCCTGGTATCGCACCCGCGCCTAGCCCACGAGGGCTTTGCTTCAGGCCGCCGGCTGAATTGCTGAAGGTATGACTTTGCAGGTTGGTTACCGAAAGTAACGCTTTAAATAACATGAAATTAAGTGAACACCGCCTGCAAGGGGCCCAGGCAGGCGCAGGATTCGAGCGCCAGAAGCGTCGATCGGAAAAGACAAAAGTCGGGAACGAAGCCATGTCCCTACCATAGGCGCGCCCCGCCTACGGACCCATTCCGGTCGCTACTGGTGGGCTTAGAACGGCCCGCGGAACCTCTTGTAGCCCTCGGTCATCGAGCGTTCGGTCGGCAGCTCCACGCCGTGCTTGGCGCCCCGCGCCTGCGTGAGGATTGCGTCGACGGTCTCGTGCTGGCTCGGATAGTAGAGATCCTCGAGGCTCTTGGCCGTCGGGCACGGGGCCGGCGCCATGCCGAGCATCGCGGGAACCGCCTTCAGCAGGCCGGGGTCACGCATCACGAGCTGGCGGCAGACCTCGGCAGCGACGCCATAGGCGAGCCACGACGTGTCGGCGATCACCAGCTTCCCGGTCTTGCGCACGCTCTCCGCGACCATGTCCCAATCGGGATGGCTGATCGAGTTGAGGTCGATGATCTCGGCCTCGATGCCGGTCTTGTCGTGCACGTACTGCGCGGCGCGCAGCGCCTCCACCACCATGACCGATGTCGCCACCACGGTGACGTCCTTGCCGGGACGGGCGATGTAGCTCGACAGCGGAATGCGCGGCGCCGACGCCGTCACCGAGAAATCGAGATTATAGAGCAGCCGGTGCTCGATGCTGATCACCGGGCCGGGATGGCGGCCGATGATCTGCGGATACATGTCGACGATCGCCTGGCTGGTGGCCGGCATCACCACGGTGAGGCCGGGGTAATGCGCGAAGGTCGCCTGCGGGCTCTGCGAATGCTGGCCGCCCTGCCCCCAGCTTCGCCCAACGACGAGGCGGATCAGCATCGGGCAGCTCATGGTGCCGCCGAACATGTAGCGGTACTTGGCGGCGAGATTGAGGATCTGGTTCATCGCCAGGAACGAAAAGTCGGCACGGATATGAGTGGTGATCGGATAGTCGCCCACCAGGGCGGCACCGATCGCCGCACCCGTCATGCCCTCTTCCATCAGCGGCACGTCGAAGACCCGCTCGGCGCCGTACTTCTGCGCGAGATCGGTCGTCGAGCCGAAGATGCCCTTAAAGTCGTCGACCCCCTGCCCCATGATGAAGGCGTTGGGATGGTCGGCGAGGCCGGCGTCCATCGTCTCCAACAGGGCACCTGCATAGGAGAGGACGCGGCTGCTCGCGGCACGGTCCTTGGTCGCTGTAGCGGTCATGCTGGGACGTACTTTCGCTCAGATGATGTCGGTCAGGAGTTCGTCGAGGCCAGGCGCCGGGCTCTTCTCGGCGAAGGCGACCGCCGCTTCGATCTCGCGCATGAGCTCGGGCCGCAGGGCATCGACCAGGGCCGTATCGACGACAAGCGGGTCGCGCTGCTTCCAGGCATCGACAGCGTCGCGCGTGCGGTACTGAAAGTGGAAATCCTCGCCGACGCCGACATGCTCCTTGTAGCGGGAGGTCGCGATCTCGAGCACGAAGGGCTCGCCCGCACGCACCCGTTCCACCGCCTCCAGCGTGGCCTCGCGAACGGCCAGCATGTCCCAGCCCTCCTCGATGCGGCGCGTGGCAATGCCGTAGGTCTGGGCGTGCTTCAGGAGGCTGTAGGACTGGCGCACGTGGCGGAAACTGTGGACGGCCAGGCCGTTGTCCTCGCAGAGGAACAGCACCGGCGCCTTCATCAGGGCCGCGAAGTTGAGGCTCTCGTGGTAGACGCCCTCCTCGGTCGCGCCATCGCCGAAGACGGTGACGGCAATCCGCGAGCTGCGCCGGCGCTTGAAGGAGAGCGCGGCGCCGACGGCATGCGGGATGGTGCTTGCGACGACAGCCGACGAGCCCATCAGGCCGACTTCCGGGGCCGACAGATGCATCGAGCCTGCCTTGCCCTTGGCACCGCCGCCGATGCGGCCGTAGAGTTCGGCGAACATCGTGTCGAGGCGGCCGCCCTTGGCGATGTAGAAGCCGTGCGAACGGTAGGTCGCGAAGACAATATCGTCGGGCCGCAGCGCGTCGCAGACGCCGACGGCGACGGCCTCCTGGCCGATCGACAGATGCACCGGGCTCTGGATCCGATCCGACGGATAGAGCTCGATGATGCGCTCCTCGACCAGCCTGATGAGAAGGGCGGTCCGAAACAGGCGGCTATAAAGTTCGTCGCTATTCTTCAATTCTGCGGCTCCAGGCGGCGCTTGGCGGGTGTGGTACAGAATGAGCGGTGGACTTGCAACGCT
>CANIRG010000500.1 GCA_947469635.1 Rhodospirillales bacterium | reverse complement strand
GGCTCGGGCGGCAACATCGTGCGGCCCAAGTCGTCGATCGAGTTCGACTTCGAGGGCGAGCTGGCGGTGATCATCGGCGAGCGCTGCCGTCACGTGACGCGCGGCCGCGCGCTCTCGGTGGTGGCGGGCTACAGCATTTTCCTCGACGGCAGCGTGCGCGACTTCCAGAAGCATTCGGTGACGGCGGGCAAGAACTTCCCTGCAACCGGGCCGCTCGGGCCGTGGATGGTGACGGCCGATGTTGTCAGCGACCCGCAGCAGCTCGAGCTCACCACGCGGCTGAACGGCAATGTCGTGCAGCACGACACGACCGACCATATGATCTTCGACGTCGCCACCATCATCGAATATCTCTCGACGGTGACCTGGCTGGAGCCGGGCGACATCATCGCCACCGGCACGCCCGACGGCGTCGGCGCCGGCCGCAAGCCGCCGCTGTGGCTCACCACCAACGACAAGATCGAGGTCGAGATCTCCGGCATCGGGACGCTGCAGGCCAATGTCGTCGACGAGTGAGGGTGAGGCCCGCGAGGTAAAGGCCGGCTGGCGCAAGGACGCGCGAGTCATCGGCCTGGTCGCCACGGCGCATTTCGTCAGCCACGTCCATCTCATGCTGCTGCCGCCGATCTTCGGACCGGTGCGCGAGGCCTTTGGCGTGAGCTACCTCGAGATCGGTGCCGCGCTCACCGTCTACAACGTCGTCTCCGCCGCCTTGCAGACGCCGGCCGGCTTCCTGGTCGACCGCATCGGCCCGCGCGCCATGCTGACCGGCGGGCTGGTGGTCAGCGCCGCGGCGCTGCTGATCGCGGCGCTGTTGCCCGGCTACACGCTGTTCCTGGTAGCCTACGCCTTCCTCGGCCTCGCCAACACCGTCTATCACCCGGCCGACTACTCGATCCTGTCGGCCGCCATCGACGGCAAGCGCATCGGCAAGGCCTTCTCGATCCACACCTTCGCGGGCTACCTCGGCTCGGGCATCACGCCGGCCGCGGTGCTGGCCTGCGCGGCGATCTGGGGCTGGGAGGGCGCCTTCCTGTTCGCGGCCGTCCTGGCGATCGTGGCGGCCTTGCTGCTGATCGTGGCCGGCAGCGTCCTGCCACGCGTGACGCGACCGGCGGCTGGCGCGACGGACTCCGCCAAGTCGACGGTCGGGCTCGACCTGCTGCTGAGCGGCCCGATCCTGCGCAATCTCCTCTTCTTCGTCTGTCTCGCCATCGCCAACGGCGGCATCCAGACCTTCTCGGTGGTGGCGCTGGGCATGCTGTGGGGCACCTCGACCGCCACGGCCAACATCGCCCTCTCGGGCTTCCTGCTGATGAGCGCCTTCGGCGTGCTGCTGGGCGGCATCATCGCCGACCGCACGATGCATCACGAGCGCGTCGCCGCCGTGGGCTTCGCCTTCACCTCGAGCATGGCGATGCTGATGGGCTGGGTGAACATGCCGACGGCGGTGCTGATCTTCGTGATGTCGCTCGGCGGGTTGCTGAACGGCATGATCCAGCCCAGCCGCGACATGATGGTGCGCGCGGTGACGCCGCCCGGCTCGTTCGGCAAGGTGTTCGGCTTCGTGAGCACCGGCTTCAATCTCGGCGGCATGGTGGCGCCCCTGCTCTTCGGCTGGATGATGGACCGCGGGCAGCCGCGCCTGATCTTCCTCGTCGTCACGCTCTTCATCCTTCTCGCGCTGTTCACGGCCATCACGCGGCGCAAGCCACAAGGGAATCTCGCATGGACTCGCTAGCGCCCAAGACGGACGACAAGCAGGCCGCCCTCCGCCGCCGCTACGGCGCCACCCTGCCGCCCGCCGGCCCGTGGAACGACACGATCGCGGCGATGCTCGAGCATCGCTCGGTGCGCGGCTACAAGCCCGACGCGCTGCCCGAAGGCACGCTGGAGACGCTGATCGCCGCGGCTTCGTCGGCCGCCACCAGCTCCAACATGCAATGGTGGACGGCGGTCGCCATCACGAATCCTGCAACCAAGAAGGAACTGGCCGAGACGGCAGGCAACCAGAAGCACATCGAGGAATGCCCGCTCTACATCGCCTTCGTGACCGACATGTCGCGCAACGCGCGCATCTCGGCCCAGGAGAAGGTCGAATTCGAATGCATGCCCTGGCTCGAGACCTTCCTGGTCGCCAGCATCGATGCAGCACTGGCCGCGCAGAATGCCGTGGTGGCGGCCGAATCGCTGGGGCTGCAGACGGTCTATATCGGCGCCATGCGCAACGATCCGGTGCGGGTGGCAAGGCTGCTGAACCTGCCGGACGGCGCCTTCGTCGTGTTCGGCCTCTGTGTCGGCTATCCGACGGAGAAGGCCGTGGGCGAGGTGAAGCCGCGCCTGCCGCAGTCGCTGGTGCTGCACCGCGAGCGCTACGACGCGACGCACGAGGCCGCCGCGATCAAGCAGTATGACGCCGAGATGGAGAAATTCTCGCAGCGCCACGAGTTGCAGGCCGGGACCTGGACGCAGCGCGTGCTCAATCGCCTGGGGCCGATCAAGTCGATGAACGGACGCGAGAAGATGCGGGCGGCGCTGGCGACGCTGGGTTTCACCATCCGCTGATCGGCAAGGCTATCCGGACGGTATTGCCTGTGGGCTGCCGGGCCCTCTTTCCAGCCAGTCGTGCTCCAGCAGGCGCATCCGGCCGGTGATCGAGACGAGGAACGCCGTAGACCAGCCGAACAGCAGCAGTCCGTTGGCCCCTTCGATGGCGCCGACGATGCGCCATTCGCGCGCCAGCACGACGTCGCCATAGCCCAGCGTGGTGAAGCTGGTGGTCGAGAAATAGAGCGCCGTCTCCAGGTCGGGCAATGCGCCCAGGGCGAGGTAGGCAACCGCATATGCCCACACCTCGGCGGTGTGAATGGCGACGAGACCCAGCACCACTACGAGGATGGCGATCCCCTGGCGCACGGCGCCTTCATGCGCGCGCAGGCGATGCCCGCTGGCTCGCAGCGCCCACATCAACGCCAGCAAGGCCCCGAAGTGGATGGCCACCGTGAGCCCGACCAGGACGCCTGCGAGGGCAAGATTGGCGATCATGTGGCGAGGATGCGTCCGACGACGGCGGGCCGCCTTGATCTCCGTCAAACGGTACGCTTTCGACCGGCGGCGGCGCGGAACCCGGGCCAGCGGGCGGGCGTTCGATTCCATAACCGGCCCCGATTTCGGCGGCGCGGTCATTCGCATTCCGAAGAGGAGAGGCTATGTCCAAATTCCGTCTCATCACCGTTGCGTCCTTCGTGGGCGCAGCCCTTCTGGTCAATCCGCTGGCCGCGCAGACCGCGAAGATGCCCGATGGCAGCACCAAGCCGCCCGCGGCGGCGGCCGCCACCAGCAACAAGTCCGAGACCGTCGAGGAGCGCATCTCGACGCTGAAGGCCTCGCTCAAGATCACGCCCGACCAGGAGGCCAAGTGGGGCGCCGTCGCCGACACCATGCGGCAGAACGCCGGCATGATGGACAAGCTCATCACCGACAAGCGCGCCAAGATGAGCAAGATGTCGGCCGTCGACGACCTCAAGGTCTATCAGGAGCTGGCCGAGGCCCATCTCGATGGTCTGAAGCGCCTGACCTCGGCTTTCAAGTCGCTCTATGATTCGATGCCGGAGCCGCAGAAGGCCAACGCCGACACGGTGTTCGAGAACTTCGGTCCGGCCAAGGCCGCCAAACAAGGCTAGGAGGCTCTCATGACTAGCAAGAAGCGAATCGGATGGGTCGGCGGCATCATGCTCGGTGCCCTTGCCCTCGCCACCCTCGCCTCGCCGGCCAGCGCGCGCTGGTGGGGAGACGGCCGCTGGCACGACGACGACCGCTGGGATCGCCGCGACCGCTACTACGGTCACAACTACCGAGCCCCGCCCATCGTCTACGGCACGCCGTACAATTACGGCTACGTGCCGCCGCCGGTGATCTACGACAGGACCCCGGGCTTCTCGATCCACATCGGACCGTAAGCGACAAGGTTTCGGAAACGGCGGGCAGAAATGCCCGCCGTTTTTCGTTCATGCGTCATCGCTGGGAGCGCGCCACTCCAGTGGCGCTCATGCCCTGAGGCGATACGAAGATGCGCAACTGGAGTGGCGCGCTCATAGGCGCTAACTTATCGTTGACGTTATGAATCGGGCTGTGATTCATAGTCGAGATGCTTGATGCATCGCAATTGGATGAGGGTTGGAAGGAGCTGTTGAGCCGCATTGGCTCGACG
>CANIRG010000499.1 GCA_947469635.1 Rhodospirillales bacterium | reverse complement strand
GGTTGGCGAGCGGCATCTCGTCGAGGCCCTCGCCGTAGAATTCCACGAACTTGTTGACCACGCCCTTGCGGCGCAGCATTTGCGTGACGGTGAGCACCAGGTCGGTCGCGGTGGCGCCCTCCTTGAGCTTGCCCGTGAGCTTGAAGCCCACCACCTCGGGGATCACCATCGGCTGCGGCTGGCCCAGCATGGCGGCCTCGGCCTCGATGCCGCCCACGCCCCAGCCCAGCACCGCCAGGCCGTTCACCATCGTCGTGTGGCTGTCGGTGCCGACCAGCGTGTCGGGATAGAGCGTGGTTTCCCGGCCGACCTTGTTCTGGAACACGACCTGCGAGAGATACTCGAGGTTGACCTGATGGCAGATGCCGGTGCCCGGCGGCACGACGCGGAAATTGTCGAACGCCATCGCGCCCCAGCGCAGGAACTGGTAGCGCTCGAGGTTGCGCTCGTATTCGAGCTTCACGTTGGCGCCGAAGGCGGCCGAATTGCCGAAATTGTCGACGATCACCGAATGGTCGATCACCAGGTCGACCGGCACCAGCGGGTTGATCTTCTTGGCGTCGCCGCCCAGCTTGCCCATGGCGTCGCGCATGGCGGCGAGATCGACGACGGCCGGCACCCCGGTGAAATCCTGCATCAGAACGCGGGCGGGGCGGAAGTTGACCTCCTTGGCCGACTTGCCGCCGTTGTGCAGCCATTCGGCGAAGGCGGCGACATCGCCCTTCTTGACGGTGGTGCCGTCCTCGTGGCGGAGCAGGTTCTCCATCAGGATGCGCAGCGAAAATGGCAGGCGCGAGAGGTCGCCCACTTCCTTCTCGACCGACTTGAGGCTGAAATAGGTATAGCTCTTGGCGCCCACCTTCAGCGATTTCCGGGCCTTGAAGCTGTTGGGATGGGCGGCCATTGCGTTACTCCTTGAGGCGGTCGTGTGCTTGAGGATGGCAAAATAGGGGCATGGGCCAGCACAGGCAATCGGCGGATGCGACTGGGGCGGCGCTATGCCAGATTGCTGCCATGCAAGGCGAATTTCGCCGATTTTTTGGCGTCCTCGGCATCCTTTTCGCCCTTTCGGGTGCGGCTTGGGCCCAGGCGGGCGGCAGCGAATGGAATCCGGCATGGCGGCCGTTGAACAACGGCCAGCGCGGGGCGTCGGGCGCGCCGGATCCCGCGCGCAATGCTTCCCTCGAGGCGCTTAACCGGATCCTCTCGGCCTCCCAGCTCTCGGCCGTCGACCGGTCATTGTACCTCAGCATCCGGGCCTTTCAGCTCAACCGGGCGGGCCGCGAAGCCGACAGCCAGAAGGACATCGCCGAGATGGGCCGGGTGCTCCCCGACCGCTGGCCGGCCATCCTGCTGTCGACCCTGCCGGAGCTGGCGGGCGGCGGCGACCGGGCGGCGGCCCTGCGCACGCTGGAGTACGGGCTCCAACGCAAGCCGGGCGACCCCTCGCTCGCGATCGCCCTGGCCCATGTCCATATGCAGCTGGCCGAGTTTCAGCGCGCGCTCGCCCTGCTCGACGGGGCGGTGATCGGCGCGACCGGTGCCGGCGACCGGCGCATGGCGCTTTACTACCGCGGCCACGCCCATTTCAATCTCGGCATCTTCCAGCAGGCGGCCGATGATTTCGAGGGGTCACGGTCGGAACGCCCCGCCGGCGGCGCGCGCCGGGCCGATGCCTTGTGGCGCTACGCGGCGCTCGTCCCCACCCTGCACGATGCGCGCGCCGCCCTTGCCAGGGATATCGGCGGCGACCCTCTCTCCGACTGGCCGGGGCCGATCGCCCGGTTCCTGCTGGGCCGGCTCCCGGCCGGCGAGCTCGAGGTCGCGGCCGAAACCGACGATGCCGCCAAGCGCGCCAACGGCAAATGCCCGTCGGCCTTCTTCATCGGCATGGAGGCCCAGCGCCGCGGCGACCGCCAGCGCGCCCGCGAGCAGTTCCAGCTTGCCCAGGCGCGCTGCCCCACGATCTCGGAGCTCAACTGGGCCGCCTCGAGCCAGCTCAAGCGCCTGCTTTAGAGCCATGCGGACCGCGGGCCTCCAGGCCCACGGTCCGCATGAGATCAATCGGTGAGGGCAAGCGGCGCCACGAAGCGGGCGATCTCGGTGATGACATGGTTGGGCTGCTGCAGGTGTGGGCTGTGGCCGCAGCCCGGCAACAGCCGCGTCTCGCAATAGCCGCCGACCTTGCCGGCGATGATGCCGAGCTGCAGCTCGCTGCCGTACTCGTCGTCCTCGCCCTGGATGGCCTGCACCGGCACCAGCACGCCGGGCAGGCGGCCGTTGGCGTCCATCGGCTCGAAACCGGGCGCCACCCAGGCGTCGGACCACAGGTGGAAGGCGCCGTCGACATTGTCGCCGTGATACTTCTGCAGACGCTGGCGCAGGTCGGCGGTGGCGTAGGCCTCGCGGGCGCGCCGGATCGCCTCGACACAGACAGGCTCGTTGAGGGCATGGGCGGCGATGGTGACGACGGCGCGCAGGATCTCGGGATCGTGGGCGCCGTAGTTCAGCGCGATGGTGCCGCCGTCGCTGTGGCCCACCAGCACGCAATCCTCGATGCCGACGGCGGCCAGCAGCCGCGGCAGCACCTCGTCGGCCTCGATCTCCATGTAGCGCACGCCCGGATCGTCGGGCCATCTGCTGGACTTGCCATAGCCGGTGCGGTCGTAGACGAGGCCGTTGCAGAAGGTGGCGTCGCAAAGAAGCTGCGGGAAATCGCGCCACATCTCGATGCAGCCCAGCCCCTCGTGCAGGAAGACGAGCGTGGTGCGGTCGAGCCCGTCGGTGCGTGCGGGCGCGATCGAGCGGACGCGGAGAGTCCTGTCGCCGAGGTCGATAAGGCTGTCGGTCACACCGGAGATGTAACCGGGACCCGTCGCCGTGAGAAGACGCCGATCGCAGCGGGGAGCACGGTGAGGAACAGCAGCGGCGACAATAGCATGCCGCCGACCACGACGATGGCAAGCGGCCGCTGAACCTGGCTGCCGATCGCCGTCGAGAAGGCCGCGGGCAGCAGGCCGACGCAGGCCGCGACGCAGGTCATCAGCACCGGCCGCATCTGCAGCTCGCAGGTCCGGCGCAACGCAGCCTCCCGCTCGATTCCACTTTCGATGAGCCGGTTGAAGCAGCCCACGACCATGATGCCGTTCATGGCGGCGATGCCGAACAGGGCCACGAAGCCGATGGCGGCGGAGATGCTGAACGACATGTCGGCCGCCGCCAGGCTCAGGATGCCGCCCATCAGCGCCATCGGGATGGCGCTGCCGGCCAGCAGCGTGTCGGAGAGCGTGCCGAAGCTGACATAGAGCAGCAGCAGGATCACCGCGATGGCGATCGGCACGGCGATGGCCAGGCGATCGATCGCGCTCTGGAAGTTGACGAAGTCGCCGGCCCATTCGAGCCGGTAGCCGGGCGGCATCGGCACGTCGGCGTTCACGCGCTGCTGGGCCTCGAGCACGGCGCTGCCGAGGTCACGGCCGCGCACGCTGAACTTGACCGGGATGTAGCGCTCCTGCTGGTCGCGATAGATGTAGAAGGCGCCGGAGGCGAGGCCGATGGTGGCGACCTCGCTCAGCGGCACCTGGACGACGCTGTTGTTGGGACCGGCGACGCCGATGGCGATGCGGCCGAGCGCTTCCATGCTCTGGCGGTACTGCGGCGCCAGGCGCACGAACATCGAGAAATGCCGGTCGCTGCCCTGCTCGTAGAGGTCGCCCGCGGCCTGCCCGCCGACCGCGGCCTGGATGGTGGTGTTGATGTCGCCCGGCGACAGGCCGTAGCGTGCGGCGCGCTGGCGGTCGATATCGATGCGGATGGTGGGCTGGCCGAGCAGCGGCGGCACCTGGATATCGGTGATGCCGCGCACCTTCTCCAGCACGCGGCGGATGTCGGTTGCCACCTTGTGCAGGCTCGCGAGATCGGAGCCGCTGATCTTGATGGCATTCTCGGCGTCGATGCCGGAGGCCGCTTCCTGCACATTGTCCTGGATATATTGCGAGAAGGCGAAGTTCACGCCGGGGAATCCCTTGCGCAGCGCATCGGCCATCTCGGCGACCAGCGCCTCCTTCTCGAGGCCCTTGCGCCAGGCCTCCATGGGCTTCAGCGGCACGAAGAACTCGCCATTGGAGAAGCCGTCGGGATCGGTGCCGTCGTCCGGCCGTCCATGCTGGGAGATCACGGTCTCGACCTCGGGAAAGCCCTTGATCAGGCCGCGCATGCGAT
>CANIRG010000498.1 GCA_947469635.1 Rhodospirillales bacterium | reverse complement strand
CTCCTGATTGACGCTGCGCGACGATCAAGACCCATCATCGCCGTCAATCAGCTTGTAAAACACGCGGCCAACGACAATCATTAACCATCCGGCCGCTTCTTCTCATCTTGATTGTCGCGCCCCTCTCATCCTGATTGTCGCGCCACAGCCTGAAGCGCCACTCCGATTGCATTGCTTGTTCCCCGCATACGATAGACGTCCCTGAAGTTCGAGAAAGCTCCCAAAGTGACAAACCAATCGAGGAAGGAGCTGCCGAATAGTACGGTTGAAGGAAGCTTCGCCTCTACTCTTCTATTGTGAAAAAAGAGTTCGAACGGCGGCGGCGGCGGTTTGACGAAGAATTCTCCTGGCGGCGGTCGGTCGGGTGAATAATGCGCCTCGAGCTTCGGGAACAACGCAAATTCTGAAACGTCGGAAAATACCGATAGAAATCTGAGGTCTGATCCATAGTCGACCTTCTCGGGGAACAATTGAAGGTCGGGATTCCACCGCCAATCGGTTCCCTCCATCGAGGCGATTTTATCCAACAGTGCCTTGGCAACGAGATAGTTGCTGAACGCGGTCAAGTGGGGGTCTGTCCGAAAATAGGCCGCAGGTTCGTCCGGTCGTGTCGCCTTGAGGATGTCGTCGCTATCAATGTAAAGCCAATCGCGCCCGTCCCTTTCTTTCAGAGCAGTTCGATATTTCTGCAACTTGGTGATCGTGGGGAGGCGAGGCGAGTGCGCCGGCAGCAGGTCGGCATAGAACGTCTCCTTGGCCGAGGTGCTGATGATGATGAGGCGAATGTTGCGGCGATTGAGGAAGGCGGCCACCTCATCGAGCCTGCGGATCTCGACATCGACGTCGTTGCCTGAACGCGCCTGGTCGATGGCGACCCTGAGCAAGTTACGATCGAACAGCCAGCCGTCGTTTCCGATCAGGATTTTCTTCGAATACCCAAACAGGGAATAGTCGATCTCATTGGCAGCGCGGGTCAGAATGGACCTGAAGCCGACTTGATCGTCGAACCAGGCATTGATGCCTGATGCCAGCCGTCCGTCGCCATTCATGATCGTTCCCAGCACGTCGGGTGGCGGAACCGGCTTCCGATATTCCTGCAGCGGCGCGACGGGCAAAAAGGGAACGAAGGTCTGAGCGAGCGTCAGCACGATCAGGATGGCCATCGCACCAATGAATGCCACCCTCACCGATCGCATGCCTAGAACCTGAAGTAGATGAAGGGATTGAAGCTGTTCGCCGATAGAAGCGCCATCGAGTAGCAAAACACCACGATTGCGCCCCCTGCCTTGAGGTAGGCCGATCGCCTCGTGCCGTCGAGATCGAGCGACGCCGACCCGAACGGGATGAGAGCGAAGCCCAGCCCGCACACGACGAAAAATACCTGGCGAGGTACGGCAATCGATTGGAGATCGTAATACACCGTGGTCGGCGATGACAGCCCGGCCATGGCATTGAGCACATGGAATGCCTGATCCATGCTGGTTGCGCGAAAAAAAACCCAGCCGATCACCACGATGAGGAATGTCCGAACCCAGGCGGGCAGCCCCCCTCGCAGCGGCCCGAAGTATGTCGTGTACATGCGTTCCGCCGCCAGCCAGAAGCCGTGGTAGAGGCCCCAGAAGACGAACGTATAGCCTGCCCCGTGCCAAAGCCCGCACAGGAAGAAGACGACGAACAGATTGCGATAGGTCGTTTCCGGACCAAGCCTGTTGCCGCCCAGAGGGATGTAGACGTAGTCGCGGAACCAGCGCGACAAGGTCATATGCCATCGCCGCCAGAACTCGGTTACGGTCTGGGCGCGATAAGGCTGGTCGAAGTTCTCGGGGAAGCGGAAGCCGAATATCCGGCCGAGGCCGATGGCCATGTCGGAGTAGCCGGAGAAATCGAAATAGATTTGCAGGGTGTAGGCAATCACGCCAAACTAGGCGACGCCTGCCGTTAATTCATTTGCGGGAAGTGCAAAGACCGAATCGGCAACGGAGCCCATCGTATCGGCCAGAATGAGCTTCTTGCCGAGGCCGATGCAAAAGCGAAACAGTCCGTCAGCGACATCATCCAGGGAACTGCGACGATCGTGGAGTTCCTTCTCCACTTCGACATAGCGGACGATGGGACCGGCGATCAATTGCGGGAACAGCGAGTGATAGGCGCCGAAATCGACCAGCCGCCGCGCTGGCTTGATTCGGCCAGCGTAGATGTCGGCAATGTAGGAGATGGCCTGAAACGTAAAGAACGATATGCCGATCGGCATATCGATCGACGGCGGCGGACCGATCTGCCAGCCGGTCATCGATAGCAGCGGCGCGACCGACGACCAGAGAAACGCCGTATATTTGTAATGCAGCAGAAACGCCAGGTTGGCGACGACGGCGATGGAGAACACCATACGCCGTGCGGTGCCGGAGCGGTGTGCAATCGCTTGGCCGGCGAAATGATTCAGCAATATGGAAATGAGCAGGAGCCATATCAGCTTGCCTGCATCGAACGCATAGAACACCAGACTTGCGACCAAGAGGACGGCATTCCTCGCCGATCTCGGGCCTGCGAAATAGAGGAGCAAGACGGCCGGCAGATAGGCGAGCACGAAGAAATTGGAGCTGAAGGCCATGTGGTCAGAAGTTCCGCCGCCATTCAGCCGATCGAAGCGATTTGCTCATTTGCTCGCCGCTGTCCCTGCAGCGAGCCTCTCCACTTTGCGGAATCGAGCAATCGTGGCCGTTCCTATCTCAGCCCGAACTTGGCAAATTCCTGCGCGACATTCGGGTCGATCTTGACGGCGCTGGCCATCTCGGCGTCGCCGGCTGTCTTGTCGCCCGTCTTCACCTTCGCCAGCCCGCGGCCGTACAAGGACCGCGCGTGGTTGGGGTCGATCTGCAGCGCGGAGTTGTACTCGACGACCGCCTTGGCATAGTCGGACATCTTCATGAACAGGAAGCCCCGCGTGTCGCGCACCTCCGGGCTGTTCGGCACCAGCTTCTGGGCCTCGTCACAGTCCTTGATCGCATCGGCGTATTCCTTGCCGATGACGCCGCGCGTCAGGCAGCGGTTGTTGTAGGCCGCCGCCAGGCCCGGATAGAGCTGGATCGCCTCGCTGTAGTCGGCGAGGGCCTGCTCGAACTGGCCCTTGGCGAAGTAGGAGAAGCCGCGATTATAGAAGGCGCTGTAGTCCTTGGGCTGGTAGCGGAGCGCCTGGGTCAGGTCGGCGATGGCCTTGTCGTGATCGCCGAGGCGGGCGTAGGTCGCCGCCCGCGTGACGTAGGCCTCGGCGCTCTGCGGATCGAGCCGGATCGCATCGGCATAGTCCGACAGCGCGCGGTCGGTGTTGCCGCGCAGGCTGAACAGCACGCCTCGATAATAGTAGGCCTTGCCGAACTCGGGCGAGACCTCGATGGCTCGATTGAGGTCGGCGAAGCCCTTGTCGAACTCGGTGTTGGCGCCATAGGCGATGCCGCGATGCATCAGCGCGTTGACGTTGTCCGGCCCGAGCTGCAGCGCCTTGGTGAAGTCGGCGATGGCGCCTTCGTAGTTGGCGCGGCGCGTATAGAGGATGATGCCGCGGTTCAGGTACGAGGTGATGTAGTGCGGGTCGAGGCGGATTGATTCCGTATAGTCGACGTAGGCCTTGTCCGGCTCCTCGAGCGCGTGATAGGCGAAGCCGCGCTGGAAGTAGGCGAAGGCGAAGTTGGGATCGAGCCGGATGCCTTCGCTGAAGTCGGCGATCGCGCGCTGATAGTCGCGCCTGTAGGCATAGATGCCGCCGCGCGAGACGAAGGCACGCGCTTCGTTGGGATTGATGCGTATCGCCTCGTTGAAGTCGGCAAGCGCGAGATCGAACTCCTTCTTGACGACATAGGCGGTGCCGCGCTGGTAGCGGGCATGCGCAACCTGCGACCAATGACGAACCGCTTCGGGGTCCTTGGTGCCGAACGCCAGCACGTCGCCGGTCAGCAGGCCGAGCCGCAGCGCCTCGCTGAAGTCGGCGACCGCCTTGTCCGGGTCGCCCTTCTCCCGGTACGAGATGCCGCGATTGATCAGCGCGTTGATCTCCTTGCGGTCGATGTCGAGCGCCTTGGTGAAGTCGCTGATCGCCAGGTCGTACTGGCCCTTCTTCGAATAGTGGCTCATCAGGAAATCGAGTGGGTAAATCCAATGGGGAATGCGGCTTGAAAGCCGACCGGGATTGAGTTTCCCGGGTTTTACAAGGCTGCCGAATTGGGCATCATTTCGCGATGGCCAATT
>CANIRG010000497.1 GCA_947469635.1 Rhodospirillales bacterium | reverse complement strand
GGCCGCCTGGCTTCACCAGGGCGCCGCAGGAGCGCAGGAACAGCTCGACGTCGGCCACATGCTCGACGATCTCGAGGGCCAGCACGATGTCGAATTGCGCGCCCGACCGCGCCATCGTCTCCGCCGTGTTCTGGCGATAGTCGATGGCGAGATCCTGGCCCCTTGCATGCAGCTCGGCGACGGCAATGTTGCGGCCGGCGGCGTCGATGCCGGTGACCGTGGCACCCAGCCGCGCCATCGGCTCGCTGAGCAGGCCGCCGCCGCAGCCGATGTCGATCACCGAAAGCCCGCCCAGCGGCTCGCCTGACAGAGTGTCGCGGCGCCAATGGGCGGCGGCGCGGTCGCGGATGAAGCCGATGCGCACCGGGTTCAGTCGATGCAGCGGCGCGAACTTGCCCTTGGCGTCCCACCATTCGCCGGCGATGCGCGCAAAGCGCTCGACCTCGGCCGAATCGACGGTCGAGCCGCGGGCGAGGGACGCTTGATCGTTCATGCTGGCCTTGACCCTCATGGTGCTGGCGGTGTCTATACCCCGCTTTCGAGAAGGTCCATGGCGCGCATCGTTCTGAAATTCGGCGGCACTTCGGTTGGCGATACCGATCGCATCAAGAATGTTGCGCGCAAGGTCAAAGGCGAGGTCGCGCGCGGCAACGAGGTCGCGGTCGTGGTCTCGGCCATGTCGGGCGCCACCAACCAGCTCGTGAAGTGGGTGAACGAGATCGCCCCGCTCTACGACTCGCGCGAATACGACGTTGTGGTGGCGACGGGCGAGCAGGTCACCATCGGCCTGCTGGCGCTGGCGCTGCAGCAGATCGGCGTGAAGTCGCGTTCCTGGACGTCGTGGCAGATCCCCGTCAGGACCGATGGCGCGCACGAGAAGGCCCGCATCCTGGAGATCGACACGGTCGAGATGGCGCGCACCATGGCGGCGGGCGAGGTGCCGATCGTGCCGGGATTCCAGGGCCTGTCGCCGGACGGCCGCATCACGACGCTGGGCCGCGGCGGCTCGGACACGTCGGCGGTGGCGCTGGCGGCGGCGCTCAAGGCCGACCGCTGCGACATCTACACCGACGTCGATGGCGTCTACACGACCGATCCGCGCATCGTGGAGAAGGCGCGCAAGATCGACCGCGTGACCTACGAGGAGATGCTCGAGATGGCCTCGCAGGGCTCGAAGGTCCTGCAGACGCGCTCGGTCGAGCTGGCGATGAATCATCATGTGCGCGTGCAGGTGCTCTCGTCCTTCGACGAAGCCCTGGGCAGCGACCTGCCCGGCACGCTGGTTGTCGACGAGGAAGAAATCATGGCCCAGGAACTCGAGAAATCCATCGTGAGCGGCATCGCCTTCGCCAAGGACGAGGCCAAGATCACGGTGACCCGCGTGGCCGACCGGCCGGGCGTGGCGGCGGCGATCTTCGGGCCGCTGGCCGAGGCCAACATCAACGTCGACATGATCGTGCAGAACGTCTCGCTCGACGGCAGCTCGACCGACATTACCTTCACCGTGCCGCGGGCCGACCTCGCCCGCGCCGTGCAGCGCCTCGAGCTGGCCAAGGCCGACCTCAAGTTCGCCGAGGTCAAGGCCGACACCAACGTCGCCAAGATCTCGGTGATCGGCGTCGGCATGCGCAGCCATGCCGGCGTCGCGCTCAAGATGTTCGAGACCCTGGCGGCCAAGGGGATCAACATCCAGGTGATCTCGACGTCGGAGATCAAGGTGAGCGTGCTGGTCGCCGCCGAATATACGGAGCTCGCCGTGCGAGCCTTACATACGGCTTACGAGCTCGATGCAGCATGAGCTTCTCTCATGCATTGAGCCAATAAGCGGGTAGCCCCTTCGGCGCAGCTCTTGCTATATAGCGGGCGATGTGCGCCAAGGCCGCCCTCACGCTCTGCCGATACGCCCGTCCGATGACGGCTTGGCGAGCTTGTGCCTGCGCCATCGACCGCCATTTTGTTGTCATCCGACTCAAGCATCCAGCGGTCTGACCATGGAGAGATCAGCTCCTTTGGCCGGACCGCGAATGCTCCTCAAGCGGCTCCGGGACACGATGGCGCGTGTCGGTTCGCCGGAAGAGACGCTGGGCGAGGTCGTGCGTCTGGTCGCCAACGAGATGGTGGCCGAGGTCTGCTCGATCTACCTGCTGCGCGCCGGCGAGGTGCTCGAGCTGTTCGCCACGCAGGGCCTCAACCCGTCGGCGGTGCATCGCACGCGCCTGCGGGTCGGCGAAGGTCTGGTGGGTGACATAGCAGCCCATGGAAGGCCGCTGGCGCTCGACGACGCGCAGCGCCATCCGCAATACGCCTACCGCCCGGAGACCGGTGAGGAGATCTACCACTCGCTGGCCGGCGTGCCGATCGTGCGGGCCGGACGCGTGCTGGGCGTCCTGGTCGTGCAGAACCGCACCCGCCGCCAGTACGACGAGGAGGAGATCGAGACGCTGCAGACCATCGCCATGGTGATGGCCGAGATGGTCGCGGCCGGCCACATCGTCAGCCCCAACGAGGTCCAGCAGGTCGACGGGCTGGGGTTGCTGCCGTTGCGCATCGACGGCGTGCAGCTGACGCCGGGCGTCGCCATCGGTCATGCCGTGCTGCACGAGCCGCGCATCATCATCCAGCGTGTCGTGGCCGAGGACGTCGGCCAGGAGCATGTGCGCTTCCAGGAGGCGCTGGCGGCGGTGCGCGATGATGTCGACCGCATGCTCGAGGCGCACGACATGCAGTCGGGCGAGCAGCGCGAGATCCTCGAGACCTTCCGCATGTTCGTCGACGACCGCGGCTGGCGCGAGCGGGTGCGCGAGGCGGTCGATTCGGGCCTCACCGCCGAGGCCGGCGTCCAGCGTGCCTTCGACGATGTCCGCATCCGCCTCGGCCAGTCGACCGACCCCTATATCCGCGAGCGGCTGAGCGACCTGCAGGACCTCAGCAACCGGCTGCTGCTGCGCCTCACGGGACGCGCGAGCACCGATCAGGCGTCACAACCCGACGACATGATCGTGATCGCCCGCGACATGGGGCCGGCCGAGCTGCTCGACTACGACCGGGCGCGGCTGCGCGGCCTCGTGCTCGAGGAAGGCTCGGCGCTCAGCCACGTCGCGATCGTGGCGCGGGCGCTCGACATCCCGGTGGTCGGCCGCGCGCCCGATGTTCTGTCACGTATCGAACCCGGCGACGCCATCGTGGTCGACGGCGACAATGCCCAGGTGCTGGTGCGGCCGGGCGAGGACATCCTGCAGACCGTGTATGCCGCCATCGACGCGCGCGCCGAGCGGCGGCGCAGGTTCGTGGCGATGCGCGACCTGCCGTCGGCCACGCGCGACCAGGCCCGCATCGGCCTCCATCTCAATGCCGGCCTGTTGGTCGACATGCAGCATCTCGACGAGACCGGGGCCGACGGCATCGGCCTCTATCGTACCGAGATCCCGTTCATGGTGCGTTCGGAGTTTCCCGACGTCGATGCCCAGGCGTGGCTCTACAGCCGCGTCCTCGATCTCGCCGACGGAAAGCCTGTCACCTTTCGAACGCTCGATGTCGGCGGCGACAAGGTGCTGCCCTATGTCGGTGCGCTGGGTGACGATAATCCGGCGATGGGCTGGCGGGCGATCCGCATCGGGCTCGATCGGCCGGCGATGCTGCGGCGGCAGCTGCGCGCGCTGATCCAGGCGGCCAACGGCCGTTCGCTGTCGGTCATGTTCCCGATGATCGCCGAGGTCGGCGAGTTGCTCGGTGCGCGCAAGCTTCTCGATCTGGAACTTGATCGCGCGCGCCGTCGCGGCGTGCCGTTGCCCGATCGACTGCGTGTTGGCGTCATGTTCGAAGTGCCGGCGTTGGCATGGCAGCTCGACAGCCTGCTCGAGCATGTCGACTTCATCTCGGTCGGTACGAACGATCTGCTGCAATTCCTGTTCGCCGCCGATCGCGGCAACAGCCGTCTTGCCGGTCGCTACGACTCTCTGTCGCCGTCGATGCTGAGGCTTCTGCATTTCGTCGTGGAGCGGGTGAGGCCGGCCGGCGTCGATCTTGCGGTCTGCGGCGAGATGGCGGGACGGCCGGTCGAGGCTCTGGCGTTGCTGGCGATCGGCGTGCGCACGCTGTCGATGTCGCCGGGCGCGATCGGGCCGGTGAAGGCCATGATCCGTTCTCTCGATCTGAAGCAAGCGTCGGGTTTTGTAACAAGTGTATTAGCGCAGCCCGATCGACCAATGCGTGAGACCCTGCGCCTCTTCGCCGCCGATCACGC
>CANIRG010000496.1 GCA_947469635.1 Rhodospirillales bacterium | reverse complement strand
TCATTTGGCGAAGAAGAACTGCTCGGTGCGGGCGTTGCCGGGGCTACGCAGCGGCCAGTCATTGCCCAGCGTCGTCGGCACGTTGCGGAACTTGGTGCCGGTCACAACCACGCCCTGCACCATCGGCGTGAGGCCGACCGTGCCGATCTCGTAGACGTTGTCCGCCCAGTTCCGATACAGCTCCTGCGACAGCTTCACCTGCTCCTCCGGCCCGACGGTACGCGCCTTGTCGACGATCTCGACGATGCGCTTCATCTCCGGAGGCGGCTCGGCCCCTTCCTTGCCGCCGGTCGCGTACCAGCGGCGCCACAGCGGCCCCATCGTGAGGATCGGCGCATTGCGCGGATCGACCTTGGCATTGCCGGTGTAGGGGAAGGCGCTGGTGTCCTCGTTCCAGATCTCGGCCATCAGCTCGTTGTTCTCACCCATCTTGAAGTGCAGCGCGCGCTCGCGAATCTGCACGACGGTCTTGATGCCGACCGCCTCCCAGTCCTTGGAGACGAGAAGCGCCACGTCGGGCCAGGCGCCGAAGGCCGGCACGACGCTGATCTCGATCGTCGCCGGCTTGCCGTTGGACAGCAGCCGGATGCCGGCTGCGTCCTTCTTGGTGAGGCCGATGCCATCGAGCAGCTTGTTGGCCTCGTCGCGCTTGAACTCCGTGTACTTCTGCGCCCACTCCGCGCCGGGGAAATACGGATGCCATGGCGCCGGAACGCCCTGGCGCGCCTCGCCGAGGCCCAGGAACACGCTCTCCTTGATCTGGTCGCGGTTGATGGCGAGCGACAAAGCGACACGGAAGTCCTTGGTCGCCATCACCTTGCCCATCACCGGATCGGCGGCATAGGTCTGGTTGATGGCGATGACCGCATCGGCGCCGCCGAAGGTCGGCCAGGTGATGACGCGGTACTTGCCGGTCTTCTCCTGGTCCTTCAGCACCGGATAGTTGGTCATGTTGACGTGGCGTTCCTGCATGTCGAAGTTGCCGGCGATCGCCGCGAGGTTCAGCGCCTGAACGTCGGCGAAGTAGGTGAAGCGCACCTCGTCGAGATAGGGCAGCTGGTTGCCGGCCGTGTCGACGCCGACATAGTAGGGATTGCGCCGCAGCGTGAAGACCGGATCGCTGGCGCGCGACGTCGGCGCCCAGGCGGCCATGGTCGGGCGCTCGGGATTCTCCGGCGGCGCGTTGCGGTTGGCGAACAGCTCGGTCCAGGTCTTGAAGCCCGCCGCCTGCGCCGCCTTCTCGATGTCCGCCTTGGCCGCATGGGCTGGATGGAACTTCTTGAGATAGTGCGCCGGCAGGAACATCGCGAAGGTGCGATCGGCGCCGTCCTGGTTGGCGACCGCGGTCAGGAACAGCGTCGCGGGCGAGGCATAGGTGAAGCGCACCGAGACCTCGTCGACCTTCTCGACCTTGGCGGCCGATCCGTCCGGGTTCTTGATCCAGCCCGGCAGGGTCGGCGTCAGCTCCTTGTTGAGCAGCACATCGTTGTACCAGAACAGGATGTCGTCGGCCGTGAAGGGCGCGCCGTCGGACCAGCGCGAGCCCTTGCGCAGCTTGATCGTCCAGCTCTTGAAGTCCGCAGACGGCTCGGCCGCTTCGGCGATCTTGGGCTCGATCTTGGCGCCGTCGGGCGAGAAGCGGAACAGCGCGTCGTAGACGACACGGATGTAGTTGTTGGAATCGGCCGGCCCGAGGAAGGCACGGCGCCAGGTGCCGCCATACTCGCCGACCCGCTCGACGACCGGCACGACCAGCGGCTTCTCCGGCAGGCGGGCATCGACGGCGGGCAGCTTGCCGGTCTTGACCAGCTCGGCCAGTACCGGCGCGTCCTTGTACTTGCCTTGTGCCAGGGCCGCGCCGCCCGCAGCCAGCAGCCCGGCGCCGGCCATCAGGCCGATCAGCGCGAGCCGACGATTTGCAACCTGTCTCATGCGTTTCCCTCGCCCTAGTTGTCCGACAACTTCGGTCGGCCGATTGCCGGCAGACTCAATCGGACGCCGGACAGAGTCAAGGCGTCGAAGACGCGAACGCCTTCAGTCGCGTTGAGCGGTCTGCGCCTGGCATCCCAGAGGATCGGACGACGACGAGGCGTCGCCACCCAGCGCCTTCAGGCGCTCTATCTCGGATTCGATGCCGCCGATGTGGGGATTGTGCTTGCGCGCCAGCTCGAAGGCGGCGATGGCGCGGCCATGCTCGCCCATCTCGGCGCGGATCATGCCGAGGCCGGAATAGGCGCCGAAATGGCGCGGCTCGCGCTTGATGGTCTCGCAGATGTCGGCCAGCGACGCCGGGAAATTGCCCATCATCCAATGAACCGTGGCGCGCTTGTTCCAGGCCTCGGAAAGCTGCGGCGCCACGCCAATCAACTGCGTGAAGGTCGCGACGGCGCTCGCGAGCTCCTGCTGCTGCATCTCCATGATGCCGCGCACCATGAGCTGGCGCTGGCCGAGATCAGGCACCATTGTCCATTCCTCCCAGATCGCCTGCTCGAGCGTCTGGATGGCCATGGGGTCGGTGGCGGTGTGGAGCTTCTCGAAGAGTGTGTCGAGCACGGCGTCGCTCCTGTTCTGCGCGAACGCGTTGGCCAGCAGCATCATGCCGATGAGGCCCAAGAAGCAAGCCCGAAGAACCCTCATGCGAGCGCCACCGGCCTGGGTCCGCCCGTCGCCCAGTCGAGCAGCTCGACGGTGTGAGCGACGGGGATGCCGGTGCCCGAGGCGATCTGGCCGACACAGCCGAAATTCCCGGCAGCGATCACGTCGGGCCGCACGCTCTGGATGTTCGCCACCTTGCGATCGCGCAGCTGGCGCGACAGGTCGGGCTGCAGCACCTGGTAGGTGCCCGCCCAGCCGCAGCACAGATGCCCTTCCGGCACGTCCTTCACGACGAAACCGGCAGCGCGCAGGAGCCTCTTGGGTTGCTCGATCACCTTCTGGCCGTGCTGCATGGAACAGGCCGAATGATAGGCGACGGTCAGCGGTCGCGCGGTCACGTTTGCGAGACCGATCTCGAGCATGACCTCGCTGACATCGCGGGCAAGCCTGGCGACGCGCGTGGCCTTGTCCTTCCAGGCCGGATCGTCGGCGAACATATGGCCATAGTCCTTCACCGTCGTGCCGCAGCCCGAGGCGTTGATGACGATGGCGTCGACATCCGCGTCGAGCCAGGCGTCGATGTTGCGCTTGGCGAGCTCCAGCGCCTGCTCGTTGCGGCCGACATGCAGCACCGAGGAGCCGCAGCAGCCGGCGCCCGCAACGTTCACCACCTCGACGCCGTGGCGTGTCAGCAGCCGCACCGTCGCCTCGTTGACCTCCGGCGCGAGCACCTGCTGACCGCAGCCCGGCATCAGCGCGACACGCTTCACGCGCGCGCCGACTGCCGGAAACGTCTGTGGCCGGTCGACGGGCGACGGCATCGGCACCTGCGCCGGCACCGCATCGATCATTGCCCGCAGCCGCCGCAAGAAGGTGGCGCCACCGGGATCGCTGCTCGTCGCCGGCAGCAGCGGCGCGAACGGCTTGGCCAGCCATCCCAGCACCATGGCCCAGCGGAACAGGCCGGGCCGCGGCATCAGCACGGCAAGCACGCCGCGCAACAGCCGATCCGGCAACGTCCGGGTAAAAGTCTGCTCGATGTGATGCCGGCCGTGGTCAATCAGGTGCATGTAATGCACGCCCGATGGACAGGTCGTCATGCAGGAGAGGCACGAGAGGCAGCGATCAAGATGGCGCACCTCCTGCGGACTGGGCGCCCGCTCGCCTTCGAGCATCGCCTTGACGAGATAGATCCGTCCCCGGGGCGAATCGCGCTCGTCTCCCAGCAGCACGAAGGTCGGGCAGGTCGCGGTACAGAAGCCGCAATGCACGCACTTGCGCAGGATGGATTCCGTCCGCGCGGTATCCGGGTCGGCGAGCTGGGCGAGGGTGAAGTTGGTTTGCATCGAGACTAGGCCGACGCCTTCTCGTGTTCATAGAGTGCCTGCAGATTTATCCAGGTCTGCGCGCTCATGCCGAGTGCCAACTCCAGCCGTAGTGCCGTCTCGGCGGTGATTCCGCACTTTTCGCCAACGATATCTCCGATTTGAACCCGCGATAATCCCGTCGCCTGTGCGATCCGGTATTGAGAGATACCGGTAGGCTCCATGAATTCGTCCCGCAAAATGCCCCCAGGATGAACAGGTTTGATCTTTCGGCTCATCTTTTTCTCTTCACTGTCTCATTGGACCGCGGGCCTCCAGGCCCGCTCAAGCTCATGAGCGG
>CANIRG010000495.1 GCA_947469635.1 Rhodospirillales bacterium | reverse complement strand
TGCGCGAGTAGGCCAGCAGCTGGCGGGTGAGCTCGGAGGCGCGCAGCACGGCCTGCGACACGCGCTCGAGGCGGCGCGACACCGTGGCATCGAGCCCCTCCTGCTCGAGCAGCGCATCGGTGTTGGCCAGGATCACCGTCAGGATGTTGTTGAAGTCGTGGGCGATGCCGCCGGTGAGCTGGCCCACGGCTTCCATCTTCTGCGACTGGCGCAGCTGCTCCTCGGCGGCCAGGCGCGCCTGCTCGGCCTGGATGCGCTCGGAGACGTCGACGACGATGGCCAGCGCCGCCGGCCGGCCGTCGTAGCCGATCAGGCGCACCGCCATCTCGACCTCCACGGGCGGGCCGTCCTTGCGGCGCAGCCGGAGCCCGCGCACGGTGCGTGTCGTGTCGGCCGAGTAGCGCGTGCGGCGCGCCACCTCCACCTCCTCCGGCAGGTAGAGGTCGGCGAACTTCATGCCCAGCAGCTCCTCGCGCGAGCCGCCGTAGAGCCGGGCGGCGGCATCGTTGACGGCGAGGAACTCCAGCGTCCTGCGGTCGTTCACGAACACCGGATAGGGATTGGAATCGAACAGCAGCCGGTAGCGCTCCTGCGATTCGCGCGCCTGGGTTTCCGCCGCTTGCCGCGCCCGCTCCGCGCGCAGGCCTTCGGTGATGTCGCGCGACATCACGAGGGTGACCGGCCGGCCCTCGAGCTCGATCAGCCGCAGGTTCATCTCGACGTCGATCAGCTCGCCCAGCCTCGTGACATGGCGCAGCCCCTGCACGAGCTGCGTGCCGCCCGACGCCTGGGGGTCGGCCAGGGCCGCCATCACCTCGCGCCGCCGCGCCTGGACGACCGGCACGTCCTGCGGCGGATAGATGTCGTCGATGCCCATGGCGAGGAACTCCGCGCGCGACCAGCCGTACTGGCGCACCGCGGCGTCGTTGACGGCGACGAAGCGCTGGGTCTCGCGGTCGACCGCCAGCATCGGATAGGGGCTCGATTCGAACAGCAGCCGGCTGCGCTCCTCGGACTGGCGCAGGCGCTCGCTCGCCTCCTCGCGCTCGCGCTCCATGCGCACCCGCTCGGTGACGTCGAGCGCGGTCACCAGCACCGCCGGCCTGCCGTCGACCTCGAGCGACCGGGTGTAGGATTCGATGTCGAGCGTCGAGCCGTCCTTCCGGAGGTGCCGCACCGCCGGCGGGCGGCTCGCGGTGGTGCCCTCGCGGCGCAGCGCCTCGACCTTCGCCAGCTCGCCGGGCGGATAGAAGTCGTTCGAGGTCATGGCCAGCAGCTCGGGCCGCGACCAGCCGTATTGCCGCAGCGTGGCGTCGTTGACCTCGAGGAAGCGGCGCGTACGAGGCTCCAGCACGGCCATCGGATAGGGCACTGCATTGAACAGCTTGCGATAGCGCTCCTCGGCGACCAGCCGCGTCCGCGAGCCGCGCACCAGTGCGGCCATGAGGCCCGCCACCGCGGCCACGACGGCGATCCAGCCGATGACCGAGACGATGAGCAGATGCCACCAGTCGTCGAGCACCTGCGACATGGTCTGGGCGACCACCATGAAGTAGCGCGGATAGGGCGCGAGCTGGCGATAGGCGACCAGCCGGTCCTTGCCGTCGAACGGGCTGGTGAGCTGCAGCGTCCCGGTCGCCTTGCCGGCGCGCAGTTGCGGCGAGATCGGATCGCCGGGAAAGACCGTGCCCAGCAGGCGGTCGGCCAGGGGACTGCGCATCAGCAGCACACTGTCGTCGCGGAACAACGAGATGGCGCAATCCTGGGCGCAGCCGATGCTCCAGATGTGATCGAAGAACCGCGGCTCGAGGGCGGCCACCAGCAGCCCGGCGAAGCCGCCGTCGGCGCGCCGCAGGGTCCGCGTCGTGGGCAGCGACCAGTCGCCGGTGGACCGGCTGCGGAAGGGCGCGCTGATGGCGAAGCTCGCGGCGCGGCCGGCGGCGGCCTCGTCGCGCTGGCGGGTGAAATAGGGCCGGTCGGAGAGGTCGCGGCCGATGTTGCCGGTGTCGCTGTCGTGGACGATGAGCCCCTGCTCGTCGAGCAGCCACATCGCCCGGATGAACGGGCGGTCGGCCAGCAGCGCGCGGAAGACGGGATGCATCTGGTCCTCGCCCGCCGTGCCGTCGGGGGTGGTCCCGGCAGGCGTCCCGGCCGCCAGCCGGGCCTCGGCCAGCTCCAGCGTCTGGTCGACGATCTGCAGCGTGCGCAGCGTCTGCTCGGCGGCGAGCTGGGCGAAGGCGCTGCCGAGCTTCTCGCCCGCGGCGATGGCGTCGGCGCGTTGCTGCATCAGCAGCCAGCCAAGCGCCCCGCCGGACAGCACGGCGACGGCGGCGAGAAGGCCGAAGATGCGGCGCGGCGTGGCGGCGCGCCCGGCTGTCGGCCTGGCCGGCTCAGGATCGGTCGTCATTCTTCTTCCCTGGGGGCAGGCCTTGTCGTGGCAGACCCCAACATGCGTTGCCTACACGACTGCGCTCCGGTTGCAAGCCGGCCGGAAGGCCCCGCTGTGGATGCTATGACGGAGCAGGTGCCGGGAGCGTCGAGCCAGCGGCGGGCCGCCGGCAGATCGTCGAAGACGCGCACGGGACGGCGGGCCGTCGCCCTGCGGACGAACAGCTCGACGCGGGCGCGCTGCGCGGGCGAGCCGATCACGATCGCCAGGGGCCCGAGGCGGCGGAGCCCGCCCTGCACCTTGGAGAAGGTGGCGAAGGACAGCAGCTGCGCCCGGCTGAAGCCGCCCTGCAACTCCGTGGCGTCGAACAGCTTGGCGTAGGCAAGCGCGCCCTGCTCGACCATCGCGACGAGGCAGTGGCTGATCTCCTCGGCGGAGACCTCGCCGCGGGCGGTCGCCGTGACCAGGCGGTCGCGGCGGGAGACGGAATAGATGAGTGGCATCGTGCCGACTCAAACCACAGCCGGCCACACCCGCCAAATATGATCTCCATAGGAATCGACGCGGGCCCTCGCTAGAGTCCCGCGCATCGAGCGGAGGGGACATAAGTGACGTCGCGTATCCTTGCCATGCTGCTGCTGGCGGCGCCGGCCGTCGTCCCGGCCGCCTCGGCCGTGGCGCAGCAGACCAACTGCGGCCAAGCGGTCTGGCAGCTCCAGCAGTATGCCATGCAGGTCAATGCCATCATGCAGGCCGAGTACAACCAGGCCATCCCGATGCGCTGCGGCTACGACCAGCAGTGCCAGTACATGCAAATGAGCTACCTGAACGCCTGGTACCAGCAGCAGGCGAACTACATCAACAACTGGTACGGCCAGATCAACATGGCCTGCACCCAGGCCCAGGCGCCCAGCCCGCCGCCCGCGCCGGTGCAGACCCAGCAGCAGCCACCCAACATGGCCGCCCCGCCGCCGCCGATCCAAAGCCGCCGCAT
The DNA here is from genome assembly GCA_947469635.1 of Rhodospirillales bacterium. GTDB lineage: Bacteria > Pseudomonadota > Alphaproteobacteria > Reyranellales > Reyranellaceae > Reyranella. Next base: position 885 of record CANIRG010000495.1, on the reverse strand, counting down.
CGAGACGCTGCAGGTCGACCGGGAGGACAGGACCGTGCGCATCCAGATTCCCTCGACGCCGCAAGGATACCGCTGAGATGCTCGGCCGCCGCTCCTGCCTCTGCTGCCTCGCCGCCGCCCCGCTCGCCGCCGCGACCCTTGCCCCCACGCCCGCCCGCGCGCAGGCCCTGCCCTTCTGCCGCTACTCGCTGCGCGACGGCTGGTCGGCCTCGGGCCCGTCGGAATACATCACCCGTGAAGCGCGGCCCGACGACCCCTCGGGCATCCCGCAGATCGTGGCGCGCATCCGCCAGGTGTTCTCCATCGCGGTGCCCTTCGACATCTACATCGCGGAGAAGGAGGACAACGCCTTCGCAGCCGTCGCCAACGGCAAGAAGATCCTGGTGGTCGACGTGGGCTTCCTCGAGAAGATCAACGGCACCGCCCGCACCCAGTGGGGCGCCATCCAGGTGGTGGCGCACGAGGTCGGCCATCACATCGCCGGCTTCTCGCAGGACCGCCACCGCGGCGAGCTCAACGCCGACTACTGGAGCGGCCAGGCGCTGCAGCGGCTGGGCTCGGCGATGGAGGCCGCGACGGCCGCCATCCGCGCCTTCGGCAGCGACTTCGACACCTCGTCCCATCCCAACAAGAACCGCCGCGCCCAGACCATCGAGCGCGGCTGGACCGACGCGCGGCGCAACTACATCGACTATTCCTTCTGCGACGCCTGCCGGTAGGGGCTGCGCACAGGAGCGCCGCCCCACCCGCGGTCACGCCGGCGCGAAGGCCGCGCAGTCGGCATCAAGGTTCGACAGCGCATCCTCGAGCGGGGGCACGAGGACCGGCGGATCGAACTCGGTGTCGTCCTGGTGGCTGCCGTTGAGCAGCGGCATGCCGTGGAAG
>CANIRG010000494.1 GCA_947469635.1 Rhodospirillales bacterium | reverse complement strand
CTCCTGATTGACGCTGCGCGACGATCAAGACCCATCATCGCCGTCAATCAGCTTGTAAAACACGCGGCCAACGACAATCATTAACCATCCGGCCGCTTCTTCTCATCTTGATTGTCGCGCCCCTCTCATCCTGATTGTCGCGCCACACGACCGCGCTGCGGCGCATCGAGGGGACGGCTCAGCAAGGCCGGTGGACCACTCTCAAAGAGGTCGCTATCGGCGATAGCGCCAAACAATAGGCGAGGACGATGCAACGCCGGCTTCTGCCAAGGCGGTTCTCAAGACGATGGAAGGCGTGAACTGGCAAGCCGCTCTGGAACCGAAGAAGCCAAGGCCTCGCAAACTCTAAAAAGAACCCCACCGTTTTAGGGTGGGGTCGCCTCACTGAGGCAGTTGGTGCGGGGCATCCCGCCGCGTGATCTCTCGGAGCAGCTCACGCGCGATCATGAGGGTGACGGAAGCCATGCTTCTGTACGGCCCTTTCTCCTCCTTCTCGCCATAAGTGCGAAAGTAGAACCAGCCACGAGCACGAAGCTCTACTGTCCACTCGCGTAGCGCATACACGCGCTTGGTGTTGAGCATCAGTGTGTCTCCCTGTCAGGCCAGCTGACCGGCGGATTGTGCTCCACGTGCTGACATCCTCGTGCCTGGCTAACGTAGATGAGCATGAACACCGCCAAGCCACTGGCGCAGCCTAGATAGGCTCGTTGCCGCCACTCCCAGACAAGCCGGGAGAGACGCATGCGGACTCGGCAACGGGCCGCCCGGTTCATGTGCCTCATGCCACGTGCTCACACACGCCGTCGAGGATGGTGTGAAGCGCACTGGTGACCTTCGGGTTCTCCGACACCTTGCCTGTCAACGCGAGCGTCGCAGCGTTGAAGAGACGCCAGCCGGTCTTGTCGCCCCAGTCATGGGAGGGTTCCTCCCACTGGTGGAGCACGTCCGCGATCTTCTGCACGCCGATGACCTGGCTGCGGTACATCTGCATGATGGCCTGGTCGGCGCGATCGTCAGTGAGCGGCGTTGCCCGATAGCATTCGAGCTGCCGGTACTGAGCCTCGCGCTGGATGGCGAGAGGTTCGATGATCTCCCCGATGAGGCCGGGCAGGTCACGCTTGGCGTTCGCCGTGTGCTTGCGCTTGACGACGTGATCGGCACTGAAGGCGAGGTTGTCGCAAACGAAGGTGTGGGAACCGAAGCCGATGCCGATGGGGAACTTCTTGTCGTGCGAGTTCCTCAGGCCCACCATGTCGGTGTAGTCCGTGTACCTGCTCCTGAGCGTCAGGACACCGAAGTACCTGGCCCCATCCGGCGTGACGCCGTGGTGCTGCTCCACCACCTCGTGCCCGTAGAACGAGAGGCTGTGAGCGATGAGGTCGACGACGCGATAGTGCGGGATGGGAACATGCGTCGCCGTCGCCGCCGGCACTGGCAGATTGCGAAGCTCGTCGTAGTCGACCGGGTTGGCCCCGGCATGAAGTAAAAGGGACAATTGCTCCTCCACTCGGCATCGACCGCTCTGCTGCGGGGCCGATGGAAGGGGAGGAGCGCCAGGGAAAGTCTACCATGACTTTTTGAATTGGCCCTGTACCTGATCAAGGCAAGCGATTGCACCCTGTCAGCTTTGGGTCAATCGCGTCGGCTTCGTGATGTCCGCCGTATGTCCGGTCTACCCCCACATCGGACGTGTCCGAACCTAGTCGGCACTTCGCATTTGTGCCATCAGCGGACGCGGACCTACGAAATCCTAGCAGGTACCGCATCGATCTTTGCCAATAGCGCGAAAGAGTTGAGTTGTTCCAGCGATCATTCGGGCCCGCGACAGGCATTCACGAGATTCTTCATGCCGCTTCTTCAACAGGTAGAGAAATCCGAGGTTCGCCTCGTTAGATATCGAATGCTTTGCCGCGATTTGCTGACTTTAGCCGCAGATAAGTAGCGAGTTCGTGGAGATCGTCTTTTCCTTCGACGTGATCGCGGAACAGCTGCTCCCACGTGTACGGGACAAACCTCTGCCGGCTCTCGGGTGGTAAGACCGCGTCAGCGAAGGTTGTCAGATCAGCCGACATTTTCTCGGAAGCTCGCTTTGACGGCAGATGCTTAGACGTCAGATTGACAAGCCCCCATTGAACGTCGAGCTCTTTCGCCATGTGGATCGCAAACACCAAATTGCGATAGAGCTGTGAAAACAATGGAGTGTCTTTGGTTGGGGTACGTAGCGAGCCTGTCGGCAGTCGGTCCGCGCTGTATCGCCGGAGGATCCCCTCGCGCGACTTGGGCTTCTCGTCGGGAACATCGTTTCCGTCAGGTTTGGTGGTCGTGTTGCTGGACGTGAACTTTGCCTCAATGAGAATCAGGAACCTTTTGGGTACATACATCATGATGTCGGGTTCCGTGAGAAATTGGCTTATGCCGCACTCGAAGACTTTACGCGCCGCGCAAAGCGCATCAAATTGGTCATTGGGCACTGGACCGTCGAGGCTAACTTTCAGGCCCCACAGGTACAGTTCCGGTTCTTCGTTGGTGTCGACTTGGAGAAGAGAACGCGAAAGTGCTGAAAGCTGGTTTCGCCTAGCCAGCGCAGTGAATACATTCCACGTCAGGGCATCCTCACTGTTCTCGTTACCGAAGCGGTGAGTTTCGGCCTTTCGTGGATTGTTCAGGATGGCGCGTTCGAAATAGTCACGCTCGAAGTGGATGTTATCTAGCGGATTTTTGTAAACAAAGCTCTTGGACGTAATCCTGATCCCGTGGACCGGACATGAGCGCCACTTCCCAGTCGGCGGTTCGAGAGGTGCCGTGCACGAGCTTACTGGGCAGCGGTCGCGGCTCATGGCCATGTGATGGTGATCGCCTTCTGATGGCAGCGAATCATCCGTGGCGTCGACCTGGTCGATGATGGTATCCATCAGTTCACCCTCGTCCATCATTTCAGGCCCTTCCGGCTTCTCTCTTGGGGCTGTCATAATCGTCTCCCTCTGGGGCGGATACCGGCCCGGGCTCGGCGAGCATTCACATCTGTTGAGCAAAGAGGTCAACCTCGACATTCATATTTCGGACATCATCGACGTCATCAAATGGGAAAGCCTCGGTGATATTTGCTTGGTAACACATTCCTATGGGGGCTACATCCAACTCCCAAGATTTCCGAGCCCCGCTTTGGGTCAGTCGCGCCATTTTGACCGTCCGATAATCGCGACCGGTCTAGGCTCAAAATCAGACATTTCCCGGCCCGGTCGTCACTTCGCAAGAGTGCCAACGGCAGATCACCGAAGCTGGCATTCAAGCCTGCCGAACTCGAAGTGACCACGAAGTAAAGCCGGGACGAATTATGATACCGCCGGTTGTGCGCATCGCTAAGTATCTGACGCGACTCGAAAATTCGACTCGATGAATATCCTTGAATGTTTGCAAGCGTATTTCTATGTTTGTGGCGGGAGGGCTTCTCCGTCGGAGTTGCCCAAATGCGTACAGTCTCTCTCATCGTTCTATGTCTGGTCCTGCCGTTCGCGGCTGGAGCGCAGACCCGCCCAGAGCCGGCGCCGTCGGTCATTACCGCCGATACGCCGATCAAGACCGAGCTGGAAAAGATCTTTGGCGGGCTTCAGGCCCAGCTCAAGGAAATCGATATCCTCGCCGCCAAGCTGAAGGCGACGACCAACAAGAAGCCGGAAGACACGCAGACGCAGATCAACGGTGCTGCCCAGACGCTCAGCGCGCTTGCTGATCGCCTCCAGCCGACCGGCGACTTGGCTGCGCAGCTTTCGGCGCTGCGCAACGCCGCCGCCCTCCATCGCCAGCGTGTCCAGGACATGGCGAAGGACAGCATCGAGGAAGCCGATCGCACGGCGCTCCTGAAGGCCTGGGACAAGGCCCTGATGGATACCGACAAGACGGGCGCGGCGCTGGGCGAGATGCGTGACCGTCTCACGCATGTCCTCAGCAAGCTCCGGATGCGCCAGGCCGCTGTGGGGGAGTACCTCCTCGCCGGCCAGTACCAGGCGGCCGTCGCCACGCTGCGGTCGTGGCTGGGTGACCTGGACGCCACGGTCAAGAGCCTCCATCAGGCGATCGACCCGGCCAAGCCCGCCAGCTAGCTCGCCGCCGACAAAAGAAAAAGGGCTCATCAGGGAATCGAGTGGGTGATTTGGGCAACTTCAGAGCGCTGGAAGCATGCATGTGAGGACCTTGAGCCGCAGATATTCCTGGTCGCGCAGGCCGTAGGCGCGGCGCTGGATGACGCGGATCTTGTTGTTGAGGCCCTCG
>CANIRG010000493.1 GCA_947469635.1 Rhodospirillales bacterium | reverse complement strand
GAGACGCCACGCTTCGCGTGGCTCCTCGGCATGAGGTTATTGGTCAGGCCTTGGCGCTCGAGCGCCAGGCATCGACGATCTCCGATCCGGTCGCCGGCCATACCGAGGCATGGCCGAGGATATGGTCGAGCAGCTCGCCCAGCGCGCGGATGCGATGCGGCTGGCCCATCAGCCAGGGCGTGATGGTGAGCGTCAGGATGCGGCCGCCGCCGGTGGCCGCCGCTTCGGCATAGAGCGTCCTGAAGGCGCGCTTGGCCTGGTCGATGAAATCCTCGGTCGCCATGTGCTGCTGGAACAAAAGGCGCTGGTCGGACATGTCCCAGGCGAGCGGCATGGCCGTCAGATCGCCTGCGGACGTCGTCACGCCATAGGGCATGTCGTCGTTGACCCAGTCCGTCACATAGTCGAGACCGGCCTCGGCCACGAGATCGAGGGTGCGCATGGATTGCGAGTGCGCCGGCGAATGCCAGCCACGCACCTTGGCGCCGAAGGCACCGCGCAAGGTGCCGACGGCCTCCATCACCAGCGCGCGTTCCTCGGCTTCGGCCATGCCGCCGTGATGGATCTTGCCCATGTCGACGCCGGCCGCCGCGACTTCCCAGTCGCTCGCCTTGATCTCCTTCATCAGCGCCGGATAGCGCGTCGCCAGCACGGCGCTCATCAGCGCCGTCGCCCGCAGCCCGCGCGCGTCGAGCGCCTTCATCAGGCGATAGACGCCGACGCGGTTGCCGTAGTCGCGCTGCGTATAATCCCAATAGCTCGGATAGGGCCGCTCCATGCCGCCCGTCGCCGTGAAGGGCTGCTTGGACATGTCCATCGGGAAATGGCCCATATGCACCGCGACCCATAGCGCCACGCGCGCCTTGCCCGGCCACACCACCGGCGCCATCCGCGGCAGGTTGCGATGGGGGAAACGATCGTGATCGAGGCCGCGACGGCGCCACGGATACTCGAAGTAGCTGGGAGGAAGCCCGGCGCCGCTCATCGCCGGCCCCCCGGCGTGCCTGCGGCCAGCCATGATGTGAAGGCATCGTAGTAATGCTCGGTGTACCAGGCGGCGATCTCGCGCCCCGTGGCCAGCCATACGCCGTCATGCGCCACGATATGCGCCAGCGCCTCGTCGAGCGCCGAGATCCGCTGCGGCGTGCCCGTCAGGAACGGATGGAGCGGCATGCACATCACCGTGCCGCTCTCCGCACCCTCGGCATAGAGCTGGTCGAACTGTGCCTTCACCATGTCGGTGTAGCGCTGCGCCGGCGTGTTGCGGTTCTGGAACAGCGGCACATCGTTCACCTCGAGGGAATAGGGCACGCTGATGAGGCGGCCCTTGCGCACCTTCACCGGCATCGGCTGGTCGTCGTGCACCATGTCGAGCGTGTACTTGATGCCTTCCTCCGCCAGCACATGCTGGGTCGTCTCGTCGTTGGTGATGGCCGGCGTCAGCCAGCCGTCGAGTGTCTGGCCGCTGTATTTCTTGATCGTGTCACGGCTGTCGGCGATCAGCAGCCGCTGCTGGTCCTCCGAAAGGTCGTAGAAATAGCGCGTGTTGTAGGTGCCGTGGCTGAACAGCTCCCATCCCAGCTCGCAGCAGCGCTCGACGATCTCGGGGAAGTGGTCGCAGAGCGCCACGTTGAGCGACACGCTGCCGCGCACGCCGTGCCTGGCCATGACGTCGGCCATGCGCCAGAAGCCGGCGCGGTTGCCATAGTCGCGATGCGTGTAGTTGAGGATGTCCGGCACCGGCCGCGGCCACGGCACCTTGCGCGGATTGGTCGGCGGCTCGAGCTCGTAATGCTCGATGTTGGGCGCCAGCCAGACCGCAATGCGCGCGCCGCCAGGCCAGACGATGCGGGGACGCCCCGTGTAGGGCGCGTAGTCGTAATGTCCGGGTTCCGCCAGCATCGCCTGCTCCTCAAAAAATGATCTTGCGCTAGTGGATGCACCTCACCCTGAGGAGCGCCCGTAGGGCGCGTCTCGAAGGGTGGGCAACAAGCATCGTCTGTGGGCCCATGCTTCGAGACGCGCGCTGCACTCGCTACTATGAAACCGCCTCAGCCTGCTGAGGAGGGCGCGGAGCGCCCGTCTCGATCCGTGCGGGGTAACCCCCGCGCTGTGGTGGGAACGAGCACCCCGTGTGTGCCCATCCTTCGAGACGCACGCCTGCGGCGTGCTCCTCAGGATGAGGTCAAAATTGTACGGCTGGTTAGTTTCATAGCTCGGGGTAGACGCCGCCGATGGAGAACTCCTCAGCATGAAGTTACCTTTGTTCTCCACTAGCCCCGCCGCAGGTAGTCGATGGCGAGATAGGCGAGCGAGCGCACGCCGTACTTGAGCGCGGGTTCGTGGATGTGGAACAGCGGCGAATGGTTGGCCGGCGCCTCGCGCGGATTCTCGTCGGGCGGCGTGATGCCGAGGAAGAAGAACATGCCCGGCACGACCTTGGCCAGGAGCGAGAAATCCTCGGCGCCCATCACCGGGCGGGACTCCGTCACGCGCTCCGCGCCGACGCCATGGCCGAGGCTCTGCGTGCCCCACTGGGTCAGCGCCGGATCGTTGTAGGTGACGGGCACGCCCTCGCCCACATCGAGCGTGGCGGTGGCGCCGCCCGCTTCGGCGATGGCCGTCGCCGTCTTGAGGACCCGCCGCTTGATGTCGGCCCGCACGCCCTCGTCATGGGCGCGCAGCGTGCCTTCCATCACCACGTCGTCTGGCAGGATATTGCTGCGCTTGCCGCCATGGATCGTGGAGATCGACAGGACCGCGGGCGTTACCGTGGAATCGATCTGGCGGGTGATGATGGTCTGCAGCGCCAGGATGATCTGGGCCGAGGTCACCACCGGATCGATACCGCGCCACGGCATCGAGGCATGGGTCTGGCGGCCGTTGACGTTGATGCGCAACCGGTCGGCGCTGGCCATCAACCCGCCCGGACGAAGCGCAATGACACCCGACGCGATCGCCGAGGTGACGTGCAATCCGAAGATGGCCGACGGCGCGGGATTGGTCATCGCCCCGTCGTTGATCATCGCCTGGGCGCCGCTGAGGCGGCCCTCATGTCCCTCCTCGTTGGGCTGGAACAGGAGCTTCACCGTGCCGGGAAGCTCGGCGCGATACTCTGCCAGGATCTCGGCCACGCCCATCAGGATGGCGACGTGGGCGTCGTGGCCGCAGGCATGCATGACGCCCGTCATCCCGCCCTGCCACGGCGCCTTCACCTTCGAGGCGAACGGCAGGTCGACCCGTTCCTCGACGGGCAGCGCGTCCATGTCGGCGCGCAGCGCCACGACGCCACCCGGCTTGCCGCCTTTCAGGACGCCCACCACGCCGGTATCGCCGACGCCGGTCTTGACCTCGTAGCCAAGTGCCACGAGGTGCTTGGCCACCAGCGCCGCGGTGCGGGTCTCGTGATAGGAGAGCTCGGGATTTTCATGGATGTCGCGCCGCCAGGCGATGACCTTCGCTTCGATGCGAAGCGCCGCCGCGGAGATCCATTCCGAGATCTCGCTGCTCGTCTGCGGGGTCAATGCGTCCATGCTTCGCTCCTTCTTCGACAGAAGACCATCTTAGGCCTCCGTCGCGCGTGGATGGAATCGTCAAAGTGCTATCGTGCCGCTCGGCAAGTCGATTAAAGGGACGGCATGATCGATCGGGACTACGACTATATCATCGTCGGCGCGGGATCGGCCGGCGCGGTGCTCGCGGCGCGGCTGAGCGAGGATCGTGCCATCCGGGTGCTGCTGCTCGAGGCCGGACGCGACTTCCGCTCCGCCGAGACGCCGGAGCATATCCGCACCCCCAACCCCATGCAGGCGATCGGCGACGACAATTATCGCTGGCCCCAGCTCGTCGCCCGCCGCACCGAGCGGCAGGAGCCGAAGCTGCTGTGGCGCGGTCGTGCCGTGGGTGGCAGCTCGACGATCAACGGCCAGATCGCCATCCGGGGCATGCCCGACGATTTCGAACGCTGGCGCGCGGCGGGCTGCACCGGCTGGGGCTGGTCGGACGTGCTGCCCTACTTCAACAAGCTGGAAACCGACGTCAATTTCGGCGACGCGCCCTATCACGGCAAGACCGGCCCGATCCCGGTCTATCGTGCGCCGGTCCCCGACTGGGGTCCCGTGGATGTACTGCACCCGGATATCTGGACACAAGGTAGGAGTTAAGCTGCCAGCCTGAACGCGCCCTGATCCCAAGCGGTTCTGGCGTCGTTTGGACTTCGGTAGTCGTTCTTTGCGATCAGCCACTGGGCATTGTAACGGTCGACGAAGACG
>CANIRG010000492.1 GCA_947469635.1 Rhodospirillales bacterium | reverse complement strand
GCGCCAGCAGCGGTGGCGGGCGGGCAGCCGATCGCGCGGGCCGCGGCCCGCGGTGCGTCCACGTCGCCGCCGCAGCGGGCCTTCGACGCCACCCCGTTCGACCTCTCGGCCCTGCGCGCCTTCGATGCCGCCCTGTCGATCAGGACCGGCGCCGTCGTGCTGGCGTCGCAGAAGATCGACCGCGCCGAGCTCGACGCCTCGCTGACGCGCGGTGTCCTCAAGATCGCCAGGCTGTCCGGCCAGGTGTTCGGCGGCGCGGTCAGCATCGGCGGCACGATCGACGCCTCGGGCCGGAGCCTCGCCATCGATCTCGGCGGCGACGCCATGGGCATGGCGCTGGGCCCGCTGCTGCGCGGCACGACCGGCTCGAGCCATTTCGGCGACGACAACCTCACGGTCACGCTCGAGGGCAGGCTCGACGCCAGCGGCATCCGCCTCACCGGCCGGGGCGCCACGCCGGCCGAGCTGCGCGATGGCTTGAGCGGCGTGGCCACGATCGGCGGCCATCTGCAGCCCACGGTGGTCAAGGGCTCGCCGGGCTTCGCCCGGTTCGCCACGAGCCTCGGCAGCATCTTCAGCGAGGAGATGGCCTTCGCCGCGATGATGCTGAGGAGCTTCATCGACCGCCAGAGCCGCATCGCCGGGCAGGTTCGGCTCCAGGGCGGCCATGTGGTGACGGAGAACCACGCGGTGCATGGCAGCGACGCCACCGCCGTGATCTCCAGCCGCACCAGCCTGCCGTCATCGACGACGGACACGACGGTGCGCTTCTCGGGCGGCAGCGGCAATTTCCTGGTGACGCTCAAGGGCCCGCTCGACGCGCCCGCCTTCAACGCTGGCCGGCCGCCCCGGACGCGGTGAGGCGGGCAACAGGTTGGGCACGCCACAGGCCTCGTCAGGAATGCCGAGCGTCCGAAGCTCCCTCAGGCGTGAGCTGGAAATTCAGTGCGGCGCATATGGCCTCGCCGCCCCGCCATTTCACGATGGCGTCCATCCGGCCGGGAGCGGGCACGGGAAAATTCTGAAAGGCGACGCGCATTATGAGGCCGGCGTATGGAAACAGCGCGCGACGGGCCTGCTCCTGGCTGCCGTCGATCACCGCCGCGTCGATCGTCTGAAGATGCCGCTCCTTGCCATCCGGCAACCGAAGCCAGAGCGTCGTCTCGCCGAGCTTCGTGCCGGGATCGGCGAGCACGCGCACATACAGCGAGAGCCGCAGGAGGACGCCGGGAAATTGCGGCATGTTGAGGCTGTCCGGCATCACCCCGACCAGGCTGTCGGTCCCGGCTTTCTCCTCGCGAATATCGTCGCAAAACAGGCCGATTGCGGTGACGGGGGTCACGCCGAAAGTCCCTCCACGATCTTGACCGCGCCGGAAGGCCGGCGCCGGGCCGTGCCTGTCGTGGTGACGCTGGTGCGAATCGATTCGGCCGGCGGCATGGGGGATTGGTTGGACCCTGCCGCCGCCGGGATCCGTTCCGGCAGCGTCACCTTTACCGGCCGGTCGAGCGCGAAGGCGAGGTCGGCGAGCGTTTCGAGGGTCATATTGTGGCGGCCGTCGAACTTCCGGCTGACCGCGCTGCGACCGATGCCCAGCGCCTTGGCGATCTTCGTCATGTTGAGTCCGCGCTTTTCCTTCTCCTCGCCCAGGGCCTGGTTGAGCGCGTGATGGATCTCGCCGACGAGCCGCACGTAGGTTCGACGACGCTTGTCGAGGCGAGGACTAGCAGATGTCATGGGCCGTCACTCCGGTCAGGGACTTCGGGGCATCGAGATCGAGGGCATCGCGGAACGCCACGACGCCCTGGATGAAAGGGGTGTATCTGCTGCTGGGTTTCAGCCTGCGCTTCATCTCGCCGCCCACGGCAATGAAATGGCGCCGCGCCGGCAGCCAGCCGAACACCCGTACGTCGGGCGTCCGCAGCTCCCATGTGTGAAAGCCGACAGGGTCGAGAAGCCGTCGGTCGCGCGCGTAGATCATCGGCCGGCCGATGCAGTAATGTACAGAAGCTGCTCGACCTGTTCGTAGGGTGCGATCGTCCGACCGTCATCTGCCGCCTCGCCCGAAAGGGTCGTCTCCTGCCATGTTATGAGAGAGAACAGGCCACCCGCCCTGCTAGCCCGGTCAGACGGGAAGATCGGCGGCGCGGATGAGGGCGAAGCGGAACATCGGGAGAGGTTCGCCGATCCTGGGCCGGGAGGCTACCAACCAGCGGTAGGCCAAATGCCCTCCCGAAAGATATCCACAATGGAATTCACAGCGGTGCACGTCCCGTGAACGTTCCCCTCTTGATTCTGGTTGAACTCTCCCTCTCCCTCCGTTAAATCCCCTCTCATGTTCGACGCCCCCGCCCATCTCGCGCGCCTCATTGAGGAGCTCGAAAAGGATATCGCACAGAATCCCGACCCTCGGGGCATCCATCTGGGAACGCTGAAAGCCGCCTATTCTGCGATGCTTGCAGGAACGGAGGCATTGATGCCGACCGCGAAGGTGCGGGAGGGGTCGAAGAAGGAACAGTTTCGCGCCCATACGGCGCAGCTGATCGAAAAGAACGGCGGACGCGTCCACCGCAAGGAAGTGATCGTCTACATGGATGCGTTCGGGATGTTTCCCGGCACGGCGGACTTGGACCGCGACGTGAGCAAGTATCTCTCGACGGACGGCACGTTTGCCCCGGATGGAGACGGATATTGGAAGCGGAAGCCGAAGGGCGACTGATTCCGCGAGAACCGGCCCCGTGAGGGGCCGGTAGGATCGCGACTGCCGAACAACCCCCAAATCTTCGCAGGACCACGAGGCGGACGGGCAGAACTCCAGAAGGACAACGAGGCCCTGTAGGAGCGTCAGGATATGCAAATACCGTAAGGCACTGCTCACCCCCGCTGGGTTCGTCTCGCGACGGCCCAGCGGGGTACCTCTATCATTTGGCGAACCCATGGCAAAGCTTAAGGCCCTGCAAGCCGACTACCCGCCGTCGCAAGCGACGAGGCGGCGAGACGATGCGATACGCGCAGCACTGAGAATGCCGCCGAACTCTCACACTAAGCCCGAGACGCCGAAGGGGAAGCGGCGCGGAGGGTCGAAGAAATGAGCCCTTTTCTTGCCGCATCCGTGGAACAAGACCGCCCGCTACGACGGCACCGACTACGAGCTCGACGCGCATTTCGCGCCGTTGCGGCGCATGGTGACGCTGCCCGGCGGCCGACAGCAAGCCGTTGAGTTTCGGTTCGACTACCATTGCTTCACCGAAGAAGACGTTAAGGGCTCGGATCATCGCACCAAGTTCGTCGATGTAGGGGCGCCGGCCGACGACAGCCGGGTCTTTTGCCCGCAACGATGGCTTCTCCTGTTCGGAGTACGGACAGATCTCGATCGCGCTATTGATAGCGCCCGGCTACTGGATGTCGGCGGCCACAATTGGATGTGGTTGCGTCGCGTGCCTGGGATCGGCTCGCCGCACGCGGTGTTTCTTAAGGTCGCCCCGTTTCCGCTAGCGGGACATGTAATCGTGAACATCAACAGCGCGCACGTACGCAACAACCCTCCCGCGCGAGGACACGCCGCTACTGTTCATCTCTTCCCTGCACTGGTGGCTTTGACGCTGGTTAGCGGGCGGCTACAAGGGACACCCTAATATGACTCAGGCCTCCTTTGGAGGGAGGCCTGAGCTAATTAGAACCCTTTACCGCATACGCGTGTACCTGTGATTAGCAGGCGGGGCACTCGTTAAGCGAATTGGCGTTTAGACCAACCCTGCTAGCGTCCCAAGTGCACGTTGCATGTATGTCGGGGGTATGTCGGTGTCAACGGACCATTGACAAAGAGAACAAACGTTCTCTTGGAACCGTGTCGCGGCGCAAGACCGTTAATCCTTAGATGACTATCTCGCAATAGTATTACGAGCAGCCCGTCAGCCGCGCCACTTGCTCTATCATTAGAGCGTCGAGCGCTTAATCGGGCGCATATCCTGCATCCTTGAGATAGTTCCAGCACTCCTGCTGGGAGTAGAGGGAGCAAATGTCGCCGATGGCTCTCCAGAGAGCCTCGATGGTTCGTGCGCCGATGCGCCTGAGATGGGCCTTGAGCTTGGCGAAGGCCATTTCGATGGGATTGAGGTCCGGGCTGTAAGGCGGCAGGAAGAGGAACCAAGTTCCACGTTGCTTGAGGACAGCCTCGCCTTTGGGCTCTTGTGGCTGGAGAGATTGCGCGGCGACAATCAAGGTGAGAACCCAGCGTCAATCAGGATGAGAAAGCGCTGGCGGGGGCCGGTCGAAGGGAGGGCGTAGCCCGACCGGAGAGCG
>CANIRG010000491.1 GCA_947469635.1 Rhodospirillales bacterium | reverse complement strand
CCGGCCTGAAGCCCGGCATCGTCACCGGCTCGGGCACCGGCACGCATTTCATCGACGCCCCGCTCGGCGCCTTCACCGAGCTGCAGGTCGGCTCCTACGTCTTCATGGATCACGACTACAACGTCTGCGACCTGCGCGGCCTCGATAAGCCCACCTTCGAGCAGGCGCTGCAGATCGACGCCCGTGTGGTGAGCTCCAACACCCCGGGCATGGTGACCGTCGATGCCGGGCTGAAGGCGATGGCGACCGAGAAGGGGCCGCCGGTGATCCTGAAGGGCGCCGTCGAAGGCTCGACCACCCGCTTCATGGGCGACGAGCATCTGGCGGTGATCGCACCCGAGGGCCAGTCGCCGCCGGCCCATGGCGAGCAGGTGATCCTCACCCCTCCGCACTGCGATCCGACGGTCAATCTCTACGACGACTATCACGTCGTGAAGGGCGACACGCTGGTCGAGATCTGGCCGGTCACGGCCCGCGGCCGCTCGCGCTAGCGCTCGAAGACATGAGCGGGCCTCCAGGCCTGCTCATGTTCTTTCGGCAGAAGCGACCGTAATAGGGGCTTCGGCGGCACAGGCGTATGCTGCCGCATCACATGTCGAAAGAGTCCACCGATTCAACGCTCGGCAGGGCGACTCCATTTTATTTTCAATTATTTAATGGACCTGGGGCCCTTCCGCGAGCCCAACAATTCTCTCCCGACGAGGGGCGTTTCCCCTTTATAGTGCAACGGAACGGGCAAGACTTTCCGCGCCAAAGGAAAGCGCCAAGACCGAAACGCGAACGGGAAACAGAAATGAACGATATCAAGTACAGCGCGCCGAGCACCATGGATGAGGCGGTGGCGGCGATGGTCGCTGCCAAGGGGGCCGGACGCATCCTGGCCGGCGGCACCGATCTGCTGGTGCAGATGCGCGCCGGCTTCGTGAAGCCCGGCAGCATCATCGTCGACATCAAGAAGATCGCCGAGATGATGACCATCGAGGACAAGGGCGGGGGCGCGTTCAAGGTGGGCGCAGCCGTCTCCGGCATGACGCTGCACGACCATGCGACCTTCAAGAAGGCCTGGCCCGGCGTGCTCGAGGCGGTCAACCTGATCGGCTCCAAGCAGATCCAGGGCCGCGCCTCGGCTGGCGGCAATCTCTGCAACGCCTCGCCCGCCGCCGATTCGGTGCCGGCGCTGGTCGCCGCGGGCGCGATGGTCACCATCCAGGGCCCCAATGGCCGCCGCGAGGTCGCGGTCGAGAAGTTCAACGCGGGTCCCGGCCGCACGACGCTGGCGCAGGGCGAGATCGTGGTGAGCTTCAGCCTGCCGGCGCGGCCGGCCGGCTCGTCGGACGCCTACCTGCGCCTGATCCCCCGGACCGAGATGGACATCGCGGTCGTGGGCCTGGGCGTCAGCCTGACGATGAGCGGCGGCAAGTGCACCGCGGCCCGCGTCGGCCTCGGCGCCGTTGCCCCCACCGTGCTGCTGGTCGAGGACGCCGCCAAGGCGCTGATCGGCTCGTCGCTCGACGACGCGGCGCTGGAAGCGGCCGCTGCCGCCTGCCGCGCCGCCTGCAAGCCGATCGACGACAAGCGCGGCACCATCGTCTATCGCACCAAGATCGCCGGCGTCCTGCTCAAGCGCGCCACCGCCATCGCGGCCGACCGCGCCGCCAAACACTAAAGCAAGAGAGCGACATCATGGCCAAGACACACGTTTCCACCACCATCAACGGCGAGCCCACCGAGTTCCTCTGCGAGCCTTCGCAGGCCGTTCTCGACGTGCTGCGCGACCAGCTCGGGCTCACCGGCACCAAGGAAGGCTGCGGCTCCGGCGACTGCGGCGCCTGCACCATCATGCTCGACGGCGAGATGGTCTGCTCCTGCCTGGTGATGGCAGCCGAAGCCGAAGGCAAGAAGATCGAGACCATCGAAGGCATGGCCAAGGGCGACCAGCTCCATGCGCTGCAGAAGAAGTTCATCGAGTTCGCGGCACTCCAGTGCGGCATCTGCACCCCGGGCGTGCTGATGGCCTCGCGCGCGCTGCTGGCGAAGAACCCCAATCCGACCGAGACGGAAGTGCGCTTCTGGCTGGCCGGCAACCTCTGCCGCTGCACGGGCTACGACAAAATCGTCCGCGCGGTGCTGGAAGTCGCTTCCGACATGAGGGAGACCGCACGATGAGCAAGCAATACAAGTGGGTCGGCACGCGTCCTGACCGTCCCGACGGCGCCGACAAGGTGACCGGCCGCGCGCGCTTCGGCGCCGACTTCAACATGCCCGGCCAGCTGATCGGCAAGGTGCTGCGCTCGCCGCATGCCCATGCCGTGATCAGGTCGATCGACACCTCGGCCGCGGAAGCGCTGCCGGGCGTGAAGGCGGTGGTGACGTCGAAGGACTTCCCCGACCAGCCCAACCTGATCGTCCCCACGGGCGAGATGCAGGTCAACCTGCGCGACATCACGCGCAACGTCATGGCGCGCGAGAAGGCGCTCTATGAGAGCCATCCCGTCGCCGCCGTCGCCGCCACGACCGAGGCCATCGCCACCGCGGCGCTGGCGCTGATCAAGGTCGAGTACGAGGTGCTGCCGCACGTCATCGATTGCGCCGAGGCGATGAAGGAAGGTGCACCTGTCCTCCACGACCATCTCATCACCGAGGGCGTGAAGCCGGCGCCGACCAAGGCGTCGAACATCGCCAAGCGCATCGACAACCTGAAGGGCGACATCGAGGCCGGCTTCAAGCAGGCCGAGGTCATCGTCGAGCACGACTACACCACCCAGGCCGTGCACCAGGGCTACATCGAGCCGCACGCGACGCTCGCCAGCGCCGCCGAGGACGGCCAGGTGCAGATCTGGTCGACCACCCAGGGCCACTTCCAGGTGCGCGGCTTCTGCAGCCGCCTGCTCAACATCGAGACCTCGCAGATCCGCGTCACGCCGACCGAGATCGGCGGCGGCTTCGGCGGCAAGACCGTGGTCTATCTCGAGCCGGTGGCCGTCCGCCTCTCCCAGAAGTCCGGCAAGCCGGTGAAGATGACGATGACGCGCGACGAGGTGTTCCGCGCTTCCGGCCCCGCGCCGGGCGGCACCGTCCACGTCAAGATCGGCGCCAAGAAGGACGGCACGATCGTCGCCGCCGAATGCACGGTGGCCCTGCAGGCCGGCGCCTTCCCGGGCTCTCCGGTCGGTCCGGCGTGCTGGACCAGCTTCGCCTGCTACGACATCCCGAACATCAAGGTCGTGGGCTTCGACGTGGTGAGCAACCGCCCGAAGGTCGCGGCCTATCGCGCCCCCGGCGCGCCGATCTCGGCTTGGGGCGTCGAGTCGACCCTCGACATCCTGGCGCAGGAGCTGCGCATGGATCCGATCGACCTCCGGCTCAAGAACGCCGCCAAGAAGGGCACCAAGACCAGCTACGGTCCGGTGTTCGACACGATCGGCTTCGTCGAGTGCCTGGAGGCGGCCAAGAACTCCGAGCACTACAAGAGCAAGCCCAAGCCCGGCATGGCCCGCGGCGTCGCGGCCGGCTTCTGGTTCAATGTCGGCGCCGACTCGAGCGCCGCCGCGCACGTGGCCGAGGACGGCACCGTGACGGTGATCTCGGGCAATCCCGACATCGGCGGCAGCCGCGCCTCGCTCGCCCTCATGGCGGCCGAGGAGCTCGGCATCGACTACGACAAGGTGCGGCCGGTGATCGCCGATACCAGCTCGATCGGCTTCAACTTCGTCACCGGCGGCAGCCGCGTCACCTTCGCCACGGGCCTTGCCGTGGTGAACTCGGTGCGCGACCTGATCCGCGAGTGCAAGGTGCGCGCGGCCAAGACCTGGGGCGTCGATCCCGACGCCGTGATCTGGGAGAACGGCTCGGCCAAGCCCGCCGGCAGCAACGTCGGCGAGTTCGAGCCGCTGTCGCTGGCCCAGCTCGCCGCGACCGCCGGCAAGACCGGCGGCCCGATCAACGGCCACAACCAGCTGAACGCCCAGGGCGCAGGCCCCGGCTTCGGCGTGCACATCGTCGACCTCAAGGTCGATCGCGACACCGGCATCGTCGAGGTCGGCCGCTACACCGCCCTCCAGGACGTCGGCACCGCGATCCATCCCTCCTACGTCGAGGGCCAGATGCAGGGCGGCGCCGTGCAGGGCATCGGCTGGGCGTTGAACGAGGAGTACATCTACAACGCCAAGGGCAAGCTCGATAACGCCGGCTTCCTCGACTACCGCATGCCGGTGGCCTCGGACCTGCCGATGATCGAGACCATCATCGTCGAGGTGCCCAACCCGCATCATCCCTATGGCGTGCGCGGCGTCGGCGAGGTGCCGATCAT
>CANIRG010000490.1 GCA_947469635.1 Rhodospirillales bacterium | reverse complement strand
GGCCCGACGCCAGCAGCTCCAGCCAGCGCATGGCATTGGCCGATGCGCCCACCAGCCACAGCCGCAGGAAGTCGGGCAGCCTGAGCAGTTCCCCCACAGGTCCATTCATTGCCGGCAAAGTAGCGCAGGGTGGGGTAGGGTTGCTGCAAGGAAACCAGGGAAACGCCATGCAAAGACGTACGTTGTTGACGACCGCTGCCGCCGCCGTGGCCATGCCGGCCATCGCGCGGGCGCAGGCGGCGTGGCCGACCAAGACCATCCGCTTCATCTGCCCGTTCGCGCCGGGCGGTGGCACCGACACGACCAGCCGCCTGATCTCGGACCAGCTCGCCCGCAGCCTGGGCCAGACCGTCGTCGTCGAGAACAAGAGCGGCGCCGGCGGCAATATCGGCACGACCGAGATCGCCCGGGCCGCGCCCGACGGCTACACGATCGGCCTGATCTCGGTGGCGAGCCACACGCTCAATCCGATGCTCTACAGCAAGCTCACCTATGACGCCGACAAGGACATCGTCGCCATCTCGCGCGTGGCGCTGCTGGCCAACCTGCTGGGCGTGTCGCCCAAGCTGCCGGTGGCCAACGTCGCCGAGCTGATCGCGCTCTGCAAGAAGGAGCCCGGCAAGTACGCCTTCGCCTCGTCCGGCCCGGGCTCGTCGTTGCATCTGAGCGGCGAGCTCTTCAAGGCGATGGCCGGCGTCGACATCGTCCATGTGCCCTACAAGGGTGCGGGCCCGGCCTATCCCGACCTGATGTCGGGTACGGTGCATATGATGTTCGCCAACATCTCCTCGATGCTGGGCCAGGTGCGCGGCGGCAAGATCAAGGGCCTGGCCGTCACCTCGGCCGAGCGCTCCAAGGCGGCACCCGAGCTGCCCACCATCGCCGAGACGGTCCCGGGCTACGTCGCCACCTCGTGGTACGGCGTCGGGGCGCCGGCCGGCACGCCCGAGCCGATCGTGGCCAAGATCGAGGCGGCGCTGGGCGAGGCCCTGGCGAAACCGGAGATCATCGAGCGCTTCACCGGCGATCTCGGCATGGACATGCCGCCGGCCGGCCGCAAGGGCTTGCGGGAATTCATCGAGCAGGATCGCAGGCTCTGGACGCCGGCGGTGAAGGCCTCGGGCGTGAAGTTCGAATAGTCAGACGAAGAGGCGGACCAGCGACAGCAGGAGCAGCGCGCCGAGTGCCACCACCGCGCTGCCTCCGGACACCAGCAGCAGGGCGCGTCCCGTCGAAAGCCGGGCCATGGAGGCGGCGATCCAGAACAGCGGATCGTTGACATGGCAGACCGCGATCGATCCTGCGCCAACCGCCGAGGCGGCCAGCACGCGGCCCATCACGCTGTCGAGCCCCAGTGCCGGCAGCATCGATTCGACCATGCCGGAGGCCGTGAGCACGGCCGACAGGGAATTGCCCTGCATCGTCTTCACCGTCGCGGCGGCGAGGAAGGGCGCCAGCAGGCCATACTTCGGATCGAGCATCTGCTCCGCCGCCAGCTCGGGAAAGCCTGTTTCGTCGAGCACGCGGGCCAGGCCGCCCGCCGCGCCGACGGCGAGCAGCAGGGGAGCCCAGCTCGTGTCGGCGAGCGCCGCGCGCTGCCAGCGTCGCGACAGCAGCAAGGCGAGCGCGACGGCCAGCACCGTCAGCATCAGGGGCGTCGAGATGGCGGTCCAGTATTCGCGCACCTTCGTGCGGCCAAAGGGTTCGGTCGGCATCTGCGCCACGGCGTTCATGATCACCAGCGACAGCACGATGCCGAGCACCAGCCAGCCCAGGGAGAACCCGCCCCGCGTGGCGTCCGCCGGTACGACAAGGATGATGTAGAGCCAGCCCGCCACCGTCGCGAACAGGGCAACAGGCACGGCGATCGGCAGCATCCTGGCGAGGTCGGCCTGCAACACGGTGGCGGCGGCAACGGCGAGCGGCGAGGGCACCACCAGCGCATGGACGGCGAGCAATCCCAGCACGAGCAGGAGCGCTCGCTGCGCGGCGCCGTCGCCCGCCGGCTGCAGGATGGCCAGCGTTCCCGCGGCCGAGCTGGCGAGCCCGCCCAGCAGGCCCGAGACGGCAGCGGCCGGGGTGGGCATGGGCTGGCCCATCAGCAACCGTCCGATCAAGGCCCCGGCCACGACCAGCAGGCCCGCCTGCTCGAGGGCGGCGACGAAGCCCAGGCCGAACGACTTGCCGATGGACTGGAAATTCATGTCGGCCGCGTACCCGTAGCCCACCACGGCGACCATGATGGCGAGGAAGACCGGCAGGCGAAGCCGTTCCACCAGGACGACGATGGCGAGGACGGCAACAGCCAATATCAGGGCATCAACGAGCATGGGGCCAACCATATTCGTCTGGTACAATGCAGTCATGCGTTTGCTGCTGCCATTGTGGATCGTCCTGCTGGGCCTCTGCTCGCTCGGGGTTTGCGCCCCGGCCGAGGCCGAAAGCCGTCTGGTGCGGATCGAGGGCAAGCGCTTCATCGCGCCCGACGGCCGCGTCCTGCACCTGAAAGGTATCAACCTCGGTAACTGGCTGGTGCCCGAAGGTTATATGTTCAAGTTCGACAAGGCCCGGGCACCCCGCCAGATCTACGGCGCCTTCGACCGCCTGCTGGGACCCGAGCGCGCCGCCACCTTCTGGACGGAGTTCCGCGACCGCTACATCGTCGAGGAGGATATCCGCTTCATCGCCTCGCTGGGCTTCAACACCGTGCGCATCCCGCTGCACTGGCGGCTGCTCATGACCGAGGATGGCCGGATGGAGGGGGAGGGCTGGGCGCTGCTCGACCGTATGCTGGGCTGGGTGCGCGCCGCCGGCCTCTATGCCGTCGTCGACCTGCATGCCGTGCCGGGTGGCCAGACCGGCATCAACCACGATGACGGACCCGGCTATCCGCTGATGTTCTACGTGCCGCGCTATCGCGAGCTGTCGATCAGGCTGTGGGGCGCCATCGCCCACCGCTATGCCGGAAATCCCGCAATCCTGGGGTACGACCTGCTGAACGAGCCGATTGCGCCCAACCACGACATCACGACGCTCAATCCCAGGCTGGAGCCCTTCTACAAGAAGGCCATCGCGGCGATCCGCGCCGTCGATCCGGGGCGGATCATCTTCCTGGCGAGCGGGCAGTGGAGCTCGACGTTCTCCTCGTTCGAGCGGCCCTTCACCGACAATCTCGCCTACACGTACCATACGTTCTGGTCGAGCACGAAGCGCGACGCCGTGCAGCGCCACCTCAACTTTTCCTACCGCTACAACGTGCCATTGTTCCTGGGCGAGACCGGCGAGCTCACCGACGAATGGAACGCCGAGATGCGCGAGCTGCACGAGCGCCTGGGCATCGGCTGGAGCTTCTGGGCCTACAAGAATCTCGACACGCTCTCGGCGGTCGTCTCCATCCCGCGACCCGAAGGCTGGGACGAGATCGTGGCCTTCGCCGACGGCACCCGGGCGCAGAAGCCGTCGCCGGGAACGATCGAGCTCGCCATCGTGCAGTATCTCGATGGCCTGCGGCTGCGCAACGGCACGGTGCGCTGGAGCTACCTCGCCTCGCTCGGGCTGAAGGGCAAGCCTGATCCGTGAAGGTTTCCCATTAAATAAGTGAAAGAAAAACGGAAGCGCTTGACGCACCGATATGGGGACCATGGCGCCACCATAGATCTGTCCTTCGATGACCGACGAATACGGTCGTTACTGCTGAGCACGTAACCATGTCGCCCAAGCCGCTCGATCTCACCCGCGTGAGCCGCACCGTCTCGCATGCCCTGCGGCACGAGCCATGGCTTTATGAGCTGGAGCTGGACGACCAGGGCTGGACGGACGTCGAAGCCTTGCTTGCAGCCCTGCACCAGGAGCAGCGGGCGTGGGCAAACCTCGGCGCGCAGGATCTGACGGCGATGATCGAGAGTTCGTCCAAGCGCCGGTACGAGCTCATTGGCGGGAAGATACGCGCGCTTTACGGACACTCCATACCGGACCGCCTGCTGAAGATGCCGGCCGCGCCGCCGCAGCGCCTGTTCCATGGGACCGCGCCTGAAGTTGTGCCGGATATCCGGCAACACGGCCTGCTGCCGATGGGCCGACAGTATGTGCACCTCTCGGTCAATCGCGACGAGGCGGTCGCCGTCGGTAAGCGCAAGGCGCCGGTGCCGGTCATCCTGTCGGTTCGCGCGCACGACGCCTGGAAGGACGGCGTGGCCTTCTACTCGGGCAACGAACGAGTGTGGCTCGCCGATCGCGTGCCCTGGGCCTACATCGAGACGGACGCCCGTCGGGAGATGTAGAGCGCCTTCCGTTCAGTGGACCGCGGGCCTCCAGGCCCGCTCAT
>CANIRG010000489.1 GCA_947469635.1 Rhodospirillales bacterium | reverse complement strand
GCCTCGCTCATCGAGCGCTTGATGCGCTGGTCCTTTTCCGACGCCAGCGCCAGGTCGAGCGCCGCCAGCGCCGTCGAATCGCGTCGCTTGAACAGGGCCTCGGCCGCATCGAGCCGGACCTTGGGATTGGGGCTCATCAGCGTGAGCGAGCCGACCGCGGCCTCGATGGTGCCGCGCAGGCGATTGTTGACCCGCACGCGCTCGAGATCGGCCTCGACCGCGCTGCCGGCCGCCTTGCCGGTGATCGCTTCGCTCAGCGCCAGCTGGTTGCCGTCGGTCCTGCCGATGACCACGAGCTTGTCGGAGGTCCGGACATAGAGTTGGCCCGCCGCGAGCGCTTCGAGGATCGGCGCGGCGCGCGCCTCACCGGAAGTGGCAAGGGCGGTGATCGCCGTCTCGCGCTCGCTGAAACCGCCAGCGGTGAGATTGGCGACGAGGGTGGCGAGATCGGCTGCGAGAGCGGCGCCAGCCAATAGCAGGGAGGCCAGCGCCGACAGCAGCACGACGATCGAACGCGAGGAAAACATGATTTAGGATTAACCTGCAGACACGAACGGGGCGACTGGAAAGTCGCCCCGCCCTTGTGAGTTGCCGAGCGTCAATTGCGAAGGCTGGGGGCCTACTTGCCCTTGCCGATGCACTTGTTGGCGACCGTGTCGAAGTTGCCGCAGTTCACGGGCTTCGTCCAATCGGCCTTCAGGTTCTTGGAGTCGTCGAGAATCGGCGACCAGGCAGCACCCGGCACGAGGCCCGGGGTCTTCCACACGATGTCGAACTGGCCGTTCGCCGCGATCTCGCCGATCAGCACCGGCTTGGTGATGTGGTGGTTCGGAAGCATCTCCGAAACGCCGCCCGTCAGGTTGGGGACCTTGATGCCGATGATGGCGTCGATCACCTTGTCGGCGTCCGTTGTGCCGGCCTTCTTCACCGCTTCGATCCACATGGCGAAGCCGACCACGTGGGCTTCCATCGGATCGTTCGTCACGCGCTTCGGATTCTTGGTGAAGGCCTGCCAAGTCTTGATGAAGGCCTCGTTAGCCGGATCCTTGACCGACTGGAAGTAGTTCCAGGCAGCGAGATGGCCGACCAGCGGCTTGGTGTCGATGCCGGCCAGCTCTTCTTCGCCGACCGAGAACGCCACGACCGGGATGTCCTTGGCCTTGAGGCCCTGGTTGCCCAGCTCCTTGTAGAACGGAACGTTGGCGTCGCCGTTGATGGTCGAGACCACCGCCGTCTTCTTGCCAGCCGAGCCGAACTTCTTGATGTCCGCCACGATCGACTGCCAGTCGGCATGGCCGAACGGCGTGTAGTTGATCATGATGTCTTCCTTCGCGACGCCCTTCTGGAGAAGGTAGGCCTCGAGGATCTTGTTGGTCGTGCGCGGATAGACGTAGTCCGTGCCGGCCAGGACCCAGCGCTTCACGTCGCCGCCGTCCTTGCTCATCAGGTAGTCGACGGCCGGAATGGCCTGCTGGTTCGGCGCGGCGCCGGTGTAGAACACGTTACGCTGGCTCTCCTGGCCCTCGTACTGCACCGGGTAGAACAGCACGCCGTTCAGCTCCTCGAACACCGGCAGCACCGACTTGCGGCTGACCGAGGTCCAGCAGCCGAACACCGCGGCGACCTTTTCCTTCTGCAGCAGCTCGCGCGCCTTCTCGGCGAACAGCGGCCAGTTCGACGCCGGATCGACGACCACGGCCTCGAGCTTGCGGCCCAGAACGCCGCCCTTCTTGTTCTGCTCTTCGATGAGCATCAGCATGACGTCCTTCAAGGTCGTCTCGCTGATCGCCATCGTGCCTGAAAGTGAATGGAGAATACCGACCTTGATCGGCGCTCCCTGGGCGAACGCGCCTGTCGTGGCCCCGGCAACGAGGCCGGCGGCGACGAGACCCGTCCGTATCATCCTACCCAAAGTCATCCCGCTCTCCTTGTTTTCGACGGAAGTCCCGCCGAAAGCCAAGGGAAGCAGGAACCGTGCCAAAGCCTCCGGAGCGTTGGCCCGCTTTACCCTAGTGGGTGGCTAGGACAAGCGCGCCGCCCGCCAGAACGAGGCCACCAAGCGCACGCAGGCCGATGTCACCGACCAGCCGCTGCACAACCCAGCCGAGGCCGAGGCCAACGGTCTGCAACAGGGCGGTCGCTGCCAGGAACCCCAAGATATAGCTGCCCGGATCCATCTCCGGGGCCTCGACCGCGTGGGCATAGCCATGCAATGCGGCGAAGACGCCGACCACAAGCATTGCGAGCTCGATCCGCACGCGGACTGCGGCCAGCACGAGCGCACCGAGCATGAACACCGAGGCGAGAACACCCGCCTCCGCAAGAGGCAGTTTGATGCCCGCGAATCCGGCAGCTGCCCCGGCGGTCATCATTGCCATAAAGGCCGCGGGAACGAGGAGGGCGGCGGCCGGACGACGCGCGGCCAGCAGGGCCGCCCACATGCCGGCGCCAATCATGGCCAGGACATGGTCGGGTCCGGTGAGGGGATGAAGGAAGCCCGAGCTCGCATGATCGGGATGGGCAAAGGCCGGGCCGGCCAGCGCCGTCAGGACCAGCGCGATCGGGATCGATATCCTCAACATCAGTTGCTCCTTGCCTTGAGGCCGCCCTGGCGGACGATGAAAGCGGCGACTTCGTCGACGCCCTTGTTCTCTTTGAGGTTGGAAAACAGGAAGGGCCGCACGCCGCGCATCCGGCGCGCATCGCGGTCCATGACTCCGAGGTCGGCGCCGACCATCGGCGCCAGGTCGATCTTGTTGATGACCAGCAGGTCCGAGCGGGTGATGCCCGGCCCGCCCTTGCGCGGGATCTTCTCCCCTGCGGCCACGTCGATCACGTAGATCGTGAGGTCGGCCAGCTCGGGCGAGAAGGTGGCGGCGAGATTGTCGCCGCCCGATTCGACGAACACCAGCTCGAGATCGGGCCATTTGCGCACAATGTCGGCCACGGCGGCGAGGTTGATCGAGGCATCCTCGCGGATCGCGGTATGCGGACAGCCGCCGGTCTCGACGCCGACGATGCGGTCGGCTGCGAGCGCCCCGGCGCGCGTCAGGAACTCGGCGTCTTCCTTGGTGTAGATGTCGTTGGTGACGACGGCGATGTCGTAATCCTCGCGCATCGCCTTGCACAAGCGCTCGACCAGCGCGGTCTTGCCCGACCCGACTGGGCCGCCGACCCCGACACGCAATGGTCCTCGCAACTCCATACTCACATCCCCCGCGCCAGCAGTAGCAAGAATCCCGCCGCCAGCGCCATGCACAACGGCGAATAAAGCTGCACGTCGAGCTTGGCGAACGGCTCGGCCGAGAAACGACCGCTCCAGCGCGGACTATAGCCGGCCGAGCCGCGAATGAAAAACACCGCCGACACGACGATGATCACCACCAGCACGACGTCACTGCGCGGCCAGGCCAGGATCACCCAGGGCAGGGCCGCCACGACGGCCAGCGCCGCAGCGACGGCGAAGCACGACCACGGCGGCGGCATGCGGGTGCGGCCGTCTCCAATCACGGTACGCGCGAGATCGGCCACGCTCTTGGCCGGCCAGATCCCGCCCGTGCCCCAATAGGCATGCGCCCCGGCGATGACCAGCAGAACCAGAGTCAGGAGCGCCGCCAGCTCGGTCATGAGCGGAACAGCCGGGTGTACTGCGTCTCGTGACGCAGCGAGCACCAGTCGAGCAACGGGGTCGCCGTGCCAACCTCGTCGAGATCGTCAGTCGCCATGGCCGCGTCGACGGCCCGCCGCACGGTGGGTTCGAGCGCCGCCAAGGCGAGCTGGCCGTCGCTCTGGCCGAGCGGCACAGTCCGCACCGCGGCCGAGATCAGGTTGGCGGTGAAGCCATGAAGGTAGCCAACGAGCGCCTGTTCGAGGGCGACGCCATGCACCGAGGCCGCAAGAGCCACCGCGACCGGCAAGGCGATCTCGCCGCCCAGACGCTGGTGTGCCGCATCGAGGTCGGCATGAGGCCAGGCATTGCGGGTGATGGACAGGAACGAGCCTCCCTGCTGGCGCGATTCCAGCGCCATCTCCGAGGTGCCGCGCCAGGCTGCGGCGCGTTCGGCGATGGTGTCGAAGGCAGGCCAGTCTCCGTCCGCCGCGGCGCGCCACGAGGCGGCAAACAGCGCGCCGTCGACACGGCCGGTGCCGTCGCGCAGGACCGAGTCGAGCCAGGCGATCAGCGAGGCGCGGTCCTTGATGAAGCCTTCCTCGACCGCTGTCTCGATGCCGTGGCTGTAGCTGAAGGCGCCGATCGGATAGGCGGGCGAGAGCCAGGCAAGCAGGCGATAGAGCGGATCAACCAGAGGCTCAGCCATGTCGCTCGGCATGCAGCGGTCCGTGGCGATGGT
>CANIRG010000488.1 GCA_947469635.1 Rhodospirillales bacterium | reverse complement strand
TGACCGGCAACGGCCTGTTCAAGAGCCTCGAGTTGAAGGAGTGGGTGGTCGATCCCGCCAACGCCCCGCTCTATCCCTCGAACTATCTGTTCTATCCGGTCTACGGCGCGCTCTGCCAGGTGCTCGACCTGCTGGGCATCTTTGCCGGCGACCCCCGCCGGCAGATAACGATCCTCAACGCCTTGAGTGCCAGCCTCTGCCTGGGCTGCGTCTATCTGCTGGTCCGCACCCTCACCGGCGATCGGCTCCTGGCCCTGCTTGCGGCCCTCTTTCATATTTCCTGCAACTACGTGCTGTTCCTCGCAATCATCAACGAGGACATCATGTCGAGCTACACCGTGATGTTCGTATCGATGGCCCTGGCCGGCGTGTGGTTCGCCCAGCCGACGGCAATGCGGGTGGCCGTCGTCTCGGCGGTGTTCACCATCGGCTGGCTTTTCGAATGGCGACTGATGTTTCCCACGCTGCCGGCGATGGTCGCGGCCCTTTGGCTGTGCGAGCGCCGGCTCGTGCTGCGGTTCGCCTGGATCGGCCTGTTCCTGGCCGTCATGTTCGCGGTCACTTGCCTCGTGGCCTGGTTCTGGTGGGGCCACGACGAGGCCGCCGGCCCGCTCGACCTGATCTGGACAGGCAAGGCGGTAAACTCGGCCTGGGGCGGCTTCAGCTGGGCCAAGTTCGGCTACCTCTGGGAAGGTGTCGTCGGTTACCTGTTGGGCATCGGTATGATCGAGGTCCTGGGCGGGCCCGGTTGGGACACGTGGCGCTACACCAGCAGCCTGTGGCTCCTGGCAGTAGGAATCGTGTCGCTCGTCATGCTGTGGCGCGTCCGCGCCGACAACCGTGCCTGGTCGCTGCTCACCGTGTTCGGCGGAACCCTGCTCGCGGGCCAGGTCTTCAACCTCTATTCCCAGCCGCAAGATCCGCAGATGCAGATCAATGTCATGGCCTGGCTGACCCTGGGCTGGGCCTTGGCCTCGGTGGCGGCAGTGCGCCGCTGGGGATCGCGCGGGCGCATGGCAATGGCGGCGCTGACCGTCCTGCTGCTGGCCTACAATATCTCCGGCCTCGTGCCTTTCCGCGGTGCCGACACCGCATGGCAAAAGGCAATCGAGCGCTTCGAGCGGGAAACAGATCCGGCACGCACCGTGTTCGTCCTGCACGACTTCGACTGGCTCATGACATATGCGTCGATGCACTGGGGGCAGACCTATCCCGGGCTCGAGACGCTGTCGTCGCCACCGCAGGAAACGCCCCGCTTCAAGTGGATCGGCTTTGCCAACGATCTGCTGCGTCATCCCGGCTGGTCGGCGAGCGACCAGGCCGATGCCATGCGGCGCGAGATCGATCAGGCACTGGACCTCGGCTACGACGTCGTCGCCGTACGCCTGTGGGCGACGAGCGCCGATGACCTGAAAAAGCTCAGCAGCACCATCGCCGACGGCGCCAGCGTGGAGGCGCTGCATCGCATGCTCCACACGGATTTCGTCGCCGACTTCCTCTTCGACGATCCCGTTGCCGGCGCCGTCCACCGCCTACGCCGCGCGCCAGGCCGTTAGTCGTTCCGACGACATCGCATCTGTCTTTCGTCTCACCCTGCGCAACACGCAGTCGCATTCGCACGTCTGCGCCCCGCGGGGTTCGCGAAGAAACCTTTCCTCCCTGCGTGCAGCGCGGGGAGGTGTCAGCGTCTCACGCTGACGGAGGGGTCTGAGGCTCCATTTGGCGCTCATGACCCCTCCGCCCTCTTAAGACGAGGGGAAATCGAGACGGCTGCATTCGATAGCCCGATGACGGAGGAGGAAGGTCGATTTTCATCGACAAAAACCAGCCGGACCGCGGCTACATCACGGCCTGCTGGATGCGCCGCTCGTCGATGCCGACCGACCGTGCCGTCTCGACGATCCCCGCCCAGGTGTCGTCAGGCAGCGGCACACCTTCGGCCAGGCGCTTGACGCGCATACGCGCCTCCGGCTCGCCCGGCACCAGGATCTCGCCGCCCTCGACCGCCGGCCGCGAGCCTTTGACGAAAGCGACATACTTGGCGATGTCCCGCGGGAAGAATCCTTCGGGGTCGAGCACCTTGGGATCGACATAGAACGACAGCATGCCGTTGGCGAAGCGGCCGCGCTTGGGATCGGTCGCGCCGTTGCCGCTGAGCGACCCGCCCAGCATCTCGCACATGAAGGCGAGGCCAGATCCCTTGTGGTCGCCGAACGCCTGGATGGCACCCGTCCCCTTGCTGTGGTCGCGCGGGCCGGTCGGCGTGTAGTCGCCGTAGAGCAGATGCGGATCGCTGCTCGGCTTGCCGTCGGCGCCGATCAGCGCGCCGTCCGGCACCTTCTTGCCGCCCTGGCTCGCCACCAGCACCTTGCCTTCGGCCACGATGGAGGTGGCGAAGTCGAGCACCAGCGGGTCCATTCCCGGCCGCGGCACGCCTACGCAATAAGGCGCGGTGGAGAAGCGGCGATCGACGCCGCCAAAGGGCGCCACCAGCACGCTGCCCGAGGCATTGACGAAGTGGATGGAGACGAGGCCTTCGGCCGCCGCCATCTCGGCCCAGTCGCCGACGCGACCGACGTGGCCGGCATTGCGCAAAGTCACCGCCGACAAGCCGTTCTTCAGGCACTTGTCGATGCCGATGCGCACGGCCTGCGGCGTCACTGTCTGGCCGAAGCCATACTTGCCGTCGACCACGGCGATCACGGGGGTGTCGACCACGACCTCGACCGTAACGTCGGGCACGACGGTGCCGTTCTTCTTCTGCACCGCGTAGCGCGGCACGCGTACCACGCCGTGGCTGTCATGGCCGCTCAGGTTGGCGCTGACCAGATAGCGGCCGATACGCCAGCCCTCGTCCTTGGAGCATCCGGCCGAGGCAAAGATGTCCGCGACGAAGGCCTCGAGGGCCTTCGCCTTGATGGTGACCGTCATGTCAGGACTTGCCGCGCTGGAGGTTGGCGACGTAGCCGCGGTTCCAGGTCGGGTTGATCATGACCTCGTTGATCACGATGTGCGCCGGCAGGCAGGCGATGTAGCGGATGAGATCTCCCACATCCTCCGACTGCGCCATGCGCCCGCGCTCCTCCTTGGTGACCGGCACCGGCCGCTTGTCGAGAATGGGCGTCGCCACCTCGCCGGGGCAGACCACGCAGGAGCGGATGCCGTTGACGCACTCTTCCATGTTGATCGTATGGCTCATGGCCACGACGCCGTGCTTGGCGGCGGAATAGGCCGGGCCGCTCAGCAGGCTCGCCTGCCGGCCCGCCATCGACGATGTGTGGATCAGCACGCCGTCCTTCTTCTTGCGCATGATCGGCAGCACGGCGCTGGTGCAATAGAAGGCGCTCGAGAGATTACCGTCGATCACCTGCTCGGCACCGGCCGCCGAGAGCTGCTTCCAGCTCCGCTCCAGGATATTGAGCCCGGCATTGTTCACCAGGATGTCGCAACGGCCGAACTGCTTTTCGATCGCGGCGGCGATCTTGGTTACCGACGCGGCCTTCATGAGATCGCCCGCCTTCACGACGGCCTTGCCGCCGGCCGCCTTGATGGTGGCAGCAGTCTCTTCCAGCGGCTCCTTGCGCCGGCCGGTCAGCACCACCGTGGCGCCTTCCTTGGCAAGGGCCACCGCCGCCGCCTGGCCAATTCCCGACCCAGCACCGGTCACCCAGGCGATCTTGCCCGTCAATACAGCCATCGATTTCTCCCCTTGGTTGGCTTTCCTCCCCCGTCATCGGGGGAGGTGTCGTCGTCTTACGACGACGGAGGGGTCATGAGCCGCTCGCCCATGACCCCTCCGCCCCGTATGACGGGGCACCTCCCCATTTTAATGGGGAGGAAATGATCTCCGATTAAAGCACCTTGCCGGAGGTGTCGTCGATCAGATGCATGTTGCTGAGATCGGCACGCAGCTTCATGGACTGCATCGCGACGGCGCCGGCGTTCGGATTGACCCGGCCGCAAACCTCAGACCCGTTGACCGTGAAATAGACCAGCGTCTCCATGCCCATCGGCTCCACGACGTCGATCATCATGTCGAAGTCGTGCTGGTTGGGCTCGGTGTGCGGACGCGTCTCCATGATGTGCTCCGGCCGCAGGCCCAGCACAAGGCTCGACTTGCCGACGTGCGGGCGATAGCGCGCGGTGCGATTCTCCGGCACCGGGAACGACAGCCTGTCGTTCAATCGCACACGAAGCGCGCCCGCCGCCTCCTCGAGATTGCAGGTGATGAAATTCATCGCCGGCGAGCCGATAAAGCCCGCCACGAACTTGGTGGCCGGCGAATGGTAGAGGTCGTTGGGCGTGCCGACCTGCTCGATCAGGCCCGCGTTCATCACCACCACCCGGTCGGCGAGCGTCATCGCCTCGACCTGGTCGTG
>CANIRG010000487.1 GCA_947469635.1 Rhodospirillales bacterium | reverse complement strand
TTCTTGAGGCTGCAGAGCGCGTCGTCGTCGGGACACGGGCGGGAACTTTCCCGATCGATCGCCTGCTTGAGGGTAGCGTGCTTGGCCCTGAGGGCTTCGATGTGGTCCACGGTGCTCATACGGACAAACCTCCGAGACGGTTGCGGACAAGGAAACTCTGACTCCTGCGTGGGGATGTGTCACGCCAATTCGCGCGCCTCCCGCTCCCGCCATATTCCGGTAGGATGGCCGGCATGACTGACTCTTCGCGGCTGATCGTCGGCATCTCGGGCGCTTCGGGCGTCATCTATGGAATCCGGCTGCTGCAGGCGCTGAAGAAGTTGCCTGTGGAAACCCATCTCGTGATGACGCGCACGGCGGAGGTGACGCTGGCGCACGAAACCGACCTGAAGGTCGAGGATGTGAGGCGGCTCGCTGATGTCACATACCGGGCCAACGATCTTGCGGCAGCCGTGTCGAGCGGATCGTTCCGGACCATTGGCATGATCGTCGTGCCCTGCTCCATGCGCAGCCTCGGGGAGATCGCCCACGGCATCACCAGCAACCTGCTGACGCGCGCAGCCGACGTCGTATTAAAAGAACGCCGCCGGCTGGTCCTGGTTACACGCGAAACGCCGCTGCATGCGATCCATCTGCGCAACATGGCGACGCTGGCCGAGATGGGCGCGATCATCGCGCCGCCGGTGCCGGCCTTCTACAACAGGCCCAAGACCATCGACGACATCGTCGACCACACGGTCGGTCGCATCCTCGACCTGTTCGATCTGGACACCGGTTCGGTCAAACGGTGGTCGTAGCCACCCCGACGGCTTGGCTGATCTCGGCTTCGCTCAGCATCGGAAAGGTCCCGCGCATCAGCGCCACCACCGAGACCCGGTCCTTGGCGTCGGGCACGACACCCAGGCAGACGGCGTAGCTTCCGAGATTGCCGACGGCCGCCCGCAGCCGCTTCTCGACAGGCCGGTCGCGATCCGGCGGCGGCGAATGCAGGCTGGCGAGCTTCAGCTGCTCGGCATGCTCGGCCGCCAGTTCGGCATCGGCGACGCGCCGGCGGGCGGCGTCGACGGTCTCGGGCAGCGCCTCGGCCCACGGCCGGTCCTTCAGGAGCCGTCGGACCCGGCGCAGCGGCTGGACGATCTCGGCCTGCCAGACGTCGCTCACCTTCAGGATGACACGCAGTCGGTCCGCCGTGAGCGTCGGCCGGCCCGAGGCGCCCAGCCAGCAGCAGAACAGCAATATGTTCACATCGCAGGCACGGCGCTCCTGCAGGTCGAGGCAAGCCTCGGCCACTCCCTCGGCCGAGTAGATTTCGAGCGAAAAGTTCCAGAATGGATGGGGCAGGAAATCGGACATGCTTCCCTTCGGGCGGGCGAAGGGGTACACGGCGCAAGGCGCATGAGCAACGACACTTCAGACCCGCTGGACGGCGAGGCGATCAGAGCCAAGCTGGAAGCGTTGAAGACCGAACATCGTGACCTCGACGAGGTGATTGACCGCCTCATCGAGAAGGCGCCGTTCGACCAGTTGCAGCTCCAGCGCCTGAAGAAGCGCAAGCTCGGGCTCAAGGACCAGATTACGCGGTTGGAAAGCCAGCTCATCCCCGACATCATCGCGTGATGGCAAAGGCGTCGAAAAAGCCGCTGGTCGGCATCATCATGGGCAGCCAGTCCGATTGGACGACGATGAAGCATACGGCGGACACGCTGGAGGCGCTTGGCGTGGCCTACGAGGCCTGCATCGTCTCCGCCCACCGCACCCCCAAACGCCTGGTCGCCTATGCCTCCTCCGCCAAGGGGCGCGGCCTCAAGGTGATCGTGGCCGGCGCCGGTGGGGCGGCCCATCTGCCGGGCATGACCGCCGCCATGACGCCGCTGCCGGTGCTGGGTGTGCCCGTGGAGAGCGCGGCGCTGAAAGGCATGGATAGCCTGCTGTCGATCGTCCAGATGCCGGCCGGCATCCCCGTGGGCACGCTGGCCATCGGCCGCGCCGGCGCCATCAACGCGGCCCTGCTGGCCGCCTCCATCGTTGGCCTCGCCGATGCGAAGGTGGCGACCGCCCTCGATGCCTGGCGGGCACGCCAGACCGACGCCGTCGCGCTGGCGCCGTCGGACGACGCGCCGCCACATCGCTAACCGTCCATGAGCTCACCTCAAGCCGGACCGCGGGCCTCCAGGCCCACGGTCCGATGACCCAAATGCTTCCTCCCGGCTCGACCATCGGCATTCTGGGCGGCGGCCAGCTCGGCCGCATGACGGCGCTGGCCGCGGCCCGGCTCGGCTATCGCTGCATCGTCTTCTCGCCCGAGGCCGACTCGGTGGCGGCGGAAGTATCGGCGGGCCATGTGCGCGGCGACTATGCCGACAGCGCTGCTCTGGCGCGCTTCGCAGCCCAGGTCGACGTCGTCACCTATGAATTCGAGAACGTGCCGGAAGCCGCCGTGGCCGAATGCCTGCGCCACAGGCCGGTACGGCCGGGCGTCAGGCCGATCCATGTCGCCCAGCACCGGCTACGCGAAAAGGAGTTCTTTCGCGCGGCCGGCATCGGCACCGCCGACTACCAGGCGATCTCCAGCATGGCCGACATCGCGGCGGCGACGGCGCTGCCCGGCATTCTCAAGACCTGCACCGACGGCTATGACGGCAAGGGCCAGGTGCGCGTGTCGAACCGCACCGAGCTCGCTGCCGCCTGGGACAGGATCGGCCGGCGCGACTGCATCCTCGAGGGCCTGGTCGATTTCCTGTGCGAGATCTCCGCCATCGTCGCGCGCGGAGCCGACGGCACGACACGCTGCTTCCCGATCGGCCTCAACGAGCATCGCGACGGCATCCTGCGCACGACCACCGTTCCGTCGGGGTTGCCGGCCGGCACGCTGAGCACGGCCGAACGCTATGGAGCCCAGGTCGCAGCCAGCCTCGATCTGGTAGGCCTCGTGGCTGTGGAGATGTTCGTGACGAAGGACGGCAGCGTGCTCGCCAACGAGATGGCGCCGCGACCGCACAACTCGGGCCATTGGACGATCGACGCCTGTGTCACCAGCCAGTTCGAGCAGCTGGTGCGGGCGATCTGCGGCCTGCCGCTCGGTGCCGTCGATGTGCTGGCACCGTCGCGCATGCTGAACCTGATTGGCGACGAGGCGGACGGCTGGCACCGCTTCCTGGAAGAACCCTCGGCGCGGCTGCATCTTTACGGCAAGGGCCAGGCGCGGCCCGGCCGCAAGATGGGGCACGTCACCTACGTGCAGCTGCCGGGCGGCCACCGGCCGGCGTAAAATTGCCGATCCGCGCCTTGAGCTTCTCGAACTTCATCACATCGTCGATGCGCCGGTCGAGGAAGCCCCAGGTCGCTTCCGCGGCCTCCGAACGATCGTTCAGCCAATAGAGGACGGTCGCCGAGTAGACGCCGGCGAGGGTGGCGCGCTTGGTGTAGAAATTGAAATCGGTGGTGGTATCCCCTGCGGCGTACCACAGGGCATCCACCGTCCGGTACAGCAGCCGCAGCCCTTCCCCGGCATTGAAGGGAAAGGCCAGGAGCGACAGGCCGCGCCGCACCGCCTCGCGCTCGCCGCCATGGCGTTCCAGCCTGAGGCGGATGGCGGTGCGGATCCGCTCGCGGATCTTCATGCTCGCGACCCCGGCGGCTTCCATGTCCGCCACCGTACGCAGATCGGCACGCTCGCTCACGAAGGCCAGGACGGCAATCGGCCCCTTCGGGAACAGGCGGGTGGCCTCGCCTTCGGGCAGCTGGAGGCCCGCCGCAGCGGTGTGGAGGGCGGTCCGCGTCCAGCCGTCGAAGACGGCCTCCGCGGCCACGGCATCGGCCAAGCGGTTGCGCACCTCGGTATCCGGGTCATTCGACGGTGTCATGAGGCGAAATATAGCCTTTGGACCAGGGCTTCCCAAGGGTTCTGCCCTGTGATACCTAGCCGGCCTCTCGAATTCCGGCCCTGGAACGCAAGTTCCGGGCTCTCAAGCTTGGAAGGAAGCGATCGAAGTGCAGGTTCTCGTCCGCGAAAATAACGTCGATCAGGCGCTGCGCGTCCTGAAGAAGAAGATGCAGCGCGAAGGGATCTTCCGCGAGATGAAGCTCCGCCGCAACTACGAGAAGCCCTCCGAGCGTCGCGCCCGCGAGCGCGCCGAAGCCATCCGCCGCACGCGCAAGCTGATGCGCAAGCGCATGGAGCGCGAGGGCTACTAGCCCTCCCCTTCACGCGACACACGACAAACCCCCGGCATCCCCGGGGGTTTTTCTTGGGATAATCCGGACCTGAACTCTAGGGTGTGTCCTCAATTAGGGGATTCCCACCGTTAAAGATGCATGATTCATAGCAAGTCGGCCAATCGAGGGACCGACGAATGCGACGCTATGGTTTGCGGGACGACCAATGGGATC
>CANIRG010000486.1 GCA_947469635.1 Rhodospirillales bacterium | reverse complement strand
GCGGCGAATGGAACCTCGTCACCCTGGCCTGGAACATCAAGCGGATGTTCACCATGAGAGCGACCGGATGAGCGTCAGCACCGCACGATTTTGGCGCACCGCCAATCACCCCATTCCACCACAAAACACCAGTCCGACAGGCTGCTAGACTGCTCACCGGAGGAACGAGCAATGACGACATCCTTTTTGCCCACGCGGCGGCAGCTTGCGCCGCTCACCGTGGGGCTGCCGGCGCTCGCAGCGAGCACGCTCGGCATGTCGGGCCCGGCCCGGGCGGAGTGGAGCAAGTTGCCGCCCGGCCAGGCCGGCTACAGCCCGTCGGGGCTCGCGGAGGTGGAAGCCCTGCTCGTCACCCTGCCGACCACGGCGCTGATGGTCGTGTCGGGGGGACAGATCGCCTACAGCTACGGCGACATCGCCCAGGCCTGCTACCTCGCCTCGGCCCGCAAGAGCATACTGTCGATGATGTTCGGCAGGTATGTCGCCAACGGCACCATCGATCTCGACCAGACCATGGGCGATCTCGGCATCGACGAGGCCGACAAGCTTCTGCCGATCGAGAAGACCGCGAAGGTCCGCGACCTGCTGATCGCCAGCTCCGGCGTCTATCACCCCGCCGGCAGCCCGGGCGACGATCCCAACACACCCAAGCGCGGCTCGCACAAGCCCGGCACGCATTTCCACTACAACAACTGGGACTTCAACGTCCTGGGCGCGATCTTCGAGAAGCTCGTGCGCAAGTCGGTGTTCAAGGCGCTCGACGACGATCTCGCCCAGCCGCTCGGCATGCAGGACTACGACGCGGCGCGGCAGCGCATGATGGGCTTCGAGAGCCGCTCGCGCTTCCTCGCCTATCACCTGTTCCTCTCGGCGCGCGACATGGCGCGGCTGGGCGTCGTGATGGCGCGCGACGGCAAGTGGGAAGGCAAGCAGGTCGTCCCCGTCGAGTGGATCAGGGAGAGCACCAAGCCCCGGGTGGCGGCAGCCGACGTCGGCCGCGCCGCCGATCTCGCCTACGGTTACCTGTGGTGGGTTCCGGTGACTCGCACCTCGGCGCGTTGGGCAGGCTCGTTCATGATGAGCGGCCAGTTCGGGCAGTTCATGCTCGTGCTGCCGAGGATCGACACCGTGATCGTCCATCGCCGTGCTGTCACCGACGAGTACGCCATCGCCCGCAACCTGGGCAAGACCAAGTTCGAGCCCAGCCGCGTCCAGGCCCCGGAGTTCCTCAAGATCGCCGATATGATCGTGGCGGCGAAGACGGCCTGAAGATTATCGCTCGGGGCGCGCCACTCTGTGGCGCGTCTTCTCATGATTCATGACCGCGCCACGGACTGGCGCGCCCCCAGCGAGACTATTTCTTCGCGACGTTCTTCTCGATCCAGGCGATGAGGAGGTCGGCGATCTGCAGGCTGTTGCGGTCCTGCATCAGCATGTGCGAGTTGCCCTTGATGCCGATCTCCGGCAGCACCAGCAGCTCGGTCTTGCCGCCGGCCTTCTTCATCGCCTCGGCGAACTCGCGGCAGAGCTTCAGCCGCGGCGCCCAGCGCGGCGCGTCGTCGACGTAGTCGCCGAACAGAACCATGATCGGCATGTTCATGTAGGGCTTGAGATCGCCGGTCGGTGCCGGGCAGCCGCCGGGCTCGATCGAGATGATGCCGGCGATGCCCTTGGTGTCGAGCGCCGCAGTCTGGAACGGATAGATGCCGGACTGCGAATGGCTGATCAGGATCGTGCCGTCGAGCTTCTTCGCCAGCTCCGACAGGGCGGGCACGGTGGGGTTGGGCGTGGGCAATGTCGCGGCCCAGTCCACCACCATCTGCTTCCAGAACTCCTCCTGCGCCTCGAGCGGGAACAGCATGCCGGGATGAACCTTGGGATATTCCGAGCCGAAGCGGAAGATCGCCCAGGCGGCCTCCTGGCCGGCAGCGAAGATCGGCGGCGTCTTGTCGAGCGGCGTCTTGCCGAGCTTGACGCTGTTGATGACCGACGGATCGGCAGCCGATCGGCCGCGCGAGACCTGGTCGATCACATAGGTCGGATGGCCCTTGCGGACGAAATACTCGTCCCAGCCCATGCGGCCGTCGGGTGTCGTCTCCCAGGTCTTGCCGGTGAGGCAGCAGCCGTGGATCAACGTCACCGGTAGCTTCTTCGGATCGACCGGGACCTGGTAGCGCACGTACATCTGGTCGACGGTTATCGTGCCCGACGCCGCATAGGCCGGCAGCGTCGAGAGCGTGTCGGACTTCACGGTGCGGCCGCCCACGAAGAAGCTGCCCTGCTTCTCGATGATGAGCGGCTCAGCCAGCGCGGGCGCGGCCATGGCGAGCGACGCGAGGACGAGGATCGTTCTGGCTATCATGGTTTCCCCTGGATGAAGGCGAGCACCAGCTCGTTGAAGAGGGCCGGCTGTTCCCACTGAAGGCTGTGCCCTGCGTCGGGCACGATGGCGATCTTGGCGCCCGGGAACCGGGATGCGATCTGGTTCAGGAGCCAGGGCGGGATCCAGAGATCGGCATCGCCCGTCATCAGCAGCGTCGGCACCTTGAGGCCGGCGATCGCGTCCCAGGTGAACTTGTTGCGCAGGCGAAACGGTGCGCGCGTGCCCGAGCGCTTCTGCCGCAGCTCCCACTCCGCGACGCCCTCGGGATTGGCCGCCCGATAGGACGGGCCCAGCTCCTTCAGCGAGAGCGGCAGGGCGTCGAAGGCCTTGGGCCGGAGCGACTCGAGGGTCTTCACATAGTCCGGCTCGGCGATGCCCATCATGCTGCCGGCGAGCACCAGGCTGCGCACGCGGTCGGCATCCGACAGCGCCATCTCGAGACCGAGGTAGCCGCCCAGCGCATTGCCGACGGCATGGAACCGTCCCACGCCGAGATGCTTGAGCAGCCCGCGCAGATCGTCGGCGGCGAAGAAGGTGTCGGCGTCGCTGCCCATCTCCGACCTGTACTGGCCGCGGCGGGAATAGGAGATCGCGCGGTAGCCGGCCTTGGCGAATGCCGGCTGCTGGTAGGGATAGAACTCGGCGCTGCCGGAGCCCGGATGCAGGAAGACCACGGCTTCGCCCGTGCCGCCGGTGTCCCAGTACCAGAGCTTCACATGGCCGAGGTCGACGACGCCTTCCCGCATCGACACCGGCGCAGGCAACGGGGTCTGCAAGGGATCGGCGGCCAAGGCTGGCGCGGCGAACGACGCAAGGCCGCCCGCAAGCATGCTGCGGCGCAATAGAGAGGCTGGTGTCATGGCTGCCGTGAAGGATGGCAGAAGCATTCGGGCTTGCAAGCCGGCGCCGTCGATATCACCGTTGCGCCATGACCATTTCCATCGTTCCCCAGGATCCCGTCTCGCGCTCGTTCTTCGCCGGTGAGGTTTCGGGCATCGATCTCCGCAAGCCCCTGACAGCCGAGGAGGTCGCCGCCGTCCATGCCGGCATGGACCGGTTCGGCGTGCTGATCTTCCACGACCAGATGATCGACGACGAGCAGCAGCTCGTCTTCAGCCGCTCGCTGGGGCCGCTGGAGCAGGCCACCGGCGACATCGCCGCGCCCCAGGACCGGCGCATGAGCATGGACCTGAACGACATCTCCAACCTCGACAAGAACAACAAGGTGCTGGCGCGCGACGACCGGCGCCGCCTGTTCGGCCTCGGCAACCAGCTCTGGCATTCCGACAGCTCCTTCAAGCCGGTGCCGGCCAAGTATTCGCTGCTCTCGGCGCGGCACATCCCGCCGACCGGCGGCAACACCGAGTTCGCCGACATGCGGGCGGCCTACGACGCGCTCGACGAAAAGACCAAGCGCGAGATCCACGACATGATCTGCCAGCACAGCCAGATCTTCTCGCGCGGCATCCTGGGTTTCGACGAGTTCACCCCGGAGGAACGCGTGAAGTGGGCGCCGGTGCGCCAGCGCCTGGTGCGTCGCCATCCCACGACGGGCCGGCTGTCGCTCTATCTCGCCAGCCACGCCGGCGGCATCGAGGGCTGGCCGGTGCCCGAGGCCCGCGCCTTCCTGCGCGACCTCACCGAGCACGCCACACAACGGCAGTTCGTCTATGCCCATGTCTGGAAGCCCTACGACCTCGTGATGTGGGACAACCGCGTCACCATGCACCGCGCCCGGCGCTACGATCACACCGAGGTGCGCGACATGCGCCGCACCACCCTCACCAACGAAGTGTCGAGCCTAGAACAGGCTCCCTGAGCCGTTTGGGGAACCTTGCTCGCGATCGCACGTTGCTGCGGCATATGCCGCCTTTCAATTACCCACAGTTTTGGCTGCGATAGTGGCGCCCACTCCGATGTCGGTGAGGCGCGACAGCCCGCGCCACATGACGGTATTTCCGGGCGGAGGATCGCTGGCACGCGCGAGATAGCCGCCGAGACGAGCGATCTTGGTGAGG
>CANIRG010000485.1 GCA_947469635.1 Rhodospirillales bacterium | reverse complement strand
GTGCGCATGGGGATCCACAGCGACGCGGTGCTGGTCGGCAACATCGGCTCGCGCGAGCGCATGAGCTACACCGTGATCGGCGACGGCGTGAACGTGGCGGCGCGACTCGAAGGCATCAACAAGGAATTCCACACCAGCACCTGCATCAGCCACAGCGTCTTCAAGGAAGCGGGCGAGCGGCTGTGCGTGCGGCCGATCGACGACGTCCTGGTCAAGGGGCGGCGCGGCAAGATCACGATCTACGAGCTGCTGGGCGTCTACGGCGCCGGACCCGAGCTGGAGCCCGGTCCGCAGCAACTGCGGCTGGCCGAGCTCGGTCGGATCGCCTACGAGGCGCTGGTGCGAGACGATTCGAAGGCGGCGCTCGAAGGCTACAGCCAGATCCTCAGCGAGTTCCCCGACGACCCCGTCTCGGTCGAGCTCACGCGCCGGCTTGCCGCGGCATGACCGGCCCGGCCCTCACCGCGCTGCGTCCCAGCGAATACACGGCTGCCCTCATCCAGGCGCTGCAGGCCGAAGCGCCGCGCGTTCGTGGCAAGCATGCGCTGGAGATCGGCTCGGGTAGTGCCGTCGTGCTGGCGGCGCTGGGCAGCCTCGGTGCCGCGTCGCTCTGCGGCGTCGACATCGAGCAGGACGCGGTCGATGCCGGCACGCTTCTGCTGGCCAAGCTCGGCCACGGCGCGACCTCCCAGCTCCATCGCGGCGACATGTGGTTGCCGGTCGCCGGCCGGCGCTTCGACCTGATCGTCGCCAACCTGCCGCATTTCCCGATGGAGCCTTGCGAGCTCTCCGGCCGCCTGCCGACCTGGAGCTCCGGCGGCAGCGACGGCAGGTGGCTGCTCGATCCCTTCCTCGAAGGCCTGCCGATCCATCTCGCGCCGGGTGGCCGCGCGTTGCTGACGCACAACGGCTTCGTGGGCGTCGCCCGCTCGCGCGAGATCGCCGTCCGCCACGGCCTGGCGCTCAACACCATCCTCAGCACGCTGGTCTACCTTCCCACCGAGAAGCTCGACCGCATGACGCCGAGCGTTCTTTCCGCCGAGGAGGGCCGGACGATCCACCGCTACGGGCCCTATAGTTTCGCCGACATGCATATCGTCGAAATCGCGGCGCCCGGAACCGCAGGCTGAGATGGCTCCTCTCCGGTTCGCCTGGGCGCTGGCCGCCGCTCTCTTTCTCCTCGTCCCGTCGGCTGGGGCGCAGCAGGAGCGTTCGCCCGATTCGGCGCTCGCCAGCCTGCTGCAGGAGGTGAAGGCAGCGTGCGCGCAGCCGCCCGCCGACCGGCTCGGGCGAATCCTCTGCGGCGGGCACATCCGCATCGGCGTGCGCGACTTCTATCCGCTGTTCGCCAAGCACGAGGGCGAGACGCGCAGCGGCTACGAGATCGACGTCGCCCGCGCCATCGCGGCCCGGCTCGGCGTCGAGATCGATTTCGTCCGGGTGCGTGCCGCCAACCGCATTCCCCTGCTGGCCGAGAACCGCATCGACCTCACCATCGCCACCATGGGCCACAACACCCAGCGCGACAGCCAGGCCCGCTTCATCCGCCCGCACTACTATCAATCGGAGACGGCGCTGATCGCACCGCGCGGCCTCGCCTTCGCCGGTTGGCAGGATGTGGCGGCGCGCACCATCTGCGTCACCATCGGCAACGGCTCGAATGCCGAGATCGTCGACTACGGTGCGCGCCTGATGCTGTTCGAGGAGGCGGCCCAGCTCCCCGAGCGGCTGAAGGACGAGACCTGCCCGATGGCGGCGCAGGACGACAGCTTCTTCGCCGCCTACTTCACCGACCCGGCCTTCGCCGCGGCCTTCTCCCAGAAGATCGGCTTCGCCCAGGTGCCGTGGGGCATGGCCGTCGCCCGCACCGGCAGCGACCAGCTCGCCCGCGCCCTCGACCTGCTGAGCCAGATCTTCCATCGCGATGGCGTGTTCCTCGAGATCGCCGGCAAGAACCGGATCGCGACAAGCTTCCTCGAGAAGCAGCGGGTGGTGTGGCAGGGGCCGGTCTGCAACGTCGACACCGGCGCCGCCAAGCCCACCTGCATCCTGCCGCCGCGCGACGCCGAGCTGAAGCCGACCGGCTTCGCCGCCGGCGTCGCCGCCTTCGAAGTCTGGTCCCGCAGGACGCTCGGCATCGAGATCGACCTGCCGATGCTCAAGACGGCGCCAGCCTGGTCGCTGCTGCAGAACGGCGTCATCAATACGCTGATCCTGATCGCGGGGGCGCTGGCGGCGACCCTGGGCTTCGCCGTGCTGACGGGATTGGCCATGGCCGCCCCGTCGTTCGTGCTGCGCTGGCCCGCGCGGGCGCTCACCGTCACGCTGCAGTCCTCGCCCATCGTGCTCACGCTGGTGATCGCGGCGGCGCTCGCGCACGCGATCCTCCCCTACTCGCCGGCGGTGGCGCTCGGCGCCTCGATCGTGGCGCTGGGCCTCTCCAACGGCAGCAACGCCGGCCAGGCGATCTCGGAGGCGATGGCGAGCCTGCGCGCCGAGCAGGGCGACCGGCCGGGCCTGTTCGCCGCGGCACTGCGCCGCTCGGCCGGCCAGATCGTGGCCTTCCTGGTCAATGCCGCCAAGGGTACGCCCATCGCGAGCTTCATCGGTGCGCCGGAGCTCCTGAGCGCCCTCACCGACATCACCTCCTTCGCCAGCGGCCGGGTGACGACCTATTGCCTGCTGCTGGTCTTCTACACCGCCTTGATCATGGGGGTGGTGTGGCTGTGCAACCGCCTCCGCCTCGTCCTCGAACGCCGCGGGATCGGCGCATGAGCGCGATGGCCGACCGCATCTTCTCGGATTTCCTGCCGGTGCTGCTGGCCGGCATGGTCGTCAATTTCCAGATCGCGGCGCTGGCGCTCGTGCTCGGGCTGGCGCTCGGCCTGCTGCTGGCGGCGGCGCGGCACTATGGCGGCGCGGCGGGCGCGTTCGCCACCTCCCTGATCGCGCTGATGCGCGCGGCGCCGACCTTCGTGGTGATGTTCTTCCTGCTGAACGCCATCCCGCGCGACGCCACCCTGCTCGGCGTGCCGCTGGCTGTGGGCGGCATCTTGGCGGTGGTGCTCTCGCTCGTGCCCTATTCGGCGGCCTACGCCGCCGACGCGGGCGTCGAGGCGCTGCAGCAGATGCGTGGTGGCTCGACGCTGGGCGCGCTGCTGTTCCTGCCCAACATGACGCGCGCCTTCTTCGTGCTCGTGATGTCCTCGAGCGCCGGCGCCGCCATCGGCGTCAGCGAAGGCATCGCCGTGATCCTGCGCCATGCCGGGCAGCTGCCGGCCCTCTCCGACCGGCTGGTGCTGTTCGCCTTCGGCGTGCTGTGCTTCGGCATTCCCCTGCAGCTGGGGTTCGCGCTCATTCGCTTCGCCCAGCGTCGGCTTGGTCGCCGGCTGACAGGAACCAGGTCATGAGAACATACGGACCGACCCGCCGTGCCGCCCTCGTCGGCGCATCCGCTCTCGCCCTCGCGAGCGGTGCACGGGCGCAGAGCTTCCCCAGCAAGCCGATCCGGCTGGTGGTGCCCTATTCGCCGGGCGGCGGCGCCGACACCACGGCGCGGCTGATCGCGCCCAAGCTCCAGGAGGCGCTGGGCGAGACGGTCGTGGTCGAGAACCGTCCCGGTGCCGGCGGCGTCATCGGCGACGAGACCGTGGCCAAGGCGGCGCCCGACGGCCATACGCTGCTGATCGGCGCCTTCGCCCATGCGGTGAACCCGTCGCTCCTGCCCAGGATGCCGTTCCGGACGCCCGAGGATTTCGCACCGATTTCGCTGCTTGTGACGGTGCCCGAGCTGCTGGTGATCACGCCGTCGCATCCCGCCAAGACCGTGGCCGAGCTGGTGGCCATGGCCAAGGCGCAGCCCGGCAAGCTGTTCTACGCCTCGTCGGGCAACGGCAGCGCCCAGCATCTCGCCGCCGAGCTGTTCAAGCTGCGCACCGGCATCGACATCGGCCACGTCCCCTACAAGGGCGGCGGTCTGGCGGTGGCCGACGTCGCCGCGGGCCACGTGCCCTTCTATTTCGGCAACATGTCGGCGGCCCTGCCGC
Source organism: Rhodospirillales bacterium (assembly GCA_947469635.1). GTDB lineage: Bacteria > Pseudomonadota > Alphaproteobacteria > Reyranellales > Reyranellaceae > Reyranella. Next base: position 364 of record CANIRG010000485.1, on the reverse strand, counting down.
AAGCGCGCGGCAATCGCGTGCGCGCGCTCGCCGTCACCAGCGCCGAGCGCTCGCCGGCCGCGCCCGACGTTCCGACCATCGCCGAAGCCGGTGTGAAGGACTGCGAGATCTCGGAATGGAACGCCCTGCTGGCGCCGGCCGCCACGCCGCCCGCCGTGCTGGCGCGCCTGCACGCCGAGGTGGCGAAGATCATGCGTCTGCCCGACATCAAGGAGAAGTTCGCCGACTTGGGCGCGTCGGCCGTCGGCTCGACCCCTGCCGAGCTGGCAGCCTTCCTCCGCGCCGAGATGACGAAGTGGGCCGAGGTCGTGAAGGCCGCCAACATCAAGATCGAATAGCTGGGAGCGCGCCACTCCAGTGGCGC
>CANIRG010000484.1 GCA_947469635.1 Rhodospirillales bacterium | reverse complement strand
GGCCGCGTTGAAATAGTGCGGATTGAAATGCAGCGTCAGCGTCGAGAAGAGGGTGCTCTCCGACTCGGTGATGGTGCGCCCCCAGTGATGCTTGAAGACGCGCCCGACCTCGAAATCTTCGTAGCGGTTGCCCTTGGGCATCGGGCGGGCACGCGCCCGGAAATCGTCTGTCATGCCGTTTCCTACTTGGCCGAGGCGCGGGCGAGCTCACCCACGTCGGTGAGGCTGTCGATGCGTTCGATGGCGTCGGCCAGGCGCCGCGTGCCGGCAGCGCCGAGGACCGGCGTCACCAGGCTCTCGAACTTGGTCTCGAGCGCGGTGCGCTGCTTGGCGAGGTCGGCCCAGGGGATGCCCGAATCGTGCGTGGCCTCGATCATCGTGCCGTCATCGAGCTGAATCGCCATCTCGGAAACGGACTTGGCCCAGTCGGGCTTGAACTCGATCGACATCTTGTCGCGCAGGCTCTTGATGCGCGGCTCCTGCGTCACCGCATCGTTGAAGGAATCGAGATTGGCGGTGTCGACGCCCGTCAACGCCATCGCCACTGTCTGGCGCAGCGAGAACTTGGCTTCGAGGCCGGTCGTCGGGCTCTCGATGTTGCACACCTTGTCGGCGCCCGAATCGATCCGAAGCACGATCGTCCTCACCCGCTCCGGCGGGAAATTGTTCCGCAGCCGGATTTCCTTCGCGCATTCGATGGGCGCATGGGTAAGGTAGCAGGCGGCGTGGTACTTGAAGAGGTTGTTGCGCAGATGCCAGCCGGCCGGCGGCTCGCCCAGCGCCGACTCGACGTTGAGGTCGTCGCTCTGCGAGGAGGCGAAGCCCTGATCGCACTCCAGCGAATCGCCGCGTGCCGTAAATCCCTTTGCAGCGAGGCGGGCGGCGCGCAGCCCGTGCTCCGAGGCCGTGCCGGCATGCAGCGGCTTGCACATGGTGCCGAAATTCGACTTGAGGCCGGCGGCCTGCGTGGCGGCGATGCCGAAGGCCACGGCAAGCTGGCTGTCGCTCAGCCCCAGCATGCGCCCGGCCGCGGCGGTGGCCGAGAAGGAGCCAACCGTGCCGGTGACGTGGAAGCCTTTCAGGTAGTGGCTCGGCGCCACCAGGCGGCCGACGCGGCCCGAGGTCTCGTAGCCGGCGACGAAGCTCTCGATGAACAGCCGACCCGAGGCCTTCATCTGCTCCCCGAGCGCCAGTAGGGCAGGGACGACCGTCACCGTCGGATGGCCACCCATGGCGAAATTCACGTCGTCATAGTCGAGCGCGTGGCTGGCGGCACCATTGATCAGCGCCGCCGTCGACGGAAGGGTCTTCTCGCTGCGGCCGACCAGCGTGGCCGGCCCCTTGGCGCCATCCTCCAGTGCCTCGCGGACGAGAATGTCGGTCAGCTCGTCCTGGGCGCCGGCGACGGTGACCGCGAACCAGTCGAGCAGGCACTGCTTGGTGCGCTCCACGAGGTCGTCGGGCAGGTCGCCCCAGGCGAGGACGGCGGCGCGGCGGGCGATTTCAGCGGTGACGGCAACGGCGGCCATGTTGGCTCCTTCGGTCGGACGGGCGAAGTCTATCGCTTCCGTGCCACGATATGGAAGATGTGCCAGTGCTTGGCATTGCCACGCGGTGTGATGCCGTCGCTCTCTTCCTCCTCGAACATCTCCGGCTCGAAGCCGTCGAGCAGGCCCAGCGCCTCGTCGCGGTCGAGGAAGGTCATGCCCGGCCGGCCGAGCCAGGAATCGCGCTTGCCGTACCATTGGCCGCTGAAGCGGCCACCGGCGGGCAGGGCCTCGACAATACGCATCCACAGATCGTGAAATCGCTCCGGCTCGCACAAGGGCATGGCGAAGCTCGAATTGACGAGATGGACGCCCAGCGGCAGCGGCACCTCTTCCATGCGCGCCACGATGGGCGTGATCCGGTCCGCATCGGGCAGGCCGCGCGCCATGAGCTGCTTCAGCGCCTCGGGCTCGGCATCGACGGCAACGACGCTCCAGCCGCGATGCAGGATCGCAATGATGTCGCGGCCGTCGCCGCAGCCGAGGTCGATGGCCAGCGCGTCGCCTGGCGGCTCGCCGAAACGATCCAGCGCCGACAGCAAGGTGCGGCGCGGCGGACGCTCGCGCAGCTGCTTGTAGTAGGCGGCCCAGCCTGCCGCGCGATCCTGTGCTTGTGACATTGCGCTTCGTATGATCGTATTCGGCCAACGATAACAATGCCGCGTTCTGGGAGGAACTGATGAATAGAGTAGCGTATCTCGCCGTCGCCGCCGCGCTGGCCGTCGTTCCGCTCGCGGCGCACGCCGACATCAAGGCCCTGGAGGAGGCGGCCAAGAAAGAGGGCGAGCTTACCTGGTACGTCGCCCACTATACATCGGAGGGCGCCGAGGAGCTGGGCAGCGAGTTCACCAAGATCCACGGCGTGAAGGTCAACGTGGTGCGCACCACGGCGCAGGTCGCCTATCAGCGCCTCCTGCAGGACATCAAGAACAACCAGACCAATTGCGATGTCTTCTCGTCCACGGATCTCGGCCACTATGCACGCCTCAAGGCCGAGGGGCGTTTCGACAAGTACGTCCCCGAGACGACGCCCAAGATCTCCGAGGCGTTCCGCAGCTTCGATCCCGACGGCTTCTATCACACCACCGCCGCCGGCCAGGTGGTGATCACCTACAACTCGGCCAAGGTGAAGGCCGAGGACGCGCCCAAGAAGTGGACCGACCTCACCGACATCAAGTGGAAGGGCAAGGTCTCCACCGGCCATCCGGCCTTCTCCGGCTATGTCGGGACCTGGGTGTATTCGATGGTCAAGCTCTACGGCTGGAAGTATTTCGATCAGCTCGAGAAGAACAAGCCGCAGATCGGCCGCTCTATCAACGACACGGTGACCGTGCTCAATGCCGGCGAGCGGCTGGTTGCGGCCGGCGCCGACGGATCGACGCTGTTCAGCGCGGCGCGCGGAAATCCGCTGGCGGTGAACTATCCGACGGACGGCTCGGTGCTGATGATCTCACCGTCGGCGATCATGAAGGGCACCAAGCGGCCCAACGCGTCGCGGCTGTTCATGGAATATCTCTATTCGACCGAAGCCTCGGCGATCAACGTCAAGCATTTCGGCATCCCTCTGCGGCCGGAAGTCCCCGGCGCCGCGGGTACGCAGCCGATCGACAAGATCAAGATCATCCGATCCACGGTGGCCGAGATCGAGAAGGGCATCCCCGAGGTGATCGAGCAGTGGCGGGACACGTTCGGGAACTGACGATGTTCCTCGAGTCTTGCTGGGGGCGCGCCACTCCAGTGGCGCGTCATATCCTGATCGAAGCGAAGGTCGCGCCGCTGGAGTGGCGCGCCCCCAGCACATGACCGCAGCCGAGCTTTCCTCTCCCACGCGCCCCTCGCGCATCGGCGGCTGGGATGCGACCTGGCTGCTGTGGATCGGCATCATCCTGGTCCTGCTGTTCCTGGTGGTGAGCCCTTTCGTCTATCTCGTGCTCACCAGCTTCCAGGCGGAGCGGACGGGTGATTTCACCCTGGGCAACTACGCCACGGCCTACGGCCGCGCCCGCTACATCGACGCACTGTTCAACTCGCTGAAGCTCGGCGTCGCGGCAGCGGTCCTGGCGGCCCTGTTCGCCATCCCGCTCGCCTGGGGCGTGGCGCGCACCAACATGCCGGGGCGCGGCTTCGTGCGCATGATCGTGCTCGCGACCTTCATCACGCCGCCCTACACCGGCGCGGTCGCCTGGATCCTGCTGGCCGGCCCCAACGCCGGCTGGCTCAATCGCTTCTACACGATGGCAACCGGCGCGGAGGCGGGGCCGTTCAACATCTACAGCTTCACCGGCCTCGCCGTCGTCATCGCGCTCTACTCGTTCCCCTACATCTTCATCTTCACCACGGCGGCGCTCGAGCTGGTCTCGTCGGAGATGGAGGACGCGGCCAACATCCTGGGCGCCGGCCCCTGGCGCACCATGCGGCGCGTGACGCTGCCGCTCGCCCTGCCGGCCATCCTGGGCGGCATGATCATCTGCTTCCTCGAGGCGATCGCGCTGTTCGGCTCGCCTGCCATGATCGCCATCCCGGCACGCTTCAACGTGGTGACGACCCAGCTCTTCCAGTTTTTCGGCAATCCCGTGCGAGTAGAGGTGGCGGCGGCCTATGCCATGCCCCTGCTCGGCATCACGGTCATGCTGGTGCTGGTGCAGAGGCTGATGACGCATCGCAAGGGCTTCGTGTCGCTCACCGGCAAGGGCGGCGAGCGCCGGCCGGTGCTGCTCGGCCCTTGGCGCTGGGTGGTGTTCGGCTACGCCATGTTCGTGGGCGCGCTGGCGATCTTCCTGCCCTACATCTTCCTGATCCAGTCCGCCTTCGCCAAGGCGTGGGGCCGCGGCTTCCTGCTCGACAACCTGACCCTGCGCAATTTCGACTTCGTGCTGTTCGAGC
>CANIRG010000483.1 GCA_947469635.1 Rhodospirillales bacterium | reverse complement strand
TACCCCGCGCGGATCGAGACGGGGGCTCCCACGCACCATGCTTCGATCCGCTACCGGCAGTTCGCGTTGTAGTGGGACATGTAGGTGCTGTAGCACTGCTGGAAGGACGCACCCTGGCCGCTGGCGGCGGTGGCATATCTCGCCTTGCACTCGTTGGCCTTGGCGAGGAGCTGCGGGCAGATGGAGTTCCCGGCGGAGCGTTGGCCGCCGGAGGAACCTCCTCCTCCGCCCGAGTAGCCGGATGCGCCCCCGAGAATGCCGGTCGCCGTCGACAGAATGTCGGTCAGGGTTCCGAGGATGTCGGCCGCGCTGGGGCCGCTGTCGCTGTCGCCCGATCCGCCGCTGCGGGTGCTTCCGGCGTTCTCTTGAGTGTATCGGTCGGAAATCTCCCTCGCCCAGCTGCTCAGCTGGCCATCGAGGGCGAACTGGTAGCAGGGCGCGCCATAGGTCCTCTCGCAGCGCTCGCTGGCATCCCGTGCCGCCTCACCAGCCGAGTCCCGATTCCAGACCGTGGAACAGCCGCTTTCATTGCAGTATTTCGCCTTGTGATTTTCGCGGCTCTTGTATTCGTCCCAGCTGCCGACGGCGAAATTGTAGATGCGCTCCGCTTGCGAGCTGCCCGTTTCACAACCGCCGAGCAGCATGGCGGCGGATACGACCACAGCTCCGCCGACCAACTTCCAATGACCCATGACAGCTCCCCCAGCGACGCTTTCCCCAACGGTCATGCTGGGAGGGGCGAAATTGCATGTCAACAAAACCTCATGTAAGTAGGGGCCATGTCGTCATTTCTTCTCTCCGGCGCTGCTGCTGCGCGATGTATCGAGGCCTGAAGCCGAGCGCGAGCTCGATGGGCTTCGTCTGCATCTGAATCGGGAGTAAGGGGCGATGTCCCTCGTCATCTACAACACGCTTTCGCGCGAAAAAGAGCCGTTCCTCCCGCTCGATCCGGCCCATGTGCGCCTCTATGTCTGCGGCCCGACGGTCTACGACTATGTCCATATCGGCAACGCGCGCCCTGTCGTGGCCTTCGATGTGCTCTATCGGCTGCTCAAGCGCCGCTACGGCCGCGTCACCTATGTGCGCAACATCACCGACATCGACGACCGCATCATCGTGCGCGCCGCCGACAACAAGGAGACCATCGAGGCGCTGACCACGCGCACCGGTGATGCCTACCAAAGCGACATGCGCCGGCTGGGTGCGCTTCCACCGGACCATGAGCCGCGCGCCACCGGTTTCGTCGGCCAGATGATCGCGCTGATCGAACGGCTGGTCGGCAATGGCCATGCCTATGCCGCCGATGGCCATGTGCTGTTCAGCGTGCCCAGCATGCCGGACTATGGCCGCCTTTCACGCAAGCCGCGTGACGAACTGATCGCCGGCGCGCGGGTCGAGGTGGCGCCCTACAAGAAGGACCCGGCCGACTTTGTGCTGTGGAAGCCGTCGACCGAGGCGCAGCCGGGCTGGGAAAGCCCCTGGGGTCGCGGTCGCCCCGGCTGGCACATCGAGTGCTCGGCGATGAGCGGTTCGCTGCTCGGCGAGACCTTCGACATCCACGCCGGCGGGCTCGACCTCATCTTCCCGCACCATGAGAACGAGATCGCGCAGAGCCGCAGTGCCTTCGGCACGGCCACGATGGCCACGTACTGGATGCACAACGGCTTCCTCAACATTTCCGGCGAGAAGATGAGCAAGTCGCTCGGCAACTTCTTCACCGTGCACGAGCTGCTCGACCAGTACCCTGGCGAGGCCATCCGTCTGTTGCTGCTGTCGGCGCAGTATCGCCAGCCGCTCGACTTCACGCACGAGGGGCTGACCCAGGCCAAGGCGACGCTCGACCGCTGGTACGGCGTGTTGCGCGGCAAGGAGTCTTCGCCCTCGGCCGACGTGCCGTCGGGCGTCGAGGACGCCTTGTCCGACGACCTCAACACGCCGCTCGCGATTGCCGCCATCCATCAGCTCGGCGAGCCGGCCGCGTTGCGGGCCGGCGGCAACGCGCTCGGTCTGCTGCAGCAGGATGCCGAAGCCTGGTTCCGCTGGAGCCCGGCCGGCACCTCCGGCCCGACCGACACGGAGATCGAGGCGGCGATCGCGGCTCGTCAGGCCGCGCGCAAAGCGAAGGACTTCAAGGAGTCCGACCGCATCCGCGACGATCTCAAGGCCAAGGGCGTGATCCTGGAAGACGGCTCAAAAGGCACCACCTGGAAGCGGGGATAGCGCTCAGGGACTCATGATCTTCCGGACCGCGAGCCTCCGGCTCGCTCTTGATCATGAGCGAGCCGGAGGCTTGCGGTCCGGAAGACCTAAGACCGCTTCTCGAACAGCACGCTCTGCACGGCGCGACCGAAATAGCCATCGTGGTCGGCGAGCCGCGCCGCGGCGATGCCGGTGGAGTCGGGCCCGGCCCAGGTTTCGGCATCGAGCAGGATCCACTCACCCACGGGCTCGCGCGCCAGGCTGAGAGTCAGGTCGGCGTTGATGAAGGTCCATTCCCTGAAATCCAGCACCGACGAGGTGCCGTTGCAGAAATCGGCGGCGATGGCGGCACGCATCAGCGGCGAAAGCCCGACGCCGTCGACGATCGGCCGGTTGGCCCGATACCACACCGCCGCCGGACCGGGCATGCGGAAGGAGCCGCGGGAGACGCGCATATCGAGGCCGCTGAGGAAGGGCGTGCGCGACATGCCACCCGTCGAAGGATCGCGCCCCTGGTCGGGATCGCGATGGTCGTGGGGCGGGCAGAAGGCCGCGCTGGGCAGCTCGCGCGGCTCGCGGCGGATGCGCAGTGCGGTCGCCCGCACCACCTCGGTACCGCCGGCCAGCAGCCGCACCGATACGAGCTGGATCTTGCGGCCCTCGCGCAGCACCTCGCGCGCGAGCGTGAGCCGCGCGACCGGCACCGGCCGCATCAGGTCGACGGTGAGGCGGGCCACGCGCATCGGTACGGGCGAGGGCAGGCTCTCGACGGCCCAGCAGATCAGCGAGGCCGGCGCCGCGCCGTGCTGCAACTTGGGATCCCACGGCCCGCCCGCGAAGGCGCTGGTTTCAATAGTGGCGCCCTCGACGCGGTAGATCGCTTCCATCCGGACTCAACTCCTGGCGAACTGGAGCAGGTCCCGATTGAAACGCTCCGTGTCGGTCAAAAACAACGCATGCGGCGCGCCTTGATAGATTTCGAGGCGGCTGCCGGCAATGGCGGCGTGGGTCCGTTGCGCATTGAGCGCGGCCACCGGCGCGTCGCCGCTGCCATAGACGATCAGCGTCGGCTGGGTGACGGCTTTCATATCGGGCCGGAAATCGGTGCTGGCAAAGGCGCGCATGCAGGCGATCTGCGCCTGCGGGGCCGCTTGCAGCGCGATCGAGAGAGCCCATTCCACCAGCTCGGGCTCGGCGTTGCGGCCAAGCAGGCCGGGAGCGCCCGCCGCCAGATAGCCTTCGCGGTCTGCACCGAGAGCCGACACGAGCTTGTCCGTGATCGCGGGCGCGAGCGGCTCGGGCGTGGTGGGGGCGACCAGCATCACGCGTGCGATCCGCTTGCCGCCGTGGCGCGCGATGTAACGCACGACCTCGCCTGCGCCCATCGAATGACCGACCAGCATCACCTGCTGGAGATCGAGCCTGTCGAGCAGGCCCGCGAGGTCGTCGGCCAGCGTGTCGAAGTCGTAGGCGCTGTCGGGCTTGGGCGAGCGGCCATGGCCGCGGCGGTCATAGGCCACCGCACGCATTCCCTGCGCCGCGAGCCAGTCGAGCTGCAGGCTCCAGATCTCCGAGCTCAGGGTCCAGCCATGGATGAACACGATCGGCTGGCCGCGTCCGACATCGCGATGAAAGAGGTCGGCGGCGTGTGCGCGCCTCGAGACGAATGGTGCGGCGAGCACCGAGGCGATGACCGTACGTCTATGCATGAGAACCTCCGTTGCCGATGGACGGAGATTTGCGCCGCGTGTGGCGTGGCGTCGAATACCGGGCAGGTAATGACCCAATCCAGCGCAGGCGCCGTCACCTTTTCAGCGTCAGTATTGGTCAAGGTTTGGACATTTGAGTCCGTAAGCTCGAAGGTAACCTCATGCTGAGGAGCGAGCATGGCGAGCGTCTCGAAGCAAGGGCCACGGAAGGTGCCTGTTGCCCACCTACGCGCGGGGACTACCTCGCGCGGATCGAGACGCCCCGCTTCGCGCGGCTACTATGAAACTACCTCACCCTGAGGAGGGCCCGCAGCGCCCGTCTCGATCCGCGCGGGGTAATCCCCGCGCTGGTGGTGGGAACGAGCACCCCGTGTGAGCCCATCCTTCGAGAGGCACGCCTGCGGCGTGCTCCTCAGAGCGTGTGAGCCTTTTGGTTTATTTGGCAATACGCGAGTTGAGGCTGTCGCGATGATGTGATTCGCTGTTTGGGGTGTCGGCGAAGCATCTGGAGGCGAGTGATGTCGAGTGAGC
>CANIRG010000482.1 GCA_947469635.1 Rhodospirillales bacterium | reverse complement strand
GTCAAGGCGTTCTTCGCCAAGCATGCCAAGGCGGGCATCGTCATCAAGGCGATCGCGGGCGGCGGTGGGCGCGGCATGCGGATCGTGACTCAGGAGAGCGAGATCGCCGACGCCTTCACGCGGGCGTCGGCCGAGGCCAAGGCTGCCTTCGGCAATGGCGATCTCTATGCCGAGCGGCTGATCGTCCGTGCCCGTCACATAGAGGTGCAGATCGTGGGCGACGGCGTGGGCGGCATCGTGGCGCTGGGCGAGCGTGAATGCTCTGTTCAACGGCGCAGCCAGAAGATCGTCGAGCTGGCGCCCAGCCCGCATCTCGCCGAGGCGATGCGACAGAAGATCATCGCCGCCGCCGTCGCGATGGCCAAGGCCGTGAACTATCGCAGCCTCGGCACTTTCGAGTTCCTGGTCGACGATGCAGCGACGGATTACTTCTGCTTCATCGAGGCGAATCCGCGCCTGCAGGTGGAGCACACCGTCACCGAGCAGGTGTGGGGCGTCGACCTGGTGAAGGCGCAGCTACTGTTGGCCGGGGGCGCCTCGCTCGACGAGGTCGGTGTGAAGGATCGAAGCCCGCGCGGCACCGCCATTCAGCTCCGCATCAACATGGAGACCATGGCGGCCGATGGCTCGGCACGGCCAGGCGGCGGCACGCTCACCGCCTACGAGCCGCCGAGCGGGTCCGGCATCCGTGTCGATGGCTATGGCTATGCCGGCTACCGCACCAACCCCAACTTCGACTCGCTGCTGACCAAGGTGATCGTCACGGCCGACACGTTCGATGGCGCTGTGACGAAGGCCGAGCGGGCGCTGGCGTCGTTCCGGCTGGAAGGGGCGCCCACCAACATGGGCTTCCTGCGCGCACTGCTCGCCCATCCCGACTTCCGCGCCGACAAGGTCCATACGCGCTTCATCGACAAGCATGCCGGCTCCCTGATCGATGCTGCAACGAAACTGTCGTCGGCACGACACTTCCAGGCCGCGTCCGCCACACCGGCAACGGGTGGGCGCCAGGCAGGGGCACGGGTCGATGCGGTCGATCCCTTGGCGGTGCTGGCCTTCGGCAAGGCGCAGGCCGAGACGGCGGCCGCGCCGATCGATAGCGATACGCCGGAAGGGACGGTCGCCGTGCCGGCGCCGATGCAGGGCACCATCGTCAGCATCTCCGTGGCCGAGGGCGAGGCGGTCGCCGCGGGCCAGCCGCTGCTGATCATGGATGCGATGAAGATGCAGCACGAGATCAAGAGTCCGGCACGCGGCTATGTGCGGCGCATCGCCGTTGCCACGGGCGAGACGATCTACGAGGGCCATGCGCTGCTGTTCGTCGAGGAGGCCGATGTCGAGGTGGCGCGTGCGGCCGAAGCGGAAGCGATCGACCTCGACCATGTGCGGCCCGACCTCGCCGAGTATTTCGATCGCCGCGCCATGACGCTCGACGAGAGGCGGCCGGAGTCCGTCGCGCGGCGGCGCAAGACCAACCAGCGTACGGCACGGCAGAACCTCGACGACCTGGTCGATCCCGGCTCCTTCATCGAATGGGGTGCCTTCGCCATCGCCAGCCAACGCACGCGCCGCACCATCGACGATCTCGTCGAGAAGACGCCGGCCGACGGGTTGATCACCGGCATTGGCCGGGTGAATGGCGCGTTGTTCGGGCCCGACAAGTCGCGTGTCGCCATCGGGCACTACGACTACACCGTGCTGGCAGGCACCCAGGGCAAGACCAACCATAACAAGAAGGACCGGCTGTTCGAGATCGTCGAGCAGCAGCGCATCCCGCTGGTGTTCTTCACCGAAGGCGGCGGCGGCCGGCCGGGCGACATCGACGTGCAGTCGGTCGCCGGCCTCAACACCATGGCCTTCCATATCTTCGGGCGCCTGAGCGGCGCGGTGCCGCTGGTCGGCGTCAACTCCGGCCGCTGCTTCGCCGGCAATGCCGCCCTGCTGGGCTGCTGCGACGTGGTGATCGCAACGAAGAACTCGTCGATCGGCATGGGCGGTCCGGCGATGATCGAGGGCGGCAATCTCGGCGTGTTCTCGCCTGAGGAAGTCGGCCCGATGAGCGTGCAGGTGCCCAACGGCATGGTCGACATCGCCGTCGAGGACGAGGCCGAAGCGGTGGCCGTCACCAAGAAATACCTCTCTTACTTCCAGGGCGCGGTGACCGAGTGGAAGGCCGCAGATCAGCGGTTGCTGCGCCGTGCCATCCCGGAGAATCGCCTGCGCGTCTACGATGTGCGCACCGTGATCGAGACGATGTGCGACGAGGGCTCGGTGCTGGAGATCCGCCGCGCCTTCGGCCCGGGCATGGTGACGGCGCTGGCGCGCATCGAGGGCAAGCCACTGGGCATCGTCGCCAACAATCCGACGCACCTCGCCGGCGCCATCGACTCCGACGGCTCCGACAAGGCGGCGCGCTTCCTCCAGCTGTGCGACGCCTTCGATATACCCATCGTGTTCCTGTGCGACACGCCGGGCATGATGGTGGGCCCCGAGATCGAGAAGACGGCGCTGGTGCGCCACTGCTCGCGGCTGTTCGTGACCGGCGCCAATCTCGGCGTGCCCTTCGGCACCATCGTGCTGCGGAAGGCCTATGGGCTCGGCGCCCAGGCGATGGCCGGCGGTTCGTTCCATGCCGGGACCTTCGCCATCGCCTGGCCGACGGGCGAGTTCGGCGGCATGGGGCTGGAGGGCGCGGTCAAGCTCGGCTTCCGCAAGGAGCTGGAGGCGGTGAGCGATCCCGGCGAGCGGCGGGCGCTGTTCGACAAGATGGTGGCGGCGGCCTATGCTCGCGGCAAGGCGCTCAGCACCGCCACCTACTTCGAGGTCGATGAGGTGATCGATCCGGCCGACTCACGGCGCTGGATTGCAACCGGTCTGCTGAGCGCCGCCCGCCGCCCGCGCAATGAGCACAAGAGGCGGTCGAATATCGATACGTGGTAGGTGCCGGCTCCTCCTCCGATTGCTATTGTCTTGCCGCTACAACAAGAAACTCGGAGGAGAACGCCATGAAACGTTTATTCGCACTTTCGACTGCATTGCTGCTGGCCGGCGTCGCCGTCGTGTCCGCGCAGGAGCCGCGCTGGACCACGTTGGTCGACGGCAAGAGCATGGGCAATTTCGATCGCGTCGCCGCCGCCAACTGGCGGGTCGAGGGCGGCGCCATCGTCGCCGACAAGCTCGAGGGCAAGGACCCCGCCTATCTGGTGACCAAGACGTCCTACAAGGACTTCCAGATCTATGCCGAGTTCTGGGCCGACGAGGAGGCCAACAGCGGCATCTTCATCCGCTGCACCGACCCCAAGAAGATCGACGCCAAGCAGTGCTACGAGGTCAATATCTTCGACAAGCGGCCCGACCCGTCCTACGGCACGGGCGCGATCGTCGATGTCGCCAAGGTCATCCCGATGCCCAAGGCGGCCGGCAAGTGGAACACCTTCGACATCACAGCGCAGGGCAGTCATCTCGTCGTCATCTTCAATGGCCAGAAGACGGTCGACGTGCAGGACAGCAAGCTCCCCGCCGGCGCCGTCGCGCTCCAGTACGGCTCGGGCGTGCTGAAGTTCCGCAAGGTCCAGATCAGGTCGCTCTGAACAAATCGGCTCTCCTCCCCGTCATCGGGGGAGGAGTCGCGTCATACGTGACGGAGGGGTCAGAGGCTCCGTTTGGCGCTCATGATCCCTCTGCCCTCGTAAGACGAGGGCACCTCCCCTTCGCGGACTCGCGAAGGGGAGGAAGCCTGATGGGGAACGCTCTCTAGTTGCTCCCAACCCAACAGTCGGTGCATCTTCATGCTGCACATGGTTCCGGGAAATGCCGAAAAGCTCTAGCTGGTCTTCTTTCGCCGTCTGGGCGGTCATGGCTGCCTTCAGCGCGGCCGGGACAGGCTTTGCCGCGAGCCCGTTCGACGACGCGAAGGCCGCCTACGAGCGCGGCGAGGATGCGACGGCCCTCAGGCTCTTCCAGCCGCTGGCCGAGCAGGGCGACGCGTCCGCGCAATTCTGGCTGGGGGCGATGTACGATCTCGGACGCGGCGTGCCGAAGGACTTCGGCGCTGCTGCCCGCTGGTATCGGCGTGCCGCCGAGCAGGGCAATCCCATGGCCCAGCACAATCTCGCGACCATGTACGAGCAGGGACAGGGCGTCTCGCCCGAATATGCGCTGGCGGCGGCGATCGCCTGGTATCGCCGCGCCGCCGACCAGGGCTATGCGCCCTCGCAGGGCAATCTCGGCGCCCTCTATGCCGAGGGGCGCGGCGTGAAGCGCGACGACATGCAGGCCTACAAGTGGTTCACGCTGGGCCGCGTCGCCGTCAACCGCAGCTTCATCGCCGCTCGCATGCTGCCCGAGCAGGTGGTCGAGGGCGACCGGCTGGTCAGCGAGTTCAAGGCGAAGCCGGAGCGGTAGTCCTCATGCGGACCGCGGGCCTCCTCAGCGCGGACTAACCT
>CANIRG010000481.1 GCA_947469635.1 Rhodospirillales bacterium | reverse complement strand
GCCTCGTCAATACTTCCAGTTCCATTCGTCATCCCCTGCAGCTCATCGTGGTGTCGAAGCGAATCGTGCGCGATCCTTCGCAATGACGTGGTCCGATTTTGGACCGACCGACACGCAAAAAAAAGCGATTTCATCGCACTCCGACCTATGTGCGACGATGCGCTATAAGCGTCCCTAAGCGTAAGCCATTCGTAAGGTCACGGTGCCAAAATGACGAACAAGAACCTCGCTCCCGCCTCGCTCGCAGCCCAAGCCATGGGCTGGGTCGACCCGGTGACAAAGGCTGTCGTGCCGCCCATCCATATGGCGAGCACGTACTTGCGCGACGAGGACAACGGCTATCGCTCGGGGCGAATCTACGCGCGCGCCGACAACCCGACATTCGATCAGGCGGAAGCCACCCTGTCGGCGCTGGAAGGCGGCGCGGGCGCGCTGATCTTCTCCTCCGGCATGAGCGCCGCCACGGCCTGCTTCCTCGCCCTGGCGCCGGGCGACCATGTCGTGGTGCCGAAGGTCATGTACTGGTCGCTGCGCAACTGGCTCGCGACCTTCGCCACCCAATGGGGATTGAAGGTCGAGTTCGTCGATGCCGACCGCACCGACGCCATCGCCGCGGCCGTGAAGCCCGGCGCCACCAAGCTGGTATGGATCGAGACGCCGGCCAACCCGACCTGGTGCGTGACCGACATCGCCGCCGCCGCCGACATCGCTCACAAGGCCGGTGCGCTGCTCGCCGTCGATTCGACGGTGGCGACGCCGGTGCTGACCCGGCCGATCGAGCATGGCGCCGACATCGTCATGCATTCGGCGACCAAGTACCTCAACGGCCATTCCGACCTCATCGCCGGCGCGCTGGTGACGGCACGGACCGACGAGCATTGGACGAAGCTGCGGATGATCCGCGCCCAGCTCGGCACGATCCTCGGCCAGACCGAGGCCTGGCTGCTGATGCGCGGCATGCGGACGCTCTACCCGCGCGTCGACTGGGCCTGCCGCTCGGCGCAGAAGATGGCGGAGCGCTTCGCCGCCCATCCCATGATCGAGGAGGTCCTCTATCCCGGCCTGTCGTCCTTTACTGGCCACGCCGTATCGAAGAAGCAGATGGCGGGCGGCTTCGGCGGCATGCTGTCGGTGCGGATCAAGGGCGGCGAGCGCGCCGCCATCGCCACGGCCGCCCGCGTCGAGCTGTGGAAGCGCGCCACGTCGCTGGGCGGCGTCGAGAGCCTGATCGAGCACCGCGCCAGCATCGAAGGCCCCGGCACACCCTGCCCCACCGATCTCCTGCGGCTGTCGGTCGGCTGCGAGGACGGCAACGATCTCTACGAGGATCTCGACCAGGCCCTGAAGCGCGCCCACAACGCCTGACGCGTCGCTCATGTCTTGCGGACCGCGGTCCCAGCTAAAGGGAAAGCGTGATGCCCTCGCGCAGCGGATCGTCGTCGTCGAAGCGGAAACGCGCTTCGCCGGTCTGGTGCGCCGTGCCGCCGACCTCGACGATCGCTGATTTGCGCGGCCCGACCGGAGTGGCGTCCCGCAGCAGCCGGCCGGTGAAGATCGCGCCCGTGCAGCTCTCGAACCGCCGCTCCTCGCCCATCCTTGCCTGTCGCCGGGCAAGCTGAAGCGCCATGCGGGCCGTGACGCCGCTGCCGGTGGGGCTGCGGTCGATCTGGCGGCCGGCAAAGATGCAGACGTTGCGGCTGGGCTCGCTCGCCCCGTCGCCGCCGTCGGTCAGAATGGTGCCATAGAGGAAGGCGAGGTCGGGCTCGGCGGGATGGTCGATGGGGATCGCGGCCGACACCGCGCGAGAGATCTCCTCACCGGCATCGACGATGGCGCGCATCGGCGAGGAGCGGAGATCGAGGCCGATCGAATCGGCGGACAGGAAGGCATAGAAGGCGCCGCCATAGGCGATATCGACCGTGACCGGCCCCCAGGTCGCGGTAGGCGCGATGCGGTCGAGCGCATAGGCGAAGGCCGGCACGCTTTCGAAGCGCACGCCACCGTCCGCCGCCACGCGCGCCGCGACGAGGCCGCAAGGACATTGCAGGCGCACGATCGTCTCCGGCGCTGTCCTCGCCACCCGGCCGCTCTCCACCGCCCAGCGCGCCAGCGCGATCGTGGCGTGGCCGCACATGGTGCTGAAACCCTCGTTGTGCATGAACAGCACGGCGAGGTCGGCCTCGGGATGGTCGGGCTCCACAAGCAGCGCGCCGTACATGCCGTCATGGCCACGCGGCTCAAGCATCAGCCCACGCCTGAGATGATCGAAGCGCTCCCTGGCCTCGCGCCGCTTGTCGAGCAGCGTCCTGCCGGTGAAGTCCGGCCAGCCGTCGACGACGATGCGCGTCGGCTCGCCGCCGGTATGCATCTCCACCGTGGAGAGGATCACCCGAAGACCTGTCCCAGGCCGGCGCCGATGCGCTCGTTCATCATCTCGATCGAGCCGTCGGTGTAGGCCGCGATCTTGGCGCCGGCGAGGTGCCGCGCCAGCGGATATTCGGCCCTGAGGCCATTGGCGCCCATCGCCTGGATGCAGTCGGCGATGCGCTGCACTGCCATCTCGGTGGCGAACTTCTTGGCATGCGCCGCCGGCAGCACGGCATCGGCGCCCTCGTCGATCAACCGCGCCGCGCGATAGGTCAGCAGCCGTGCCGCTTCGAGATCGGTCGCAGCATCGACGAGCTTCCAGCGCACGCCCTGGTGGTCAATGACGGGCTTGCCGAAAGTCTGGCGCTGCTGGGTGTAGCGCACCGCCGTCTCGAGGCTCGCCTGCAGCATGCCGCAGCACATGGCGGCGACATAGGCGCGCGCGCCGTTGATGCCCGCCAACGCCGCCTTGAAGGCGCGGCCCGGCGGATGCAGCACCGCCTCGTCAGGCGCGAAATAATCGTCCAGCCGAAAACCGCCGACGCCGATGGCGTGCCCGCCATGCAGCTCGAACGGCTTGTCCCGCTGGAAGCCCGGACGGTCGGCCTCGATGGCGAAGCAGGCGATGCCGCGATAGCCCAGCGCCTTGTCGGTCTGGGCATAGGCCACGGAAAGGCCGGCGACGGCGGCATTGGTGATCCAGGCCTTGGCGCCGTTCAGCACCCAGCCGCCTTCGGCGCGGACGGCCATCATCTCCAGCCCGCCGAAGTCGCTGCCGACACCGGGCTCGCTGAGACCCGCGCAGCCGATGACCTCGCCCGCGATCATGCGCGGCAGCAGGCGCGCGACATGGGCCGGCTGGCCGTCGCGGGCGAAGCGGGCACAGGCGTTGTGATGGTTGATCAGTGCGAAGGCGAAGGCGAAATCGTGGCTGGCGATCTCCTCGAAGGCCCGCAGCTTGCAGGAGAACGACAGGCCCTGCCCGCCATGCTTGGTCGCCAGCTCGATCGTGTTCAGGCCGGCGGCGCAGGCCGCCCTGATGGTCTCCAGCGGATAGCGCCGCTCCCATTCCCAGCGCGCCGCGTTGGGCGCGACATGCTCCTCGGCGAAAGCACGGGCACGCGCTACGACCGCACGTTCTTCGGGCGTCAAGACTTCGTCCAGCATCCGTTCAACCTACAACATGTCGACCCGGGTTGAACCACCTACCAGTCAAGGTTCACCGACCGGCATCTTGAGCAGATCGAGACTTCGCCGGCCGTCGATGCCGTACACCTGTGGCGCCTGCCACGTGCTCTCGTAACATGCGCCAAGAGCGCCTTTGCCACTCCCAGCTCCAGATGCAGCTTCGTCTTGGCGAGTTGGACACCCTCCAAGGAACTCCGGCGCCTCGCCCCTGCGAGATGCTGCTTGTCTTCCATCGATAAGCCCGATGGCCAGCAGAGCTGTTGCCCGCACCTCGGACAGTCGATGCGCCCGGGCTCGTTGGGCTCGGCGACGCTCATGTTGGCTCTCCGGCATGCCGCCGGCTTCCGAGACGGGGCGATCGGTCCCGGATACACGATTGGACCCGGGACGCAACCGCAGGCTAGAATGGCGCCGACGCGGGTGTAGCTCAGGGGTAGAGCGTCGGCTTCCCAAGCCGTAGGTCGCGGGTTCAAATCCCGTCGCCCGCTCCAATCACCACAAATTGAGCGTTGCTCATTGTGGAAGATCGGCAACATGCTGACCGCTAAGTGATTGAGCCACTTGGCATTCTTCGGCTATTCAACCCAACGTAGGTGCACATGACAATTCCCCGCTACTCGGGGGCCGGGTGCACCTATGGTAAACCTAACCGACCTTACGATCCGTTCTCTATCGCCGCCGCCCAAAGGCCAAAAAGACTACTTCGATGACTCTTTAGCGGGCTTCGGCGTTCGCATCAGCCACGGTGGCACGCGCTCTTTTTTTCTGGCTCATCAGGGAATCGAGTGGGTGATTTGGGCAACTTCAGAGCGCTGGAAGCATGCATGTGAGGACCTTGAGCCGCAGATATTCCTGGTCGCGCAGGCCGTAGGCGCGGCGCTGGATGACGCGGATCTTGTTGTTGAGGCCCTCG
>CANIRG010000480.1 GCA_947469635.1 Rhodospirillales bacterium | reverse complement strand
GTTGTTGTAGACGGTCATGTGCGGATAGAGCGCGTAGTTCTGGAACACCATCGCGATGTCGCGATCCTTGGGCTCCAGGTTGTTGACCACGCGGTCGCCGATCGCCACCTCGCCGCCGGTGATGCGCTCCAGCCCGGCGACCATGCGCAGCAACGTGGACTTGCCGCAGCCCGAGGGGCCGACGATGACGATGAACTCGCCGTCGGCGATCTCCATGTCGATGCCGTGGATGACCGCGAGCTTGTCGTAGCTCTTCTTGACCCCGCGCAGATGGACTTGCGCCATACCTTACTTCCCCGTCTTTCTACTTCTCGGTCTCGACAAGGCCGCGCACGAACTGGCGCTGCATGAAAACGACCACCAGCACCGGAGGCAGCATGGCCAGCATCGCCATGGCCATCAGAAGGTTCCAGCTCGGCACCGCGTCGACCGCGTTGGCCTGGCGCGATACGGTCATGACGACGGTGTAGAAGCCTTCCTTGGTGGTGATCAGCAGCGGCCAGAGATACTGGTTCCAGCCGTAGATGAACTGGATGACGAAGAGCGCGGCGATGGTGGTGCGGCTCATCGGCAGCAGGATGTCCCAGAAGAAGCGCATCGGCGAGGCGCCGTCGACCCGCGCCGCCTCGGCCAGCTCGTCGGGCACGGAGAGGAAGAACTGGCGGAACAGGAAGGTCGCGGTCGCCGAGGCGATCAGCGGCACGATCAGGCCGGGATAGGTGTCGAGCATGCCCAGCGTCGCCACCACGCCGTAGGTCGGCACGATGCGCACCTCGACGGGCAGCATCAGCGTGACGAAGATCGCCCAGAAGAAGGTCCGGCGCAGCGGGAAGCGGAAATAGACGATGGCGAAGGCCGAGATGATCGAGATCGCGATCTTTCCCAGCGCCACGCCCACCGCCATGATCATGCTGTTCATCAGCGTGACCCAGATCGGCACGCCGCTGTAGCCGCGGCCGAAGCCCTCGAACAGCACCTGCCGGTAATTCTCGATCATGTGCGAGCCGGGCAGCAGCGGCACCGGCGCGCGCAGCATGGTGGTCTGGTCGTGGGTCGAGGCGACGAAGGTCATCCACAGCGGGAAGGCCACGATGACCACGCCGAAGATGAGGACGAGATGGCTGAGGACGGTGACGAAGGGGCGGTTCTCGACCATCAGTAATGCACCCGCCGCTCGATGAACCGGAACTGCACGACCGTGAGCAGGATGACGACGACCATCAGGATCACCGACTGGGCGGCCGAGCCGCCGAGGTCCTGGCCGCGGAAGCCGTCGTTGTAGACCTTGTAGACCAGGATGCTGGTGGACTGGCCCGGCCCGCCCTTGGTCAGCGCATCGACCACGCCGAAGGTGCCGAAGAAGGCATAGATGATGTTGACCACCAGCAGGAAGAAGCCGGTGGGCGAGAGCAGCGGGAAGACGATGTCCCAGAAGCGCCGGCCCGGGCCCGCGCCGTCGATGGCGGCGGCCTCGATCAGCGACTTGGGGATCGACTGCAGGCCCGCGAGGAAAAACAGGAAATTATAGCTCACCTGATTCCAGACCGCGGCGATCACCACCAGCAGCAGGGCCTGGTCGCCGTTGCTCACGTAGTTGAAGTCGATGCCGACCCCGCGCAGCAGCCAGGCCACGACGCCGGCCGACGGATTGAACAGGAAGCCCCACAGGACGCCGGCGACGGCCGGCGCCACGGCGTAGGGCCAGACCAGGAAGGTCTTGTAGACGGTGGCGCCGCGGATGATGCGGTCGGCCATCACCGCCAGCAACAGCGAGAAGCCGAGGCCAATGGTGGCCACGAGCGCGCTGAAGGCGACCGTGAGCCGCGCCGAGGCGAAATAGGCATCGTCGCGGAACAGGGCGTGGAAATTCTCGAACCAGACGAATTTGGAGTTGCCGCCGAACGAATCCTCGATCAGCAGCGACTGCCAGACCGCCTGGCCGGACGGCCAGAAGAAGAAGACGATGGTGATGATGATCTGCGGCGCCACCAGGATGTAGGGCAGCCAGCGATCGTGGAAGGTGACGCGTTTTTCCATGTCTCAGTCTACACAGGTAAGGGAAAGGTCCCTCGCCAAAGCGCGGGGTACCCCCGCGCGATAGCGAGGGACCTTTGCGCTCCCCTCACCCAGCCTCTCCCCCTCGCGGGGGAGAGGAGCATGAGAGAGCGTTGTCACGTCTGTTTCCGCCGCTACTTGTTCGCGGCTTCGAACTTGCGCAGCAGCTCGTTGCCGCGCTTCACCGCCTCGTCGAGCGCGGCCTTGGCGTCCTTCTTGCCGGTCCACACCGCCTCGAGCTCCTCGTCGACGGCGTCGCGGATCTGCACGAAGTTGCCGATGCGCAGGCCCTTCGAGTTCTCGGTCGGCGGGTTGAGCGTGAGCTGCTGCACGGCGATGTCGCGGCCGGGGTTCTTCTTGTAGAAGCCCGCTTCCTCCGTGAGCTTGGTCGCCGCCAGCGTGACCGGCACGTAGCCCGTCTCCTGGTGCCACTTGGCCTGCACAGGGGCGCTCGCGAGATAGCTCAGGAACTTGGCGACGCCCTTGTACTCGGCCGCCGGCCGGCCCTGCAGCACCCATAGCGTGGCACCGCCGATGATCGAGTTCTGCGGCTTGGCCGCGGCGTCGGGCGCGTAGGGCATCATGGCGATGCCGAACTTGTCGGCGCCCAGCGCCTTCTCGATCGTCGAGGCGGTGGCCGAGGAGGCGATGTGGAAGGCGCAGTCACCGGCGGTGAACAGCGTCGTCGATTTGCCCTCGCGGCCGCCGTAGACGAACGTCTTGTCCTTGCTCCAGTCGGCCAGCATCTGGATGTGCTTGATGCGGGGGGCGTCGTTGAACTTGAGCTCGATGTCGATGCCGTCGAAGCCGTTGGCCTTGGTGGCGAACGGCAGATTGTGATAGGCGCCGAAATTCTCGATCATCGTCCAGGTCTGCCACTGCGGGGTGAACCCGCACTTGGCGCCGGCGGCGACGGCCTTCTTGGCCATCTCGCCCAGCTCCGGCCAGGTCTTGGGCGGCGTGTTGGGGTCGAGGCCGGCCTTGGTCAGCAGCTCCTTGTTCCAGTAGAGCACCGGCGTCGAGGAGTTGAAGGGCATCGACAGCAGCTTGCCGTCGGTCGTCGAGTAATAGCCGTAGACCGGGCCGATATAGGCCTTGGGATCGAACGGCTCCTTGGCGTCGGCCATCAGCTGATGGACCGGATAGACCGCGCCTTTGGCCGCCATCATGTTGGCGGTGCCGACCTCGAAGACCTGCACGATGTGCGGGGCCTGCTTGGCGCGGAAGGCCGCGATCGCGGCGGTCAGGGTCTCGGTGTAGGAGCCCTTGAAGACCGCGTTGACCTTGTATTCGGTCTGCGACTTGTTGAAGCCGTCGGCCAGCGCGCCGACCGTCTCGCCGAGATTGCCCGGCATGGCATGCCACCACTGGATTTCGGTCTGGGCGGCGGCGCCCTGCGCGCCGGCCAGGACGGCGGCGGCGGCAACGGTGGACAGCAGGATACGTGACATCGTGAAATTACCTCCCATGTGAAGCCCGGCGTTGTATCGGCGGGCTACGCGACTGCGATGCGTCTTTCTTGTTTCATTTTGATGACAGTCCACCAAGACTTTGACCAGAGCGCAATGGCTGCGACCGCCTAAAAAGGGACGGTTCGCCAACGGCCCGATCAGGTCTTCGCCAGGGACGCCAGCGCCACGAGGATCGTGTCGGGCACATCGGTGATGATGCAGTCGGCCCCCATGGCGACCAGGATCCGGGCCACCGCGGGCTGGTTGATGGTGTAGACGCTGAGCAGGTAGCCGGCCTCCTTGACCTCGACCGCTTCGGCCGCCGTGAGCTTGCGGCCGTTGGTGTTGACGCCGACCGCGCCCACGGCCTCGGCCCGCGCGCGCCAACCCTCCTCGATCCTGTCGATCAGCACCGCACGGGCGATTTCCGGCGCGGCGTCCCGGGCCGCGATCAGCGAGACGTCCTTGAAGCTCGACAACAGCGGCGGCGGCAACGACGCCGGCCAGCAGCGCCGCAGCGTCTCGACGGTGACGCGGCCGGTCTCGGCCTCCCGCCCCTCACAGGGCTTGATCTCGACGTTGCAGCCCAGCCCCAGGTCGGCCAGCAGCGCGATCGTCTCCTCGAAGGTCGGCACGTCGCCGGGAAGATCGGCCCGGTTCGTCTGTGCCACCAGCCGGTCGACGCCCATGGTGCGCTTGAGCGAGGCATCGTGCATGACCACCGGTATGCCGTCGGCCGTCAGCTTGACGTCGATCTCGACCCAGGGCGCGCCGCGCCGCCGGGCCTCACGGAAGGCAGCCAGCGTGTTCTCGGGCGCGTAGGCCGACGCGCCGCGATGGGCGATCACTTTTGGCAATTGCAGCATGACCTCGAAATAGCCAATGCTCCCGCCGGTGTCGACGACCTTTCCCGATCAATTCCGGCTCGACGGCCGAACCGCGCTGATCACCGGCTCCGGCCGCGGCCT
>CANIRG010000479.1 GCA_947469635.1 Rhodospirillales bacterium | reverse complement strand
ATGACCGGCACCGACTTCCTGCTGCTGGATACGCCCTGCCCGCTGGACGCCGCCGGTGCGACCGGCATCGTTCACGCCCTGCAGCATCGCCGCAAGGACGGCACCGTATTCGATGCCGAGATGAGCGTCCGCGAGATCGACTTCGACGGCCGGCCGGCGCTGCTCACCATGGTTCAGGACGTGACTGAGCGCGTCCGGGCGGAGCAGGCGCGCCGCCAGGCCGAGGAGCAGCTTCGGCAGGCGCAGAAGATGGAGGCCGTGGGCCAGCTCACCGGCGGCGTTGCGCACGACTTCAACAACATCCTCAACGTCATCCTGGCCAACATCGAGGCGTTCGAGGAGGAGGAGAACCTCGCCCCGGAAATGGCCGAGCGCGTCGGCCGCATCAGCAAGTCGGTGCAGCGCGCCACCGACCTGGTCCGCCAGTTGCTGGCCTTCTCGCGCAAGCAGCCGCTGCGCCCCAAGCCCACCGACATCAACGACTTGGTCGGCGGCGTCGGCATCCTGCTGCGCCGCTCGCTCGGCGAGCATATCGAGCTCAACTCCAGGCTCGTGGGCCATGTGTGGACCGTCAATATCGACCGCGCCCAGCTCGAGACGGCGCTGGTGAACCTCTGCATCAACGCGCGGGATGCCATGCCCAACGGCGGCCGGTTGACCATCGAGACCCTCAACATGGCGCTCGACGACGACTACGTCGGCCGCAACCGGGATGCCGTCGCCGGCGACTATGTGATGATCGCCGTCAGCGACACCGGCACCGGCATTGCGCCGGACATGCTGGACAAGGTGTTCGAGCCGTTCTTCACCACCAAGGAGGTCGGCAAGGGGACCGGGCTCGGCCTCAGCATGGTCTACGGCTTCATCAAGCAGTCGCAGGGCCATATCAAGATCTACAGCGAGGTGGGCCGCGGCACGACGGTGAAGCTTTACCTGCCGCGCAGCGACAGCCCGCGGGCAGCCGCCGAGCCCACCCGCCGCGCCGCCCCGATGCCCCGCGGCAGCGAGCGCATACTTGTCGTCGAGGACGATGGGCATGTCCGCGGTGGCGTGGTCCCTCAGCTCGAGAGCCTGGGCTATGCCGTGTCGGAGGCAGCCAACGGCGCCGCCGGCATCGCGGCCTTCGAGAGCGAGGCGCGGCCGTTCGACGTGCTGCTGACCGACGTCGTCATGCCCGGCCGGATGACCGGCCGGGTGCTGGCCGGCGAGGTGACCCGCCGCTGGCCTGCGACCAAGGTGGTGTTCATGTCGGGCTACACCGAGAGCGCGGTCGTCCATCAGGGTCAGCTCGATCCGGGTGTGTTGCTGCTCAGCAAGCCTTTCCGCAAGGCCGACCTCGCACAGATGATCCGCCGCGCCATCGAAGGAACAGACGGGCTTCCGCGGCCCTAGGGCAGGAACCGCGTTCGTCTGTTAAGCTTGGCCGATGGCCATCGTCGAAGCCGCCTCGTCAAGCACCGCGCCGCCTGCTTCCGCGCGGCGGCCGTTGCGCCTGCCGTTGATCGGCGCTCTGTCGCTGGCCTTCGTCTCGCTGGCCCTGATCTCGGGTGCCGCCTACACCGCCGTGCTGTTCGGCGCCACCGGTGCCGCCGAACGGCTGCTGATCGATCGGGCGGAGCGTGCGGTCGACTCCCAGGTCGAGCTGATCCGCAGCCGGCTCGACCCGATCACCCGGCAGCTCGAGCTGATCGCCGCCCTCGCCGCGGCCGGGCGCATCGACGTCGAATCCCCGGTCGCGGTGCGCGAGACGCTTGCGGTCATGATGGCCAGCCTGTCCGGCGTGTCGATCGCGGCCTTCGGCACGCTCGACCTCAAGCTGCATCGCGTCGTCCGCCATCCCGACGGCACGGTGACCCGCGACACGATCCCGTTGCTGGAGGTGTCGCGCGGCCTCGAGCGGCTGCGCGAGCTGCAGACATCGCACGACACCTTCTGGGGCGCGCTGTTCTGGAGCACGCAGCTCAAGCAGCAGGTGCTGAACGTGCGCACGCCGGTGCGCCGGATCGACGATGCCTTCATCGGCGGGCTGATCGCCACCGTCGCCGTCGGCGATCTCTCGCTGCTGATGGGCGATCCCGCCAACGGCGGGCGCTATTTCATCCTGGTGGATCACGACAAGGTGCTGGCGCATCACCGGTTGATCGACCCGCGCGGGCTCGACCTGTCCGAAAGCAAGCCGCTGCCCACCATCCGCGAGATCGGCGACCCGATCCTGGCGAAGTTCTGGGACACGCCGGTGCGCAACCGGCAGCTCGACCGCGCGCTGGGCGGCTTCGGGCGGGTCGTGGAGGCCGAAGGCGGCCGCTGGGTGTTCGTCCATCGCGAGCTCGAAGGCTACGGGCCCAGCCCCTGGCTGATCGGGCAATATTTCCCCATCAAGGAGGCCACCGAGGATCTCGACCGGCTGATGAACGGCGCCATCGTGGGCGGCGTCACGCTGGCCGTCGCCGCCCTGCTGGCGCTGCTCATGGGACTGCGCATGGCACGCTCGATCCGCACCATCACCGCGGCGGCCGAGGCGATGGAGCGCCTGGAGTTCGAGCAGCCGGTGCGACGGCCGTCGCGCCTGCGCGAGATCGACGATGCGGCGCACAGCCTCGAGAAGGCGCGCGGCGCGTTGAAGTGGTTCGGTGCCTACGTCCCGCAGCGCCTGGTCCGCCGCCTGATGGAGCTGGGCGAGGACGGGATCACCTCGCGCGGCCGCACAGTCACCGTGATGTTCACCGACATCGTCGAGTTCACGCCGCAGGCCGAGGGCCTGCCGGACCACGAGACCGCCGAGCTGCTCAACCACCACTTCGCCCTGCTCGGCGCCTGCATCGAGCACGAGCATGGCATGATCGACAAGTACATCGGCGACTCGGTGATGGCCGTATGGGGTGGCCTCCAGCGCATGGAAGACCATGCCGATCGCGCGGTCCGTGCAGCGCTGGCGATCGTAAGAGCGATCGGCGAGGACAATGCGGAGCGTCGCGCCGCCGGCATGCCGCCGATCCGCATGCGCATCGGCCTTCATTCGGGCCGCGTCGTCTCCGGCAATATCGGCGCGCCGGGGCGGGTGAACTTCACGGTGATTGGCGATGCGGTGAACGTGGCCCAGCGCTTCGAGCAGCTCGGCAAGGAGTTCATGACACCGGCGGACGACATCGTGCTGCTGGTGAGCGGCCAGACGCTGGCCGCGGTCCAGGACCGCAGCTCGCTGGGCATGGATCTGCCGCCGCCCGAGCAGCGCCGCGTCAAGGGCCACGACGCGCCGGTCGAGGTCTATCGGCTGGTCTGACGGGAGCATCCATGCAGCAGGCTGACGTCGATGGCATCGTGGCGCTGGCCGCCGAGCTGGTGCGGCTGCCCTCGCGGGCCGGCGCCGACTCGCCCGAGCCGGTGCTGCGCGCGCTCGGACGCTGGCTCGCCGCGCACGGGCTGGAGCCCCGTTCCCTCACCAGCGACGCCGGCGAGACGGTCGGGCTCTGCGTGCGCGTCATGGGACCGGAGGCAGGCCCGATCCTCTGCCTCGACGCCTGCATCGACACCGCGCCCTTCGGCGACCCGGCGCGCTGGTCGCGACCGCCGACCTCGGGCGCCATCGACAACGGCAGGCTGTGGGGCCGTGGCGCCGCGGACTCCAAGATGGGCGCCGCGATCCTGGCGCATGTCGTGCGCGATCTCGTGGCGACAGGCGCGATCCGCCGCGGCGGTGTCGACCTCCTGCTCGATGCCGACGAGCACACCGGTCGCTTCGGCGGCGCGCGCGCCTATCTCGCCGCGCTCGACCGCCGGCCCGACGGCGCGGTGCTGGGCTATCCCGGCAACCACGAGCTGATCCGCGGCAGCCGCGGCTTCCATCGCGTGCGCCTCGCGGTCTCGGGACGTGCCGGCCATTCGGGCTCGACCGACGGGGACGGCATCAACGCCATCGGCAAGCTCGCCCGCCTCATCACCGCGCTCGAGGAGGCCGAGCTGCCGCTCGAGCCGCCGGGCCCCTTCGCCTTCGGCCCGCGGGTGACCGTCACCCGGATCGAAGGTGGCGAGGGCTTCAGCATGGTGCCGGATCGCGCGGTGTGCAGCCTCGACATGCGGCTGACTCCAGGCTTCGGCATCGAGCAGGCAAGCCGCTGGCTCGACGCCATCGCCGCGCGCCACGATGCGCACATCGAGCCGGTCGAGAGCTGGCCGCCGTACCTCGTCCCGGAGAGCCATCCGCTGGTGCGCTTATTCCAGTCGGCCGGCGCGCTCGCGTGGGGACGCGACGTGCCGCTGGCCGTCTGCGGCCCGTCGAACATCGGCAACCTCCTCGCAGCGCACGGCATCCCGACGCTCTGCGGCCTCGGCGTCACGGCGGAGAACGTGCACGGCACCGACGAATGCGCCCTGCTGGCCAGCGTCGACGGCGCCTGGCGCGGCTATCTCGAAGGGGCGCGCCGTTTCCTCGCGGCGTGATAGGCTGCGGCAAAAGCCGGCCCCGGAGGAACGCATGTGGGTT
>CANIRG010000478.1 GCA_947469635.1 Rhodospirillales bacterium | reverse complement strand
TCGGCGATGGTCTCGCCGCGTCCCAGCTGCGTGTCGGTGCGGCCCAGCATGATCGTCTGGCCGCCGAGCTCGCGCATGCCGACCTCGAACGACACGCGGGTGCGGGTCGAGGGCTTCTCGAAGATCATGGCGAGCGTCTTGCCGGCCAATGGCTGGGGGTGGCCGCCCCCGGGGCCGCCGTTGGCACGCTGCTTCTTCATCGCCTTGCCCTGGTCGAGGATCTGGCGAAGCGTCTTGGGATCGACCTGGTCTAGGTCGAGGAAGTGTTTGGGGTCAGCCATGTCATCACGCGGCCTTGGCGCCGGCTTCGAAGGACTGCGCGGCCTTCGAGAGGATGTCGATGCCCTCGTCGAGCGCGGCCTTGTCGGCGATCAATGCCGGGAAGACACGCACGACGTTCTCGCCCGCCGGCGGAACCAGGAGGCCCAGCGTCTGCAGCTTCATCACCATGTCGCCCGCCGGCACCGCCGGCGTGCACTGGATGCCCTGGAGGAAGCCCATGCCACGCTGCTCGGTGTAGACTGCGGGATGCTTCTTCACGAGGCCTTCGAGCTGGCCCTTGAGGTACTCGCCCTTGCTCGCCACGGCGTCGATGAAGCCGGGCTTCAGGAGCTCGTCGAGCACGGCGTTGGCCACGCCCGTGGCCAACGGATTGCCGCCATAGGTCGAGCCGTGCGTGCCCGGGACCATGCCGACCGCCGCCTTCTCGGTCGCCATGAAGGCACCGATCGGGAAGCCGCCGCCCATGCCCTTGGCGATCGCCGCGACATCGGGCTTCACGCCCGACCAGTCGTAGCCCCACATCTTGCCGGTACGGCCGAAACCCGTGTGGATCTCGTCGTAGAACAGCAGCAGGCCGAACTCGTCGCAGATCGCGCGCAGGTCCTTCAGGAACTGCGTCGTGGTCGCGCGGATGCCGCCCTCGCCCTGGATCGGCTCGACCAGGATGCCGGCGGTCTCGTCATCCACCATGTCGCGCACGACGTTGGTGTTGTTGAGCGGGGCGTGCCTGTAACCCGGTGCCGGCGGGCCGAAGCCTTCGAGGTATTTCTCGTTGCCGGTGGCCGCCAGTGCGTTCAGCAGGCGGCCGTGGAAGGCGGCCTGGAAGCAGATGACCTTGTAGCGCTTGGGCTGGCCGTTCATGAACTGATACTTGCGGATCAGCTTGATGCCGCCCTCGATCGCCTCGGCGCCCGAGTTGCAGAAGAACATCGTGTCGGCGAACGAGTTCTCGACCAGCCGCTGGGCCAGCCTCTCGCCGTTGCCGACACGGAACAGGTTCGAGGTGTGCCACAGCTTCTGGCCCTGCTCGGTCAGAGCCTTGACCAGGGCGGGATGGCAATGGCCCAGCGCGTTCACGGCGATGCCGGAGGTAAAGTCCAAGTAACGTCGGCCGTCCGTCGCGTAGAGATAATTGCCTTCTCCGCGTTCGAACACGACGTCCTTGCGACCGTACGTCGGCATCACAGCCGTAATCACAGCGAGCCTCCCTCAAAAGTAAAACCCCCCGCTTTTGGCGGGGGTCGGGCAATATCTTCCGCGGCCGGGGGTGTGTCAACTTGTCCGCCGCGGCGGGTCCGGCGGCTTGGGAGGCCCGCTGGCTTGAGAGGGCGGAGACCTTCTGTTAGGAGACCGGCCTTCCTGAAGAATCACATGAACGCGCTTCCCTCTCGCAGCCCCAACCTTCCTCTGCGCCGCGCCGACTTTCGGACCGTGCCGGAAATGCTGGACTATGCCGCCCAGGGCGACACGGGAGTCACGATCTACAACGCCCGCGGCGATCTCCTGTCGGCGCGGGCGTGGCGCGAGGTTCGCGACGCCGCCCACACCGTCGCCCGCAAGCTGATCGGCGCGGGCTTCCTGCCCGGCGAGCGGATGCTGATCATCGCCGACACCTGGCCGGGCTTCTTCGACCTCTTCTTCGGCGCCCAGTATGCCGGGATGCTGCCGGTGCCGGTGTCGCTGCCGGTGGGCATCGGCGGCAAGGAATCCTATATCGACCAGCTGCGCCGCCAGGTCGCCACGTCGGGCGCGGTGGCGGCGTTCGGCATCGACGACCTCGCCGGCTTCATCGCCGAGGTCGCCAAGGAGTTTCCCGCCGTCCGTCTGCACGGTTCGTTCGACGTGGTCGAGGCGTTGCCGGACCGGCCGGTCGATCTCCGGCCACTCGGACCGGACGACACCTGCTACATCCAGTTCTCCTCGGGCAGCACGCGCCATCCGCATGGCGTGCAGGTGACCCAGGCCATGCTGATGGCCAACCTCGCCGGCATCGCGGGGCCCGGCGGCCTCGACATCGTCCCGGGTGACCGCAGCGCCAGCTGGCTGCCGCTCTATCACGACATGGGGCTGATCGGCTTCCTGATGCAGCCGCTCTCCGTCCAGCAGTCGATCGACTACATCACGCCGCGCGACTTCGCCCGCCGGCCGATGCAGTGGCTGAACATGATCTCGCGCAACCGCGCGACCATCGTCTACAGCCCGAGCTTCGGCTACGACCTCGCCACGCGCCGCGGCGCCCTGAAGGTGCCGGAGGATCTCGACCTGTCGAGCTGGCGGCATGCCGGCATCGGCGGCGACATGGTGCGTCCCGAGGTGCTCGACCGCTTCGCCGAGGCCTTCGGGCCGAAGGGGTTCCGCCGCGAGGCCTTCATCCCGAGCTACGGCATGGCCGAGGTGAGCCTTGCCATCACCTTCAGCCCGCGCGGCGCCGGCATGCGCACCGACACCGTCGATCGCGTGGCGCTGGCCGAGGCGCAGCGCGCCGTGCCGGCGACCGATCCACATGACGTGCTGCGCGCCCGCCGCTTCGTGCTGTGCGGCCGCGTGCTGCCGGGCCATCGGCTGGAAGTGCGCGACCCGGCTGGCAAGGTGCTGGGCGACCGTGAGGTCGGCCGCATCTTCGTGGCCGGCCCCAGCATCATGCCAGGTTACTTCAACGATCCCGCAGCCAGCCGCGAGGTGCTGTCGGATGGCTGGCTCGACACTGGCGATCTCGGCTACCTGCTGGAGGGCGAGATCGTCGTCACCGGCCGCGCCAAGGACCTGATCATCGTCAACGGCCGCAATATCTGGCCGCAGGACATCGAGTGGGCGATCGAGAACAAGCGCGTCGTGAAGACTGGTGATTCGGCGGCCTTCTCGATCGACACGGCCGATGGCGAGCGTGTCGTGGTGGCCGTGCTGGCGCGCATCGCCGGCGGCGAGGAGGGGCGGGCGGCGCTCGCAAGCAACGTCGCCGGCGCCGTGCGCGAGGCCGTGGCAGTCGACTGCGAGGTGGTCCTGGTGCCGCCGACCATGGGCCTGCCCTCGACCACCTCGGGCAAGCTCTCGCGCACGCGCGTCAAGGCCAACTACCTCGCCGGCCTGTACGCCGCCAAGCCTGCCGCGGCCTGAAGGCGCGGTGGTGTCCCAACCGGGGGGGCCCAGGCGGGTTGCCGTCACCGGCGCCACAGGCTTCGTCGGACCTCATCTCGTCGCCGCGCTGGCGCGCCATGGTTGGCGCGTCCGTCTGCTGATCCGCAAATGGTCGCCCGTGCCGTCGCTGGCCGGTGTCGAGGCCGAGGTCGTGCTCGGCGATCTCGAGGACGACGCGGCGCTCGCGCGCCTGGTCGCCGGAGCCGACGCGGTGATCCATGCCGCCGGCCTGATCAAGGCGCGGCATGAGGCCGACTTCCTTGCGGTGAACCGCGACGGCACGGCCCGGCTGTCGGCGCTCGCGCCCGACGTGCCGTTCCTGTTGCTGTCTTCGTTGGCCGCCCGCGAGCCGCTCCTGTCGCCCTATGCCGCCAGCAAGCGCGCGGCCGAGGAGGTCGTGGCGCGCCGCACCGGGCCATGGCTCGCCGTCCGGGCGCCCGCGGTCTACGGACCGGGCGACCGCGAGACCCTGGCCTACTTCCGCACCGCCGTGCGCGGGCTGGCGCTGCGGCCGAACCGGCCCGAGGCGCGCCTGGGCTGGATCCATGTCGTCGACCTGGCCGAGGCGCTGGCGCTTGCCCTGGATCGGCAGCTGCCGTCGGACATCTACGAGATCGATGACGGGCATGAGGGCGGCTACAGCTATTCCGACATGGCTGAGGCGGTGCAGGGGGCTGTCGGCCGGCGCGTGCGGTCCGTGTCGATTGCCCGTTTCCAGATCATGGCGGTCGCCTGGGCAAATCTCCTGCGCCAATCGCTGGGTGGACCCGTGCAGATCCTGACGCCGGGCAAGGTGCGCGAGATGTTTCACCCCGATTGGACAATTCACGATCGCCGGCTGGCCAACACCATCGGCTTCGCCGCGCGCTATACCCTCGCACGGGGATTTGCCGAGACCATCGGTTGGTATCGCGAACGCCACTGGCTATGAAACTTGTGAAACACTGAGTAACAATTTGTTATTTCACAAGGAAATGCAGTTTCTGGCACATACTCCTCGTCACTCGGGACCGGAGAGAACCGTTGAGTATTGCCAACACCCTGCTTGCCGAGCGCGACGGTAAAAC
>CANIRG010000477.1 GCA_947469635.1 Rhodospirillales bacterium | reverse complement strand
CGCTCCTCAGGGACGAAACCCAGCACCTGCGGAATGACATCGCCGGCGCGTTGGATGATCACCATGTCGCCCACCCGGACGTCGAGGCGCTCGATCTCGTCGGCATTGTGCAGCGAGGCGCGTGCCACCATGACACCGCCGACATTGACCGGCTCGAGATCGGCCACCGGCGTCAGCGCGCCGGTGCGGCCGACCTGGATGAGGATGCCGTTCAGCCGCGTGCGCGCCTGCTCGGCCGGGAACTTGTGGGCCATCGCCCAGCGCGGCGCACGGCTCACGAAGCCCAGGCGTTCCTGCCAGTCGATGCGGTCGACCTTGTAGACGACGCCGTCGATGTCGTAGGGCAGCGACGGCCGCTCGACGCCGATCCTGGCGTAGAAGGCGCGCACCTCGTCGGGCGTACGGCAGAGCTGCGACAGCGGGTTGACCTTGAAGCCCCAGCCCTTCAGCAGCTTCAGATATTCGCTGTGGGTCTTCCACGTCCGTGGCTCCGCCTCGCCCCACGCATAGGCGAAGAAGCGCAGCGGACGGCTGGCCGTGATCTCCGCATCGAGCTGGCGCAGCGAGCCGGCGGCGGCATTGCGCGGATTGGCAAAGGTCTTCTCCTCCGCCGCCTCCTGCCGCTTGTTCATTGCGTTGAAGGCGGCGCGCTCCATATAGACCTCGCCGCGCACGTCGATGATCCCGGGCACCTTGCCTTTGAGCTTCTGTGGGATGTCCTTCACCGTGAGCAGGTTGGACGTCACGTCCTCGCCCGTCGTGCCGTCGCCGCGCGTGGCACCGACGATGAAGACGCCGTCCTCGTAGCGCAGGCTGATCGACAGGCCGTCGATCTTGGGCTCGCAGGCGAGCGCGATCTCGTCCTCGGGCTTGAGGTCGGTCTCACGCTCCAACGCGCGGCGCAGCCGGTCGAGGAAGCCCTGCAGCTCCTCGTCGGTGAAGGCATTGTCGAGCGACAGCATCGGCCGCGCGTGCCGGACCTTGGCGAAGGCCGTGGTCGGCGTCGGTGCCACCTGCTGCGTCGGGCTGAACATGTCGGCGAGCTGCGGGAAGCGCGCCTCGATCGCCTTCAGCCGCTGGCGCAGCCTGTCGTAGTCGGCGTCGGAGATCTCCGGCGCGTCCTTCTCGTGATAGAGCTTGTCGTGATGGCCGATCTCCTCGGCGAGGCGCTTGTGCTCCGACCGCGCCTGGCGCTCAGTGAGCTGCTCGACGGCAGTGGAGGCCACGACCTTGGCGGCGCGCGACATGCTCAGCCCGCCGCCAGCAGCCGATCGGCAGCGGCACGCGCCTCAGCAGTCACCTCGGCACCCGAGAGCATGCGTGCGATCTCCTCGCGGCGGCCCGGCGCATCGAGCGCCACCACGTCGGTAGCCGCCGCGTTGCGCGTCGTGGTCTTGCGGATCAGCCAGTGGCGATCGGCCACTGCCGCGACCTGCGGGGAATGGGTCACAACCAGGACTTGCACATCCTGCGCGAGGCGACGCAGCCGCTCGCCCACCGCCGCCGCCGTGGCGCCGCCGATGCCCGAATCGACCTCGTCGAACACAATTGTCGCTGCGTCGCCGACCTTGGCCAGGCTCACCTTGAGGGCCAGCAGGAAACGCGACAGCTCGCCGCCCGAGGCGATCCTGGCGATCGGCGCCGGCGGGGCGCCGGGATTGGTGGCAACCGTGAATTGCACGCGGTCGGTGCCGCTTTCAGACCATTCCGCCTCCGGCAGTGCCACGAGACCGGTGACGAACCTTGCCTTCTCGAGCTTGAGCGGCGCCAGCTCGGCGGCAACCGCCTTGTCGAGCTTGGCCGCGCCCTTGCGGCGGCCCGCCGCCTGCGCTTCGGCAGCGGCCACATATGTGGCACGCGCCGCCTTGGCGACCGCCGCCAGTTTCTTCAGGCCGGCCTCGCCGTCGTCGAGCGCCGCCAGTTGCGCCGCCATGGTCTCGGCCAGCGGCGCGAGCTCGGGCACGGTGACATTGTGCTTGCGGGCAGCGGCGCGCAGGCCGAACAGCCGCTCCTCGATCTTCTCCAGCCGCTCGGGATCGAACTCCAGCGACTCGCGCGCCGCCTCGAGCTGGGCCTGCGCCTCCGTCGCTTCACTCACCGCGCGTTCGAGCGCCGCCAGCGGCGCATCGAGCCGGCCGGCTGCCTTGTCGACATTGCGCTCGACGAGGCGATGCGCGGCGTGCAGGGCGGCGACGGCGCCGCGTCCTTGCTCCAGCTCGCCCAGTGCCTGCGCCACCGCTTCGCCCAGTGCACTGCCGGCGCGCAGCAGCTGGCGTTCCTCGGCGAGCTTCTCCTCGTCGTCGGCCTTGGGTGCGAGGGCACTCAGCTCTCTCAGCGCATGCCGGAGGAAGGCTTCATCGCGCCGCGCCGCGGCGTTGGCTTCCTCGGCGTCGGCCCGCGCCTGCTCGGCCGCGCGCCAGCTGCGCCACGCGGTCCGCACCGCGTCGGCCTGCCGTTCGAGGCCGCCGAAAGCGTCGAGCGAGGCGCGATGCGTCGCCATGTCGAGCAGGCCGTGCTGCTCCATCTGGCCCTGGATCTCGACCAGCGTGTCGCCGAGCCGCCGCAGCAGCGCCACCGAGGCCGGCTGGTCGTTGACGAAGGCGCGGCCGCGGCCGTCGGCGCCGATGGTGCGCCGGAGGGTCAGCACGTCTTCGTCGTCGAAGCCCTGCTCGGACAGGATCGCGTGCGCCGCGTGGTCCTTCGACAGGTCGAAGGACGCCACCACCGAGGCCTGGGCAGCACCACGGCGCACCGCCGAAGACTCGGCGCGCGCGCCCAGCGCCAGGCCCAGCGCATCGATCAGGATCGACTTGCCCGCGCCGGTCTCTCCGGTCAGCGCGCCCAACCCGCCATGCGCGCCGCCCTCGGGGCCGCGTGCGAAGGAGAGATCGAGCTTCTCGATCAGGACGAAGTCGCGGATCGAAAGCGATTGCAGCATGGTGCTACTTCGTGCTGTCGAACCGGAAATCCTCGCCGGTGAGCATGAAGTAGCTGTCGGCGTACCAGTCGCTGCCCGGGAAGTTGTGGCCCAGCACGGCCGCGGCCTCCTGGGCCTCCGGCTTCACCCCGAGCGCGATATAGGATTCGACCAGCCGATGCAGCGCCTCGGGCACGTGCGTGGTCGTCTGATAGCGCTCGATGACCGTGCGGTAGCGGTTGATCGCGCCGACATACTGCTTGTTCTGCTGGTAGTAGCGGCCGACGGCCATCTCCTTGCCGGCGAGATGGTCGATGGTGAGCTCGACCTTGAGGCGGGAGTCGCGGGCGTAGGGCGTCTCGGCGAAGCGCTTGACGACCTCGGCCAGCGCGTCGAGCGCCTGCTGGGTGATGCGCTGGTCGCGGCCGACGTCGGAGATCTGCTCGTAGAAGCACAGCGCCTTCAGGTAGTAGGCGTAAGGCACGTCGCGATGGCCGGGATGGAGCTGGATGAAGCGGTCGAGCGCGATGATGGCGTCGTCGTACTTGTTGGACTGGTAGTAGGTGAAGGCGGCCATGATCTGCGCCTTGGTCGCCCACACCGAGTAGGGATGCTGGCGATCTACCTCCTCGAAGCCCTTGGCGGCGGCCTTGTATTCCTGCTTGCCGAGATCGTCGAGCGCGCGGTTGTAGAGGGTGTCGACGGGCTGCTCGATATAAGGGCCTTCCTTCTCGCCGCAGCCCATCAGGCCCAGCATCACGACGGCCAGGGCCGCTCCGTAGAGTCTACCGACGAGCGCTTTCGACATGTTCCATCCGTCAAGCCATTGTGCTGCGGGGTTATATCACGCGGAGGACAAAAAAAGAGGGGCCGTAGGGCCCCTCAGGAAGATGCGTGGATAAAACCGGCTGGCTCAGTTGGCCTGCCGGCGCAGGAAGG
Organism: Rhodospirillales bacterium; assembly: GCA_947469635.1. GTDB lineage: Bacteria > Pseudomonadota > Alphaproteobacteria > Reyranellales > Reyranellaceae > Reyranella. The sequence continues at coordinate 636 of CANIRG010000477.1, read as the reverse complement.
CAGGAATTTGCAGGTCGTCGTCGTCGCGCGACGCTCTGGGCCGCTCGGTGACGTCGAGGCCGGTCTGCGTCGGCGCGGGGCGAAGCACCGGCTTGGGCGTGGGTGCGACGTAGGTTTCCTGCGTCACGCGCGGCATCGGCGGCGGATCGGCCAGGGCAACGGCGGCAGCGCTGGCCGATGCGGTCGGCCCTCCCTGCCGGGGCGGTGCCGCGAAGGCGCCGGTGATGCGCTGGAACAAATTGGGCGCGCGGCTGTCGGCGGCGACCGGCCGGGCGGCAAGCGGCCGCGACGGCTCGGAGCGTATCGTCGGCCGCGGCGCCGGCCGGGTCACGCGCCAGTCCGACTCGTCGATCTGCTTCTGCGGCGACGGCATCGACGACGCGGTGGCGAGAACCGGCGCAGGTGCCGGCATCGACGCACGCGTGTAGGGCGGCGGGGACGTTTCCACGGGCGCGGCACTGGCCGGGCGCGGGATCGCGATCTCGATCACCGGTGCGCCGCCGTAGCTGCTCTCCGACTTGAGCGGCGGAGCAGGCATGGGTGCGGGTGCCGGCTGCGGCTGGACCGCAGCGACAGGTGCGGGTTCCTGCGCGACGGGTGCGGGCGGCGGTGCTGGTGGCGGCAGGGGCGCCGGTG
>CANIRG010000476.1 GCA_947469635.1 Rhodospirillales bacterium | reverse complement strand
GGCGACACCAACCCGATCCATCTGCACGACGGCTTCGCCCGCACCACACGGTTCGGCCAGCGCATCGCCCACGGCATGCTGAGCGGCAGCTTCATCTCGACCGTGATCGGCACCAAGCTGCCCGGCCCCGGCGCGGTCTACATCTCCCAGACGCTGAGCTTCATGGCGCCGGTCCTCATCGGCGAGACCATCACCGCCATCGCCACCATCACAGCGATCGACGACAAGCGGCGGCGGGTCACGCTCAAGACCCAGTGCCTGAACGGCGACAAGGTGGTGATCGACGGCGAGGCGATCGTGCTGGTGCCGCGGCGCGACGTGGCATGACCGGGGCAATGATTCCCGCCTTCGACCATTGGGAGGACATCCCCGAATCCTGGCGTGGCGGTGCGGTCGCGCTCGGCAATTTCGACGGGGTGCACAAGGGCCATCAGGCGCTGCTGGCGCACACCGCCGAGCAGGCCAGGGCGATGGGCGGCCCGCTGGTGGCGCTCACCTTCGAGCCGCATCCGCGCCGCTTCTTCGTGCCCGACACCGGCCCGTTCCGCCTCACCCTGCCGCCCGCCAAGCTGCGGCTGCTGGAGCACTACGGTGTCCAGGCCGTGCTGGCCCAGCGCTTCGATTCGGCCTTCGCCGCCATCTCCGCCGACGCCTTCATCGACGACGTGCTGCTGAAGGGCCTGGGCGCCCGCCATGTCGTCTGCGGCTACGATTTCACCTTCGGCGCGCGGCGCGGCGGCAATGTCGAGTTCCTGCGCGAGGCGGGCAAGCTGCGCGGCTTCGGCGTCACCGTGATCGATCCGGTGATGCGCGAAGGCGAGATCTATTCCTCCACCCGCATCCGCGAGGCGCTGCGCGCCGGCATGGTGCGCGAGGCCGCCGAGCTTTTGGGCCATCCCTGGGAGATCGAGGGCATCGTCGAGCTGGGTGACCAGCGCGGCCGCACCATCGGCTTTCCCACCGCCAACGTGGCGCTGGGCGAGCATCTGCGCCCGCGCTTCGGCGTCTATGCCGTGCGGGCGCTGGTCGATGGCGCGTGGCGCAATGCGGTGGCCAACCTCGGCAAGCGACCGACCTTCGGCAAGCTGCAGGAGAATTTCGAGGTCCATCTGTTCGACTTCGCGGGAGATCTCTACGGCAAGGTCCTGCGTGTCGAGCTGATCGACTTCATCCGGGCCGAGATGAAATTCTCCGGCCTCGACCAGCTAAAAGCCCAGATCGCGGCCGACGGTGAGGCAGCTCGGTCTCTTCTGGACCGCGCGCATCCTGCGCGCTCATGAGACGGATGGATCTCGACTGAGGGCTTCCCCCTCCGCCTTTCGGGCATCTCCCCCGAAGACTGGGGAGGAAAGCTTTCTTTCATTCTCCTCCCCCGTCTTCGGGGGAGGGCAGGGAGGGGGAAAGCGACCGCGCCGGTGGATCGCGCGTTCGCAGCGCGTTTTTGAGGGTGTGAGTCGTGAGACGTGAGACAAAATGGCCTAAAACCCTTATACCATCGCATTAAAAGTGTCTCACGGGGGGGTGAGACGGTTGAGACGGTTTGAGACACCCGCCCCGCGTCCTTGACCCTCCCGACCCCCGTCCCTAGATTGCCGGCCCCATGATGATAAGGGCACTCCGGGAGCGAATTACCCGCCCGGTCCGCTAGCAGCGGCCGGGTCGTTGTGTTGCCTTTTGCGTGCCGGGAAAGCCCTGGCGCCCGCCCGAATCAAATGAGCCCGTCGTGACAACCGACTATAAATCCCCCGACTATAAGTCCAGCGTCTTCCTGCCCAAGACCGACTTCCCCATGCGTGGCGGCCTGCCCAAGAAGGAGCCCGAGCTCCTGAAGCGCTGGGCCGACATGAAGCTGTTCGAGCGCCTGCGCGCCGAGAGCAAGGGGCGGCCCAAGTTCGTCCTCCATGACGGCCCCCCCTACGCCAACGGCAACCTCCATATCGGTCATGCGCTCAACAAGATCCTCAAGGACCTCGTGAGCCGCACCCAGCAGATGCTGGGCAAGGACTCGCACTATGTACCCGGCTGGGACTGCCACGGCCTGCCGATCGAGTGGAAGATCGAGGAGGAATATCGCGCCAAGAAGCAGGACAAGGACAAGGTGCCGGTGGCCGAGTTCCGTCGCCAGTGCCGCGCCTTTGCCGACCATTGGATCGGCGTGCAGCGCGAGGAATTCAAGCGGCTGGGCGTCGATGGCGACTGGGACCATTACTACTCGACGATGAAGTACGAGTCCGAGGCGATCATCGCGGGCGAGCTCGGCAAGTTCCTGATGAATGGCGGCCTCTACAAGGGCTCCAAGGCCGTTCTGTGGAGCGTGGTCGAGAAGACCGCGCTGGCCGAAGCCGAGATCGAATATCACGACCATACCTCCGACACGGTCAATGTCCGCTTCCCGGTGGTGAAATCGGCCGGCGGCAAGCTCGACGGCGCCTCGGTCGTGATCTGGACCACCACGCCCTGGACGATCCCGGGCAACCGCGCGCTCGCCTACGGGCCGGAGATCGCCTACGCGCTGGTCGAGGTCACCGAGGTGGCCGAGGGCAGCAAGGCCCGCGTCGGCGAGAAGATGGTTCTGGCCAGGGACCTCGTGGGCGCCGTTGCGTCGGAGGGCAAGTTCACGGCCAAGGTCGTGTCCGATCTTGCGGCGTCCGACCTCGATGGCCTGATCGCCGCGCACCCGCTGCGCGGGCAGGGCTACGAGTTCGACGTGCGCCTGCTGGCCGGCTCCTTCGTCACCGCCGATGCCGGCACCGGCTTCGTGCATATCGCGCCGGGCCACGGCGCCGACGACAACGAGCTGGGCGTCGCCAACGGCGTGGAAGTGCCCGACACCGTCATGGAGGACGGTGCCTATTATCCGCATGTGCCGCTGTTCGCCGGCCTGCAGGTCTATACCTCGGTGGGCAAGAAGGGCCCGGCCAACAGGGCCGTGATCGAGACTCTCGACAAGGCTGGCAAGCTTTTGGCGTCGGGCCGAATCACCCACTCCTACCCGCATTCATGGCGGTCCAAGGCGCCGGTGATCTTCCGCAATGCGCCGCAGTGGTTCATCGCCATGGACAGGCTGATCCCCGAGATCGGCGGCACCTTGCGCGAAAAAGCGCTGGCGGCGATCGACGCCACCCGCTTCGTGCCGCGCGCCGGCTACAACCGCCTGCGCTCGATGATCGAGCAGCGGCCCGACTGGTGCGTGTCGCGCCAGCGCGCCTGGGGCGTGCCGATCGCGGTGTTCGTGAACAAGGCCACCGGCGAGCCGTTGCGCGATCCCGAGGTGATGGAGCGTGTCGTGGCGGCCTTCAAGGCCGAGGGCGCCGATGCCTGGTTCGAGAGCCCGCCGGAACGCTTCCTCGGCAACAAGCACAATGCCGCCGACTACGAGCAGGCCAAGGACATCCTCGACGTCTGGTTCGACTCCGGCTGCACCCATGTCTTCACGCTCGAAGGCAATCCCGACCTCAAGTGGCCGGCCGACCTCTATCTCGAAGGCTCCGACCAGCATCGCGGCTGGTTCCATTCCTCGCTGCTCGAGAGCTGCGGCACGCGCGGCCGCGCGCCCTACGACGGCGTGCTGACCCACGGCTTCACGCTCGACGAGCAGGGCCGCAAGATGTCGAAGTCGCTGGGCAACATCACCGCCCCGCAAAGCGTCTGCGACCAGTATGGCGCCGATATCCTGAGGCTCTGGGTGGTCGGCACCGACTACACCGAGGACCAGCGCATCGGCCCGGAGATCCTGAAGCACCAGGCGGAAGCCTATCGCCGGCTGCGCAACACGTTGCGCTACCTGCTGGGCAGCCTCGACGGCTTCACGGCTGCCGAGCGTGTCGAGCCGGCCGAGATGCCGGAGCTCGAACGCTGGGTGCTGCATCGCCTGGCCGAGCTCGACACGATCCTGCGCAAGGCGGTGGATGACTACGACTTCCACACCATCGCCACCGAGCTCAATACCTTCTGCGCCGGCGATCTCTCGGCCTTCTATTTCGACATCCGCAAGGATGCGATCTATTGCGATGCGCCCCAGGCGCTGCGCCGGCGCGCCGGCCGCACCGTCATGGCCGAGCTGTTCTCGTTCCTGACGGCGTGGCTCGCGCCCATCACCTGCTTCACCGCCGAGGAGGCCTGGCTTGCCCGGCCGCAGGACGTGCCGGACGGCAAGGCCGATTCGGTGCATCTGCGCGTCTACCCCACGATCCCCGCCGGCTGGCTAGATCCGGCGCTGGGCGAGAAGTGGAAGACCGTGCGGGCGCTGCGCCGCGTCGTCACCGGCGCGCTGGAGTTGGAGCGTGCGGAGAAGCGCATCGGGTCGAGCCTGCAGGCGGCCCCGCATGTCCATGCGGGCTCCGCCTTCGTCCAGGCGCTGAAGGGGCTCGATCTCACCGAGATCTGCATCACCTCGGGCGGTGACCTTGTCGAGGTGCCGGATGGCGGCGTGCTGCCGGCGGACGGCTTCAGCCTGCCCGACGTGGCCGGCGTGGCGGTGATGCCGGCGCTCGCGCACGGCAACAAATGCG
>CANIRG010000475.1 GCA_947469635.1 Rhodospirillales bacterium | reverse complement strand
CCGCGCAGGTCGCAGACGTTGTAGTCGTGATCCATGAAGACGTAGGAGCCGACCTGCAGCTCGGTGAAGGCGCCGAGCGGGGCGTCGATGAAATGCGTGCCGGTGCCCGAGCCGGTGACGATGCCGGGCTTCAGGCCGGCGGCATCGAGCTTGGTCAGGATGCCCTTGAGATAATCCGTGCGCTCCTCGATCTCGGCCTTGCGCTGGGCGAAGTCGACGATGTGCTGGTGCCGTCCGCAATAGAACTGCACGCCGGCATATTTCAGCGACTTGTGCGCCACCACCTTCTTCACCAGCTCGACCACACCCTCGGGCGAGGCGACGCCGGTGCGATGCAGGCCGGGATCGATATCGACGATCACCGTCTGCACCTTGCCGGCCTTGTCCGCGGCGGCGGCAAGGGCGTCGACATTGGCCGGGTGATCCACGACCAGCATCAGGTCGCTCACCTTGGCATTCAGCTCGACCAGGCGCGCGATGGCCTGCGGCGTCACCACCGGTGAGGTGATGTGCAGGCTTTGGATGCCGGCCTCGCCCAGCGCCTCGGCTTCGCCCAGCTTGGCGCAGCAGACGCCCAGCGCGCCGGCGGCGATCTGGCGGCGGGCGATGTCGGCCGACTTGTGGGTCTTGGAATGCGGCCGCAGCTTCACGTCATGCGTCTTCGCGAACGACGCCATCTCGGCGATGTTGCGGTCGAGCATCTCGAGGTCGAGCACGAGCACGGGCGTGTTCAGCGACCGGCGCGAGCCCTGCTGGCCGATGAGATGGCGGTGAAGACGCTCGGCGTCGCTCATGATCTATCCTTTGGGTTCGAGATGACGCACGACCATGGCCTCGCCGGTCGTGCCGCGATTGACGCCGGCGCTCTTGAGGAACATCGACGACGTACCGGTCCCCCATAGTGCCACACCCTGGGCCAGGAGACCGCCATCGACCTTGACCGTTTCACCAGTGATGAAACGCGCCTCGTCGGAGCAGAGGAAAGACGCCACGTCGGCGATATGCTCGGGCTCGCCGCGGTCGGGCCAGGGCTGGCGCCTGAATTGCTCCTCGTAGCGCTCCGGCTTGCCGCGATGGACCAGCGGCGTGGAAATGACGCCGGGCGCGATGCCGACGACGCGAATGCGATGCGGCCCCAGCTCGGCCGCGACATTCTGGATCAGGCTGATGACGGCGGCCTTGGCGGCGGAATAGGCGTGGCTGCCGCCGCCGCCCACCATGCCGGCGATCGACGCGGTGACGAGGATGACGCCACCGTCGCCGTGCTTCTTCATCGCCAGAGAAGCGTGCTTCATGCCCAGGAACACCGAGCGCGTCAGCACGGCGAAGGTGTAGTCCCAGTCCTCGACGCTGGTCTCCGCGATCGGGCCGAAGGCACCGCCGACACCGGCATTGAGATAGGCGATGTCGAGCCGGCCGAAGCGCTTCTCGGCCGCCGCCACGGTCGCGGCCACGTCGGCTTCCTGGGCAACGTCGCAGCGCATGAAGGCGACGGCATCGGCATGGCCCTGCGCCTTGGCGACGGCCAGCGTCTCCGCGCCGTTGGCCTCGTTGAGGTCGGCCACCATCACCTTGGCGCCATCGGCCAGGAAGCGCATGACCGTGGCGCGGCCCATGCCGCTCGCGCCGCCTGTGACGATGGCGACCTTGCCTGTAAGTCTCGTCATTCACGTCCAATCATCGATCGTCCCATGTTCATACATGGTGGAGGGCAGCCGTTGAGGCTGCAAGCGTGACGATTCCCCAAAACGATGTAGTCGACATCGAAGCCGACGGTTGGTCATCGCTCTCGTCAATCGATTTGGGCACCGCTTCTGGCCTTCAGGACCTTGCGCGCGCTGGTCGGAGTCAATGGATAGGCTTGGAGGTGCATTGCATCCGCGTCATCCTTGAGGGGCAGAATTATTGCCCCCTTGCGAGGCACCAAGGGACGATAGGGATCAAGCGACGCAAGCGTGTCGATTTGCTTGTAAAGCCGCTCATTGCCCTGCTGCCGAGGAAAAAGAATGACCGTGTGATGCGGGCGCTCTTTCAAGATGAGCTCAAGTTCTTGCCCGATACCTGGCGTTCCACCCGGAACAAATACGATAACGTCGGCGGCCCGAACGAGCTTCCTAACGTCTTCCAACCAGTCGCTGCCCAGCTCAACATAAGCACCCCTTATATGGCCTGTGCTCAAACCTTTTTCTCGATCGACGGCCACCAGGAAACGCCACGTCACGCCCGCAGAACGCATAAGCCATTCCTGCACATCCACCATTGGCATGCCGAATCCAACGGGCAAAAAACGAAACGGGTTGAAGTCATTGTTCATTTGCACTTCGGCATCCAGCTTGAATGGCCGAAGCACAACGCAATAATTCCAATCCTTTTCCGCTGCCATCCTCGCGAGACTCTCTGCGACGGACAATCGGTGGGCCCAGTAAAAGCGGTTCTCGACCCAACGGTGATCAAATCCAGCATATGCCCCGCTTAGGGGGCCGACACATACAAAGGCGGCGAAGGCCTGGAAGTACTCCGCATTATTGAACGAAATCGCAAACCAGCCGAAATCGGCAACCCCCAGGCCACCGCACAAGAGCTTCAATGCCAAGTATAACCTGGCCTTCGCTCGATGTTTTCGGCTTGAGGCAACAGCCTCAACGTTCGGCGTCTCGGTAGACATAAGGACGCCTTCCTTCGTTCCCTCCTCGTTTCGCCCTCCGAACCCATGGTGGAGTTGCGCCGTCTTACGGGCAAGCCTAGCGTTTCGCAAAGGCAGCGGGAGGCGAAAATGAAGTTCGGCCTGTTCTACGAAATCTCCATCCCACGTCCGTGGACGCCGGAAAAAGAACGCACCGTCTACAACAACTGCCTCGAGCAGGTGAAGCTGGCCGACGAGCTGGGCTTCGAGCATGTCTGGGCCGTCGAGCACCATTTCCTCGAGGAATATTCCCACTGCTCCGCGCCCGAGCTGTTCCTCACCGCCTGTGCCGTGCTGACCAAGAACATCCGCGTCGGCCACGGCATCGTGGTCTGCGTTCCCGAGTTCAACCATCCGATCAAGATCGCCGAACGCACCGCGACGCTCGATATCCTCTCGGGCGGCAGGCTGGAGGTCGGCACCGGTCGCTCCGCCACCTGGACGGAGCTCGGCGGCTTCGGCGCCAATCCCGACACGACCAAGAAGAGCTGGGACGAGTTCGTGCGCTGCCTGCCCAAGATGTGGATGCAGGAGACCTTCGCCTATCAGGGCGAGTTCTGGTCGATGCCGGAACGCACCATCCTGCCCAAGCCCTACCAGAAGCCGCATCCGCCGATGTGGGTGGCGGTCACCAGCCCCGGCACCGAGATCGACGCCGCCGATCGTGGCCTCGGCAGCCTCGGCCTTTCCTTCGCGGGCTTCGGCGAGCAGGAGAAGAAGATCTCCGAGTATCGCCGGCGCATCCAGAGCTGCGAGCCGGTCGGCGCCTTCGTGAACGAGCAGGTCGCGACGACCAACTTCCTGTTCTGCCACGAGGACGAGAAGACCGGCATCGAGATGGGCAAGAAGCTAGGCAACACCTTCAACTACCTGGCGACGCAGCTCATCTCCACGCGCGAGGTCTATTCCTCGCCGTCCTACCAGTCGCTCGGGCTTCTGCCGGCGCTGCGCCGCGCCGCCACCGGACCCGACGCCAACGAGCAGCAGACCGAGGGCATGGCCTATGGCGATCCGGCGCGCATCATCCGCGCGGTGAAGAAGTGGGAGTCGCTGGGCGTCGACTGCATCAACTTCATCCTCAATGCCAATGAGGTCTTGCCGCAGGAGCAGGTGATGGCGAGCCTGCGCCTGTTCGCGAAAGAGGTGATGCCGCACTTCGCCAAGAAGCCCGCGACGGCAGCCAAGGCGGCGGAGTAGACCATGCCCCTCTACGGAACCCGCGACATCACCCAGTCGCCCGCGCGCCTGCCGACGCTGGCCAATCTCGACACCGAGGCGTGGACGCTGCCCAAGGCCGAAATGATGCAGCTCCAGATCGAGGTGCCGCGCAGCTCTACCGAGGGGCTGTTGCCCAAGGCGATGCATCCGGCACTGCCGTCCTATGTGATCGTGGCGGTGATGAAATATTCCGACAGCCCCGTCGGACCGTTCAACCTGGCGATGCTACGGCTCGGCAGCCGCGCCGGCGCCCATCCGCGCGGCTTCCTGCTGGGCGCCGTCGCCAGCACCGATGCGGCCGCGAAGGAACTGCGCGGTCGCTGGGGCCTGCCGGTCGAGGCCGGTGAGGTGAAGTTCGTACGCCGGCACGACCGTGTCATGGGCACGGTGAAGAAGGACGGCAAGACGATCCTCGACTGCGCGCTGGTCGATCCGCAGCCGGTGTCCGGCACCGACGTGCAGTACATCAACTGGGTGACGGCCGCGAACGCGCCGCTCGACGGCACGACCTCGCCCATGCTGATCCAGGTCGATCCGAAATACACCTTCTACAAGGCCGAGCGCGGCAAGCCGCTGGTCGACGCCTTCGACGCGGCGGCATGGAATGCGGCTGGGCTG
>CANIRG010000474.1 GCA_947469635.1 Rhodospirillales bacterium | reverse complement strand
GTCGTTTCGATGAATTGGCCATCGCGAAATGATGCCCAATTCGGCAGCCTTGTAAAACCCGGGAAACTCAATCCCGGTCGGCTTTCAAGCCGCATTCCCCATTGGATTTACCCACTCGATTTCCTGATGAGCCAAATACGTTTTATTTAGAGCGCACATACTAAAGCCCGAGAAGCAAGCAAGATCATCGTCGATTGCGCTGCAGGTCCTCGACATCCTTCCACATCAGGAATTCCGGCCCGAGGTCGGCGATCTTGGTGACGCCGAGCTGGGCCATGCTGATGTCGATCTCGCGGCGGAAGATTTGCAGTGCCTTGGTGGCGCCGGGGATGCCGCCCGCGGTGACGCCGTAGAGCGTCGGGCGGCCGACGAAGCAGAACTTGGCGCCCATGCAGAGGGCGATCAGCGCGTCGACGCCGCGGCGGATGCCGCCGTCGAACATCAGGGTCATCTTGTCGCCGACCGCGTCGCGGATCGCCGGCAGCACCTCGAGCGGCGACGGCGCATTGTCGAGCTGACGGGCGCCGTGGTTCGACACCATGATGCCGTCGACGCCCAGCGCATGGGCGCGGATCGCGTCGTCGGGATGCATGATGCCCTTCAGCACGAAGTTGCCCTTCCACAGCTCGCGATAGCGCTCGACGTGCTTCCAGGTCATCGGCGCGCGGTTCTGGTAGGCCACGAGATCGGCCACCTTCTCGGCGTTCGCACCGGGGCCGGCATACTTTGCCCAATTGTCGAAATAGGGCGTGCCGTGCTTCATCCATTCCAGCATCCAGGCGGGATGCAGCAGCGCCTCGAACTTGGTCTTCCAGGTGAGCTTGAGCGGGCGGCCCCAGCCGTTCCTCGTGTTGCGCTCGCGGTTGGAGCCTTCGGGCACGTCGACGGTGAAGACCAGCGTCCTGAGGCCGGCATCGGCTGAGCGCTTGATCAGGTCCTCGGAGACGGCCTCGTCCTTGGCCGAATAGAGCTGGTACCAGCCATGGTCGGGCGCGAGCTTGCCCAGCGCCTCGATCGAGCCGGTGCTGGAGCCCGACATGATGAAGGGCACGTTGGCGTCGCGCGCGGCCTCGGCCAGCATCAGGTCGGCGCCGCGGCGGAACAGGCCGGCGAGGCCGGTCGGCGCGATGCCGATGGGGCTGGAATAGGTGCGGCCGAACAGGGTCGTCGACTGGTCGCGCACCGAGACATCGACCAGGTAGCGCGGCACGAGCCGCGCGTTGCGGAAGGCCTGCTCGTTGGTGTTCAGCCCGACCTCGTCGTCGGTGCCGCCCTCGATGAAATCGTAGGCGATCTTGGGCAGCCGCCGCTTGGCGAGCTTGCGCAGATCATCGATGTTGACCACGCCCTGCATTGCTTATCACTCCCGCTTCGGCCGGATTTTGACCGGCTTTGCGGCGGCCTGCCAGCGATGTTCGCGATTTCAAGCGCCGGAACCCCAGCCATGCCCGCAGCGCGAGACACTAGCAATGGCACATCGCCACGGAGGCCCAATCGTCGGGATCGGCGGCGTCCAGCAGGCCGAACAGTCGCTCGCCCCAGGCCTGGGCGCTCTCCGTGCGCGAGTCCCATTCGTGCCATTCGCCGTCGGCCGCCAACACCGCGAAGACGAAGAAGCCGGCCTGACGCATCGCGGCGCGGTCGAGATCGGCCAGGCGCGCCTGATCGGCTCCATCCGGGCGGTCCTCGATATCGGTCGCTCCCTCGTTGACCTTGAACTGCCGGCCCGGCCTGACCACCAGCATCCGCGCCCAGTCCATGCCGCCCAGCACCCAGTAGTCCCACATCGCGGGCTTGCCGGTCGCGGGCGGCTCGTCGCGATACGTCGTCGGATCCCGATACGGGAGGAGCAGCGCCTCCAGCGTTTCGCGATCCGGCGTCGGTGAGATGATCAGCAAACCGTATTTCGACATAGTGGTCCCACTCGTCATCCAAACTCTGGGATCAAACGAACCGCCATGCAAATCAGGCACGCACGCCCCGGCGATGAACCCGACCTCGCCTTCCTGCTGGAAGATCACGAACGGCACTACGGGGCCACGGTCCGGGAGGGCTCCGGGGCGGCCGGCGCGGACTTTTTGGTCAGGGGCGGCACGCCCTGCCTGGTGGCCGAGGGCGACGGCGGCCGGCTTGTGGCCTTCGCCATCCTCAACGCCTTCTTCCCCGCACCGCAGCTCACGCATGGCCTGTTCCTGAAGGAACTCTACGTCGCCCAGGCCGCGCGCTCGTCAGGCGTTGGCGAGGGGCTGATCGAGGGCATCCGGGCGCTGGCCAGGGAGCGCGGCGACAGCCGGGTGATCTGGACCACGGGTGTCGCCAACACGGGCTCGCGGCGTTTCTACGACCGCCTCGGCATCCGGCGCGAGGACAAGATCTACTACGTCATGGACGTCGATCAGGAGCGGCGCTAGCGTCTGCAAAACAAACGGAGGATGCGCCATGGAACTGAGCGCCCAGCAGCTCGAGCAATTCGATCGCGACGGCTTTCTCGTGTTCCCCGACCTGTTTGACAGGAACGAGGTGGCGGTGCTGCGCCGCGAGGTGGCGCGGCTGAGCGGCATCCAGGGCGACGAGGTCGTGCGCGAGCACACCGGCGGCGTCCGCACCATCTTCCGCGTCCACGAGAACGACGGCCCGACCCGCTCCAAGCCCTTCCATGCGCTGGTCCGCACGCCGCGGCTCCTGCAGCCGGTGCGGCAGGTGCTGAAGGACGACGCGGTCTACGTCTATCACACCAAGATCAACACCAAGCCCGCCATCGAGGGCACGGTGTGGCAGTGGCACCAGGACTACGGCTCGTGGATGCGCGACGGATGCCGGCGGCCCGACATGGCGACCTTCAACCTGATGATGACCGACACCAACGAGATGGGCGGCGCGCTCTACCTCATCCCGGGCAGCCACAAGCTCGGCCGCATCGAGCCGGTCTACGACGAATCGACCTCATACATGTTCTGGGCGATGCCCAAGCAGCGAATGATCGAGATCCTCAAGAGCTCGCCCGAGCCGGTCGCCGTCACCGGGCGTGCCGGCACCTGCGTCCTGTTCCATTGCAACGTGCTGCATGCGTCAGGCCATAACCTCTCGGCCGACGACCGCTGGCACATCTACGTCTCCTGCAACACCGTCGCCAACAAGCCGCAGCTCGGCGACAACCCACGGCCCGACTGGGTCGTGTCGCGCAACTGGAACGCGCTGCCGCTCGAGGACGACCGGGGCGTGCTGAAGGCGGCGTGACGCGGGCCGCCGTGAACGACCTCATCCTCCACCACTACGACTTCTCGTGCTTCGCCGAGAAGGCGCGGTTGATGCTGGGCTACAAGGGGCTGGCGTGGCGCAGCGTCGAGCAGCCGCCGATCCTGCCCAAGCCCAAGCTGGTGCCGTTGACCGGCGGCTATCGGCGCATTCCCGTCCTGCAGGACGGCGCCGACCTGTGGTGTGACACCAAGTTGATCGCCCAGGAGCTGGAGCGGCGGGCGCCCTCGCCGATGCTTTTTCCGCCGAAGATCGCGGGCGCGGCGAATGCCCTCGCGTGGTGGGCGGAGCAGCAGTTCATGCGGCCCACCGCGCTCTATGTCTCGGGCATCAACGCCGATCACATGCCGGCGGGACTGCACGAGGATCGCGCCGGGGTGCACGGCGTGCCGGTGCCGTCGATCGAGGCGGTGCGCAAGGCCGCGATCCGCAACCTCCATCTCGTGAGGCCGCAGATCGCCTGGCTGGCCAACATGCTGGACGACGGCCGGCGCCATCTGCTGGGCGGCGAGCCCAGCATCGCCGACTTCGCGGCCTATCACGTCGTATGGTTCTATCGCGGACGCCACATCGATTGCAGCGCGGTGTTCGATCCCTATCCGAAGCTGTTGGCCTGGCGCGACCGCATGGCGGCCATCGGCCACGGCAGGCGCACCGAGATCGACCCCGACGAAGCGCTGGCGGTGGCGCGTGCCGCGATGCCCGCGACGCCCCGTCCGTCACGGCCGCAGGACGGCGACCCCCGGCCCGGCGAGCGGGCGCGGGTGCGGCCGTCGGACAATGCCCGCGACTGGAGCGAGGGAGAGGTGCTGTTCATCGACGAGGGCGAGATCGCGCTGCTGCACGAGGACCCGCAGGTGGGCGAGGTCGCGGTGCATTTTCCCCGGCTGGGCTACGATTGGCGCCGTATCGCCGCGTGAGCCCCGGCGTCGCCGATCAGCGATGGCCGGCAGCCAGGGCATCGGCGATCAGCCGAGCCGCCAGCGCGTTGCCACGGGGTGTGAAGTGCCGGAGCTTGTAGAAGCTCTCGAGATCGTTCTTCACACCCGCCTTCTCGAATCCCGCATAGGTATCGAGCGTGGCGAGGCCCGCCTTGGCCGCGCAGGAGAGCGCCGTCGCCACCCGGCGATACATGATGGCCTCACCTGCGGGATCGGTCTCTCCATTGTGCTCCGGCAAGCCGACGACAAGGGCCCTGGCCCCCTGCTTGCGCACCAGCCTCGCGAAGCGGCCCATCAGGCGGCACGACACCAGCCCGCTCTCCG
>CANIRG010000473.1 GCA_947469635.1 Rhodospirillales bacterium | reverse complement strand
CGTCGACGCGCGACATGCCGGCCTCGATGTGGCGGGTGATGTTCTCCAGCACGATGATGGCGTCGTCGACCACGAAGCCCGCCGCGATGGTCATGGCCATCAGCGACAGGTTGTTGAGGCTGTAGCCCAGCAGGTACATGACGCCGAAGGTGCCGATCAGCGACACCGGCACGGCGACGGTGGGGACCAGGCCGGCGCGGGCGCTGCGCAGGAAGGCGAAGGTCACCAGCACCACGAGGATGACGCTGATGGTGAGCGCCTGCTCGACCTCCTTCAGCGAGGCGCGGATGGTGACGGTGCGGTCGGAGGCGACCATGACGTCGACGTCGTTGGGGAGGGCGGCCTGCAGGTCGGGCAGCAGCTCCTTCACCCGGTCGACGGTCTCGATGATGTTGGCGTTGGGCTGCAGGTAGAGCAGCACCAGGACGGAGCGCTTGCCGTCGGCCTGGCCCTCGTTGCGGATGTTCTCGGTCGCATCGATCACCTCGGCGACGTCCGACAGCCGGACGGGCGAGCCGTTGCGGTAGGCGATGATCAGCGACCGGTATTCGTCGGCGACCCGCGCCTGGTCGTTGGTGTAGATCTGGTAGCGGCGGCCCTCGACCTCGATGGCACCCTTGGGCGTGTTGGCGTTGGCCGAGGCGATGGCGGCGCGCACGCTCTCCAGGCCGATGCGGTATTGCGCCAGGATCGACGGATTGATCTCGACGCGCACGGCGGGCAGCGAGCTGCCGCCCAGCGTGACCTGGCCGACGCCGGTGACCTGCGACAGCTTCTGCTGCAGGACCGTAGCCGCCGCATCGTAGAGCCGACCCTGACCCAGCGTGTTGGACGTCAGCGCCAGGATCAGCACCGGCGCGTCGGCCGGGTTGACCTTCCGGTACTGCGGGTTGCTCTTCATGTCGCTCGGCATGTCCGCACGGGCGGCGCTGATCGCCGCCTGCACGTCACGCGCGGCGCCGTCGATGCTGCGCGAGAGGTCGAACTGCAAGGTGATGCGGGAATTGCCGACCGAGCTCGACGAGGTGATCTCGGTCACGCCGGCGATCGATCCCAGCCGGCGCTCGAGCGGCGTGGTGACGCTGGTCGCCACCGTCTCGGGCGAGGCGCCGGGCAGCGAGGC
Source organism: Rhodospirillales bacterium (assembly GCA_947469635.1). Classification (GTDB taxonomy): domain Bacteria; phylum Pseudomonadota; class Alphaproteobacteria; order Reyranellales; family Reyranellaceae; genus Reyranella. The sequence continues at coordinate 3,419 of CANIRG010000473.1, read as the reverse complement.
CTGCACCGAGATGGTCGGGAAGTCGACCTTGGGCAGCGGCGATACCGCCAGGCCCGAGAAGGCCATGATGCCGGCCAGCGTCATGCCCGCCGTCAGCAGCGTGGTCGCGACCGGCCGGGCGATGAAGGGTGCGGACAGGTTCACGAGTCGCGCACCGGACGGGGCGGCGGCAGCTCACCCAGGGTCGGCGGGGCCGGCAGTGCCGGCGTGACGGGTGGCGCCTCGGGGGGGATGCCGCGGATGCGCCGGCCGAGGCGATCGAAGAAGAGATAGATGACCGGCGTGGTGAAGAGCGTCAGCACCTGGCTCACGATCAGGCCGCCGACGATGGTGACGCCCAGCGGATGGCGCAGCTCCGAGCCGGTGCCTGAGCCCAGCATCAGCGGCAGCGCGCCCACGAGGGCCGCAATGGTCGTCATCAGGATGGGGCGGAAGCGCAGCAGGCAGGCCTGGTGGATCGCCTCCTGGGGTCCCTTGCCCTCGTTGCGCTCGGCGTCGAGCGCGAAGTCGATCATCATGATGGCGTTCTTCTTCACGATGCCGATCAGCAGCACGATGCCGATGATGGCCACGACGCTGAGGTCGGAGCCGTCAAGCAGCAGCGCGAGAAGCGCGCCGATGCCGGCCGACGGCAGTGTCGAGAGGATCGTGATGGGATGGATGTAGCTCTCGTAGAGCACGCCCAGAACGATGTAGACCGTGACGATGGCGGCCAGGATCAGCAGCAGCTGGCTGTCGAGCGCCTTCTGGAAGGCCAGCGCCGCGCCCTGGAAATGCGTGCCGATCGAGCGCGGGATGCCGATCTCGACCCGCGCGGCATTGATGGCGTCGACGGCGTCGCCCAGCGCCGCGCCGGGCGCCAGGTTGAAGGAGATGGTCGTGGCCGGGAACTGGCTGAGGCGATCGAGGCGCAGCGGCGAGGTGCGCTCCTCGAAGGTCGCGATCGAGGCCAGCGGCACCTGCTTGCCGCCGCCGCCCGACGCCGGGAGATAGATGCCGTTCAGCGAGTCGAGCGACTTGGCGAGGCCCGGATCGACCTCGTAGATCACGCGGTACTGGTTGGATTGCGTGTAGACCGTCGAGACGATGCGCTGGCCGAAGGCGTCGTAGAGCGCATTGTCGACCGTGGCGACGGTGATGCCGAAGCGCGAGGCGGCGTCGCGGTCGATCTTGATGAAGACCGACAGGCCCTTGCTCTGCAGGTCGCTGGCGACATCGACGATCTGCGGCACGCGGCTCAGCCGGTCCATGAGGCGCGGCACCCAGATGTCGAAATCCTCGGGCTTGGGCGTGTCCAGCACGAACTGGTACTGGGTGCGGCTCACCGTGGAATCGATCGTGAGGTCCTGCGCCGGCTGCATGTAGACGACGATTCCCGGCACCGACGCCGTCTCGCGCTGCAGGCGGCGGATGATCTGGCTCGCCGACGAGGTGCGCTCGCTGCGTGGCTTGAGGTTGATCAGCATGCGGCCGGAGTTGAGCGTCGGGTTGGTGCCGTCGACACCCACGAACGACGTCAGGCTCTGGACCTCGGGATCCTTGAGGATGGCGTCGGCCATGGCGCGCTGGCGCTCGGTCATGGCCTGGAACGACAGGCTCTGCGACGCCTCGGTGATGGCCTGGATGATGCCGGTGTCCTGGATCGGGAAGAAGCCCTTGGGCACCACGACATAGAGGAGCCCGGTGAGCACGACGGTGCCCAGCGCGACCAGGAGGGTGAGCGTCTGGTGGCGGAAGACGACGACCAGCCAGCGGTCGTAGATGTCGATCATCTTGCCGAACCAGCGGGCGCCCAAGGCCTCCTTCTCGGGCTCGGCAGAGGTGCCGTGGGCATGGGCGGGCCGCTGCTTGAACAGCTGGGCGGCCATCATGGGCACCAGCGTGAGCGACACCACGGCGGAGATCAGGATGGTGATGGACAGCGTCACCGCGAATTCGCTGAACAGGCGGCCGACGACGTCGCCCATGAACAGCAGCGGGATCAGCACGGCGATCAGCGAGACGGTGAGCGACACCACGGTGAAGGCGATCTGCGCCGAGCCCTTGAGGGCGGCATCCATCGGCGTCTCGCCGGCCTCGATATAGCGCGCGATGTTCTCGATCATCACGATGGCGTCGTCGACGACGAAGCCGGTGGCGATGACCAGCGCCATGATCGACAGGTTGTTGAGGCTGTAGCCCAGCAGGTACATGACCGCGAGCGTGCCGACGAGCGACAGCGGCACCGACAGGCTGGGAATGATCGTGGCGCGGATGTCGCCCAGGAAGGCGAAGATCACCAGCACCACCAGCCCGACCGCGAAGCAGAGCTCGATCTGCACGTCGTGCACCGAGGCGCGGATGGTGAGGGTGCGGTCGGTGAGTATCGACACGTCGAAGGAGGTCGGCAGCGTGTCGCGCAGCTGCGGCAGCAACGTCTTGATGCTGTCGACGACGGCGATGACGTTGGCGCCAGGCTGGCGCTGGACGTTCACGATCACCGCCTGCGTGGCGTTCATCCAGGCCGCGATGCGGTTGTTCTCCTGGCCCTCCTCGACCGTCGCCACCTCCCTCATGCGCACCGGGGCGCCGTTGCGGTAGGCGACGATGATGTCGAGGAACAGGGCCGGGTTGGTGATCTGGTCGTTGGCGTTGATCGTGTAGGCGCGCGCCGGCCCGTCGAAATTGCCCTTGGGCGTGTTGACGTTGGCGTTGGAGATCGTGGTGCGCAGGTCGTCGATGTTGAGGCCGTAGGCCGCCAGCGCCGTCGGGTTGGCGCGGATGCGCACGCCGGGCTTCTGGCCGCCCTCGAGGCTCACCAGCCCGACGCCCGCGAGCTGCGACAGCTTCTGCGCCAGCCGCGTGTCGACGAGATCGTGGACCTTGGTCAGCGGATCGGTCTTGGAGGTGATGGCGAGCGTGATGATCGGCGCGTCGGCCGGATTGACCTTGGCGTAGATCGGCGGCGCCGGCAGATCGGCCGGCAGCAGGTTGCCGGCGGCGTTGATCGCGGCCTGGACCTGCTGCTCGGCGATGTCGAGGCTGAGCACCAGGTCGAACTGCAGCGTGATCGCCGAGGCGCCCGCCGAGCTGGTCGAGGTCATCTGGTTGAGGCCGGGCATCTGGCCGAACTGGCGCTCGAGCGGCGCGGTGATCGACGAGGTCATCACCTCCGGCCCGGCGCCGGGATAGAGGGTGAGGACGCGGATCGTCGGATAGTCGACCTCGGGCAGCGCCGACAGCGGCAGGAAGCGATAGGCGATCATGCCGACCAGCATGATCGCGACCATCAGCAGCGAGGTCCCGACGGGCCTTTCGATGAAGAGCCGCGACGGGTTCATCTCTCGGCCCTGTTACTGATTGGAGGTGGCGGCAGGCTGGTTCGGCCGGGTGCCGCCACCGCGACGTTCGCCGTTGCCGCGACGGGTCTGGCCGTCGGG
>CANIRG010000472.1 GCA_947469635.1 Rhodospirillales bacterium | reverse complement strand
CTGTGCGGCAGCCCGCAGCACATCGTCGACACGCTGAAGCAGGTCGAGGCCGCGGGCGTGGCCGAGGTGATCCTCTATTTCAACTACGGGCAGAAGCCCCATGCGCTGGTGAAGGAGCAGATGGAGCGCTTCATGCGCGAGGTCGCGCCGCACTTTCCCTGAGCCGCGTCCGGCGCCGAGGATCCTCGGACCGCTGGCTCGGGCGGAGGTCCGCTCGGCGATGGAGGCTCATCTGCGACATGAGCCTGCGAAGACGAGCCGTAGCCGGATCAAGCGGCTGCGGGGCTTGCGGCGGCCTCAGTTCAGGTTGCGCGTCGGCGAAGTCCGGATTTTCTACGATGTATCGGCCGGGACCGTCGAGGTGCTGGCGATCGTGACCAAGGCGGAGGCGGAAGCATGGCTCGCGCAGTTCGGAAGTCCGGGATGAAGGAAGTGCCGCTGTCCGAGGTCAAGGACGACCTGTCGCGTTTCCTGCGCGAAGCTGAGAAGCAGGGGATCGTCATCACGCGTCACGGCAAGCCGGCCGGCGTCCTGATCGGATTCCAGTCCGATGACGACTGGTTCGAATACAGGCTCGAAAACGATTCGAGATTTCTACGTCGCGTCGACCGCGCGCTCCTGCGTGCGGGCCGTGGCGTCCGTCTCGAGGATTTGGAGGACTGAGCCGTAGGGCGAGACACCTATTTGGGGGCGGTTCGTCGCGTTCTATCGGCTCGCCCTGCCGAGGTGGAATCGGCGTGGTGGCCTTCGCAAGTCGTCTGGATGAAGCTGGCCGGGACGCCTATATTGGTGCCATGACCAACGAAGCTCAGGCGACCCGTGAATACAATGTCGTGGTCGAGCGCGACGAAGCCGGCTGGTACGTGGCGAGCGTGCCTGCCTTGCCGGGATGTCACACGCAGGCGCGATCGCTGGACGAGCTGATGGTGCGTACCCGAGAGGCCATCGAAGCCTATCTCGAGACCGGTGAAGAGACGTCATCATTGGAATTCGTCGGGGTCCAGAGGATATCCGTCGCCGCATGACGCGGCTGCCCGTCGTCACCGGCCGCGAGCTGATCGCCGCACTGGGGCGCAAGGGCTTTCAGGTCGTCCGGATCAAGGGCAGCCATCATGTGCTGCGCCATGATGACGGTCGAATGACCGTCGTGCCTGTCCACGGCAAGGAGCAAATCGGACCGGGACTCTTGGCGAAGATCCTGCGCGACTGCGACGTTGGCCGCGATGAGTTCCACGAGCTTCTCTAGCTCAACTGCTCGTCTATGGCCTTGCGGCTATGAGAAGGAGTGGACGGCCCCGACGCTACGATATTGCGCCATCGCGTGGCCGACGCTCGCTCGGGAGCGCCAGGATCCGGCGTTCGAGGCAGGGCCGCTACACTTTCTGTATGGGACCGGGATAACGCAGCACCGTTGCGTCGGCAGTCAGGAGCGTGATGCCCTCGACCCGGGATTGGGCGAGGAGCATGCGGTCGAAAGGATCCCGGTGCAGCGGCGGCAGATCGTCGAGCGCGAGAGCATGGGCGCTCGTCACGGCGAGCTCGCTGTAGCCGTTGTCCAGCAGCCCGCGCCTGAGCTGGCGTGCGTCCACCCTGAAGTCGTCCCGGCCGATCCCCTGCTTGATGACGATCTCCCACAGGCTGACGGCGCTGAAGATCAGCGCGTTGTCCGGGTCGGCCAGCAGCCCGCGCGCTTTCCTGGAAAGCTTCTCGGGCTGCCCGGTCGCCCAGAGCAGCACATGGGTGTCGAGCAGGAACTTCACGGCGTCGTGCCGAACAGGCGGCCGATCTCCTCCTCGCCCATCCGGTCGAAGTCGTCCGGCACCTTCATCTGGCCGGACATGAAGCCCAGGCGGCGAACCTCGCGCGGCAACGGTGAATCCAGGGCGACCACCTTGACGAGTGGCTTGCCCGCCTTGGCGATGATGAAGGGCTCACCTTTGACCACTTCAGCGACCAGCTTGGAGAGGTTGGTCTTGGCCTCGTGAATATTGACCGACTTCATCGCGTCGCTCCGGCTGAAATGGACTAGATCATATTAGTTTAGTTCAATACTCAATTCAATCGGTCGGCAGCTCGGCGACGCGGAGTAAGGTGAAGCTCGCGCGGTTCGGAAAGCCGGGGTGAAGGAAGTGCCGCTGTCCAAGGTCAAGGACGACCTCTCTCGTTTTATGCGCGAGGCCGAGAAGCAGGAAATCGTCATCATGCGCCACGGCAAGTCGGCCGGCGTCCTGAACGGATTCCAGTCCGATGATGATTGGTTCGAATACAGGTTCGAAAACGATCCGAGGTTTCTGTGGCGCGTCGCCTAGAGCGCGCGAGCCTACGTGTCGGTCGCGACGTTCGCCTTGAGGACTTGAAAGATGACTGAGCCGAAGACTCAGAATATTCACTTGGGAGTAGCTAGTCGCTCTCTGCCGGCTTTACTCTGCCCGAGAAGCTCCGGCCCCACTGCGACATGGCGCTGACAAGCAGTGTACGATGCTCCAGCATCGTCAATTCACCGCTTCGAGCGCAGAAATTTCCTCGCGGGAAACCGAACAATAAAAAAGCCCCGCAATGGGGCCTGGCACTTTGGTTAGTCGAAGATCACGCAAACCGAGGAGCGCCATTCGCTCCGTCGAAACGCCTCAGCTTCCGCGGATCGTCGAAGGCCACTGGCTGCTTCAACGATCTTTGGAACCACCGAACTTACGCTCTTGTCTGGTGGCTCGATCTCTTTGCTCTCAACCCTGTCCTTTTCACGCTTGTTCGACATGAACCCCTCCGTAAGAGAAGCATCACTTCGGCATCTACATCCAGCGCTACTGCTTGGAAATGGAATCAGTGTGGACACCCAACCTTTTTTTTGTGGCTTCTGTAGCTTGTGACGAACCGCATCCAAAGCCCAAGATTTAGGGCGATGCGTGTGTGATAAAATTACACAAGTGCGTAGCCGCTTGCGGTTGCCGCGCCACCGCAGGCGATTTCCGGCGTCGTCGGCCTTCCCCATGCGCACCACCGCCGACACAGGCTACTTTGCCGGCTTCGATCTCCAGTCACGCGCGAGCCTCTGCGCCTCCGCGAGCTGGGCGGCGGTCATATGAGCGGCAACGGCGTCGCGGTGCTTGGCGGCATCGGAGCGTTCCTGTGCAGCGGCGAGGCTGTACCACATGTACGCCTGCACATGGTCCTCCGGTACGCCTAGGCCGCGAGCGTACCTGAGGCCGAGATTGATCTGGGCCGAGGCATGGCCCTGTTCAGCGGCCATTCGGTACCACGATAGCGCCGCTGCGGGGTCCTGCGTCACACCTGAGCCGAAAACGTACATACCGGCCAAGCGGAATTGGGCTTCGGCATCGCCTTGCTCGGCCAGCATTCGCTGTATGCGAAGCGCCGTTGCGTGGTCGCCCTTGTTGTAGGCGGCTTCTGCATCGACGAGTTGCCTAGCTGCTGCAAGTCTAGCGGCGACGAGTTCGCGGGACGCGAGGGCACTTGCGTTGCCCTGTGCGGCCGCCAGGCTGAACCACGTGTGAGCCTGCTTATAGTCTTGCGGTACCCCTCGACCATCGCGGTACATGACGCCGAGATGAGATTGGGCAGAAGCATTGCCTTGTGCGGCCAGCGGTTGCCATATGCGAAGCGCGGCCTCGTAGTCTCCCGTGTTGTAGGCCGCATCTGCTTCCGCAAGCGGCCGAGCCGTCTCGTCGCCGCCCAGCCATGTTGGCAAGTTGCGGCTCCACCATCCTAACTTAGCATCAAGATGCGGGTTCGATTCACTCTGCTGTCGCCGATCTTCTTCTTTGGGCCTTCGTTGCTCGGCCGCGGCAGCCAACCCTTTCTCGCGTGCGTCTTGTGCCGCCTTGAGCGCAGCATTCTGCTCGCGCTGTCTGATTTCCGCACTTTGCAATTCCTGTTCGAGCGCCTTTGTGGTTGCCCCATTAAGGTCGCGCTCACTATCCGTCTGGACGACGCGCTGACGCTCGGCTTCCAGTGCTCTGCGTACTGCCTCGACCTTGCGCACCATCTCACCTAATGAACTGGCTGCCTGACGCACATGGAGCTGGGCCTCGGCGTCGTCAAACGTCAAGCTTTGGGCCGCTCGCTCTGAGATTGGCGGATTTGGGGCCGCGAGCCAAATGGTTAGGATGCTCGCCGTAGCCAATACAACCGACGCCATGGCAATGGCGAGGAGCTTTATCCCACGGGCATAGGAACCCATGCGCTCTCCTAGCCATGCAACCAAAAAGCCGGGGCCCACAAACACCCCAAGCTCCACGATGAATGCGAAATTGCCAAGAAGGTCAGATGCGAGAGCAAATCGAGAGCGAACCGGCTCAAGGAAGGCTGGCCATCGCCCGTTGATTAGCACAATGACAAACATGCCAGCGAAGAGGGCGGCTCCACCGACCATGAGGCCGTGTCCAAGTCGCATCACTGCGTTCTTGCTCTTGAGCTGCCCCCGGATTTTTTGGACACCGATTTGTCCAACCGGAGGCATTCATGATGAAGTCGAGCATGAACCAAATCGAAACCAACGATGTGAATGATGATCCTGAGGTCAGCAGGGTCGAGCGCAGTTCGTCCAGGCAGTCTCCT
>CANIRG010000471.1 GCA_947469635.1 Rhodospirillales bacterium | reverse complement strand
GGTCGCAACGTCATCGAACGCTGCTTCTGCCGCCTCAAGGACTTTCGTCGCATCGCCACACGCTACGACAAGCTCGCCCGAAATTTCTTGGCAGCCGTCCATATCGCCGCCATCGTGGCGTACTGGATCAATTGAGTCTGGACCCTAGACCGTCATGTGACGGCGCACGGCCTCGGTGTCGAAGGTCGCGCGCGTTCCGGACATCACGACCTCGCCGCGATCCATCACGGCGAAGTCGTCGGCCAGCTCGTGAGCGAACTCGAGATACTGCTCGACGAGCAGGATCGCCATGTCGCCGCGCTGGCGCAGGAAGGTGATGGCCCGGCCGATGTCCTTGATCACCGAGGGCTGGATGCCTTCGGTCGGCTCGTCGAGCACCAGCAGCTTGGGCCGCATGGTGAGCGCGCGGCCGATGGCGAGCTGCTGCTGCTGGCCGCCGGAGAGGTCGCCGCCGCGCCGCTTGAGCATCGAGTTGAGCACCGGGAAGAGCTCGAAGACCTCGTCGGGGATCTTCTTCTGGTCGCGCGGCACGGGCGCGAAGCCCGTCTCGAGATTCTCCTTCACCGTCAGCAGCGAGAAGATCTCGCGGCCCTGCGGCACCAGGGCGACGCCACGTCGGGCGCGCTCGTAGGCCGGCATTTGCGAGACCTCGGTGCCATCGAGCTCGATCGAGCCCGAGGCGATCGGCTGCAGGCCGCAGATGGCGCGCAGCAGGCTGGTCTTGCCGACGCCATTGCGGCCGAGCAGGCAGGTCACCTTGCCGACCGCCGCCGACAGCGACACCGACCGCACCGCCTGGGCAGCACCATAGAAGAGATCGACGTTCTGGACCTTGAGCATCGCTATCGTCCCCTCTTCATCGCCCGAGGTAGACTTCGACGACGCGCGGATCGGCGCTCACCTGGTCGAGCGAGCCCTCGGCCAGCATCGAGCCCTCGTGCAGCACCGTCACCTTGACGCCGAGCGCGCGCACGAAGCTCATGTCATGCTCGACCACGACGACGGAGTGGGTCCGGTTGATCTCCTTCAGCACCTGCGCCGTGGTCTCGGTCTCGACGTCGGTCATGCCGGCGACCGGCTCGTCGACCAGCAGCAGCTTGGGATCCTGGGCCAGCAGCATGCCGATCTCCAGCCACTGCTTCTGGCCGTGGCTGAGGCGGGCGCCCAGCATGTGCTGCTGCGGCTCCATGCGGATGATGGCGAGAATCTCGTCCAGACGGCGGTTCTCGTCCGCGGTCGGGGTGGCCAGCAGCAGGCGGTACCAGCTTCTCTGGCCAGCCAGCGCCAGCAGGAGATTGTCGCGCACCGTGTGGTTCTCGAACACCGTGGGCTTCTGGAACTTGCGCCCGATGCCGAGCGTCGCGATGTCGGCCTCGTCGAGCTTGGTGAGGTCGGCATGGCCGTCGAACACGACCTCGCCCTCGTCGGGCCGCGTCTTGCCGGTGACGACGTCCATCATCGTGGTCTTGCCGGCGCCGTTGGGGCCGATGATGGCGCGCATCTCGCCCGGCTCGACCAGCAGCGACAGGTTGTTCAAGGCCTTGAAGCCGTCGAACGAGACGGTGACGCCGCTGAGATAGAGCAGCGCCGAGGTGGTCCGCGCCTGCGTGATGTGGGGGGCCTTCATGCCACGGCCCTCGCCCGGCGCTCACGCGACCGGCTGTTGAGCTGGTTCCACAGGCCGACGACGCCCTTGGGCAGCAGCAGGGTCACCACGATGAACAGGGCGCCCAGCGCAAACAGCCAGACTTCCGGCAGTGCACCGGTGAGGTAGGTCTTGCCGAAATTGACGATGAAGGCGCCGATCACCGGCCCAATCAACGTGCCGCGTCCTCCGACGGCGACCCACAGCACCGCCTCGATCGAGTTGCCGGGCGCGAACTCGCTGGGATTGATGATGCCGACCTGCGGCACGTAGAGCGCGCCCGCGATGCCGGCCATCGCTGCCGACAGGACGAAGACGAAGAGCTTGTAGCCCTCGACCCGGTAGCCCAGGAACCGCATGCGGCTCTCGGCGTCGCGCACGGCGGTCAGCGCCTTGCCGAAGCGCGAGCCCACGACGGCGGCGGCAATCACCAGGAAGATCGCCAGCACCAGCGCCGAGGTGAAGCACAGCATGGCGCGCGTCGTATCGGACTGGACCGAGAAGCCCAGTATGTCCTTGAAGTCGGTCATGCCGTTGTTGCCGCCCAGCCCCATGTCGTTGCGGAAGAAGGCTAGCAGCAGGGCGAAGGTCATCGCCTGGGTGATGATCGAGAGATAGACGCCGGTGACGCGGCTTCTGAAGGCGAACCAGCCCAGCGCCAATGCCAGCAGGCTCGGGACGAGCACGATCATGACGGCGGCAAACCAGAAATGGTCGAAGCCGTGCCAGAACCAGGGCAGCTCCTTGTAGCCCAGGAAAACCATGAAGTCGGGCAGGAGGGGGTTGCCGTAGACGCCGCGCGTGCCGATCTGGCGCATCAGGTACATGCCCATGCAATAGCCGCCGAGCGCGAAGAAGGCGGCGTGGCCGAGCGTGAGGATGCCGCAGAAGCCCCAGACCAGGTCGACCGCGAGCGCCAGCGAGGCATAGCAGAGATACTTGCCGACGAGCTGGAGCACCCACGATGGCGCCCGGAACGCGCTGCCGACCGGCAGCAGCTGGTTCGACAACGGCAGCAGGATACCGATCGCCAGCACCAGCAGGATGAAGAGGCGCAGGTTGCGGTCCATGCCCTGCCACAGGAAGCGGGTGATCATTCGACGGATCGTCCCTTCAAGGCGAACAGGCCGCGCGGCCGGCGCTGGATGAACAGGATGATGAACACCAGCACCAGGATCTTGCCCAGCACCGCGCCGGCATAGGGTTCGAGGAACTTGTTGACCACGCCCAGGGTCAGCGCGCCGATCAGCGTGCCGAACAGGTTGCCGACGCCGCCGAACACCACGACCATGAAGGAGTCGATGATGTAGCCCTGCCCGAGGTTGGGGCTGACGTTGTCGATCTGCGAGAGCGCCACGCCGGCGAGGCCCGCGATGCCCGAGCCGAGACCGAAGGTCAGCGCATCGACGCGCGGCGTGCGGATGCCCATGGCCGAGGCCATCGGGCGGTTCTGGGTTACCGCCCGCATGTAGAGGCCGAGCGAGGTCCGGCGGAGCAGCAGGATGAGGGCGGCGAAGACGATCAGCGAGAACACCACGATCCACAGGCGTCCGTAGGTGATGTTGAGCTGGCCGAGCTGGAAGGTCCCCGACATCCACGATGGCGCCCCGACCTCGCGGTTGGACGAGCCGAAGATCGAGCGGACGGCCTGCTGCAGCACCAGCGACAGGCCCCAGGTGGCGAGCAGCGTGTCGAGCGGCCGCCCGTAGAGGAAGCGGATGATGGTGCGCTCGATCAGGATGCCGATGGCGCCCGCGACGACGAAGGCGAGCGGCAGCGCGATCAGCAGCGATACGTCGAACAAGTGCGGCGCCGAGGTCCGGATGACGTCCTGGACGACGAAAGTGGTGTAGGCGCCCAGCATGACCATCTCGCCATGCGCCATGTTGATGACGCCCATGGTGCCGAAGGTGATGGCGAGCCCGATGGCGGCCAGCAAAAGCACAGAGCCGAGCGAGATGCCGTACCAGACGTTCTGCGCCGCCTGCCAGGCCCCCAGCGTCTGCTCGATGGCGCCCGCACCGGCGGTGGCTGCGGCCTTGACCTCGCCCTCGGAGGAGGATGCGGCGGCCCGCAGGACGCTCAGCGAATCGCGATCGGCGCGCTCGCGCACCAGTGCGATGGCCTCGAGCTTCTGCGCCGGCGTCGACTCCGGCGTGGTGAGCACGATGGCGGCGCGCGCCTCGCTCATCGAGCGCTTGATGCGCTGGTCCTTTTCGGCCGCCAGCGCGAGATCGAGCGCGGCCAGCGCCGTCGAATCGCGCCGCTTGAACAGGGCTTCGGCCGCGTCGAGCCGGACCTTGGGACTGGGGCTCATCAGCGTGAGCGAGCCGACCGCGGCCTCGATGGTGCCGCGCAGGCGGTTGTTGACCCGCACGCGCTCGAGGTCGGCCTCGACCGCGCTGCCGGCCGCCTTGCCGGTGATGGCTTCGCTCAGCGCCAGCCGGTTGCCGTCGGTCTTGCCGATGACCACGAGCTTGTCGGAGGTGCGGACATAGAGCTGGCCTGCCGCGAGGGCCTCGAGGATCGGCGCGGCGCGCGCCTCGCCCGAGGTCGCAAGGGCGGTGATCGCCGTCTCGCGCTCGCTGAAGCCGCCGAGGGTCAGGTTGGCGACGAGGGTGGCGAGGTCGGCCGCGAACGCTCCACCGGCCAGCAACAGCGAGGCCAGTGTCGAGAGCAGCACGACGATCGGACGCGAGGAGAACATGATTTAGGACTAACCTGCAGACACGAACGGGGCGACTGGAAAGTCGCCCCGCCCTTGTGAGTTGCCGAGCGTCAGTTGCGGAGGCCTAGCTTACTTGGCCGAGCCGATGCACTTGTTGGCGACGGTGTCGAAGTTGCCGCAGTTCACGGGCTTCGTCCAATCGGCCTTCAGGTTCTTGGAGTCGTCGAGAATCGGCGACCAGGCAGCACCCGGCACGAGGCCCGGGGTCTTCC
>CANIRG010000470.1 GCA_947469635.1 Rhodospirillales bacterium | reverse complement strand
TCATCGAACGCTGCTTCTGCCGCCTCAAGGACTTTCGTCGCATCGCCACACGCTACGACAAGCTCGCCCGAAATTTCTTGGCAGCCGTCCATATCGCCGCCATCGTGGCGTACTGGATCAATTGAGTCTGGACCCTAGTTTGGAGGCCTTCTACCACAAGGAAACGCTCAATGAAGAGTTACAAGGTCGTCGAGTTCGGCCAGCCGCTGCAGAAGATCGAGGAGCCCAACCCGACGCCCAAGGGCAGCGAGGTGCTTGTGCGCATCACCGCCGCCGGCGTCTGCCACAGCGACGTGCATCTGTGGGAGGGCTACTTCGACATGGGCGGCGGCAACAAATACTCCACCGCCAAGACGATGAACCCGCCACGCACCATGGGCCACGAGATCGTGGGCGAGGTCGCGGCGCTGGGTCCCGACGCCACGGGCGCCAGGATCGGCGACAGGGCGGTGGTGTATCCGTGGATCGGCTGCGGCAAGTGCTGGTATTGCGAGAACGGCACCGAGAACCTCTGCCCCACGCCGCATGCTCTCGGTGTCAACGAGGATGGCGGCTTCGCCGACCATGTGCTCGTGCCGCACACGAAGTACCTCTATCCCTACGGCAACATCCCGACCGAGCTCGCCTGCCTCTATGCCTGCTCCGGCATCACCGCCTTCGGCGCGGTGAAGAAGGCGGTGGGCCATGATGCCGGCAAGCCGATCCTGGTGATCGGCGCGGGCGGCGTCGGACTTATGGGCGTGCGCTTCGCCAAGTCGGTGCTGGGACGCGAGCCGATCGTGGCCGACATCGACGAGAACAAGCGCAAGCTCGCGCTGGAGAACGGCGCCTGCGCCGTCGTCGATCCGCGCGACAAGGAATCGCGCAAGAAGATCATGGAGCTGACCGGCGGCACGGGTGTGGCGGCCGCCATCGATTTCGTGGGCGCCGAGGCCTCGGCGCAGTTCGGCTGGCGGGCGCTGGGGCGCGGCGGCCGGTTGATCGTGGTCGGCCTGTTCGGCGGCACCTTCACCATGCCGATGCCGATGTTCGCCTTCACCGGCAACCAGGTCATGGGCTCTGTCACCGGCACCCCGGCGGAGATGAAGGAGATGATGGACCTCGTCACCGGCGGCAAGGTGACGCCGGTCCCCGTGATAAAGCGCCGCCTCGACGAGGCCGACGCCTCCCTTCAGGAACTGCGCAAGGGCCTGATCATGGGACGTGCTGTCCTGGTCCCGTGATGCCGGCAGCGCGCGCCCTCGCCCACGCGTTCGAAACGGGAGCGCTCGCATCCAAGCGAGCGTTTTTCCTGCGCGCCGAGCCGCTCGCCCTCGGCGACCTCGATGCCGAGCAATCCTCGCGGCCGGATTTCCTCAAACTGAAACGGGCGACGCCGCGCATCGAGAGCGGCGCCTACGAGCTCGGCCTGATCCTCCTGACCAAGCACAAGGAGGAAAGCTACGCCAATATCGCGCGTGGCTGGGACCTGCTCGCGCCCGGCGGTCGGCTGGTCTGTGCCGGCGCCAACGACGATGGCGCCGCCAGCCTGGAGAAGCAGGTCGGCAAGGCGTTCGGCCTCGCCGACACGCTCTCCAAGTTCCATAGCCGTGTCTTCTGGTTCGACAAGTGCGAGCGCGCGCCGCCCGACTATTGGCGGAATCTCGCAACGGTGCATCAGGTCGGCGACGGCTCGTTCCTCAGCCAGCCCGGCATCTTCTCCTGGGACCATATCGACGACGGCTCCGCCCTGCTGGCGAAGCACCTGCCCGACGATCTCTCGGGCAACGTCGCCGACTTCGGCTGCGGCTGGGGATATCTGTCGCGCGAAGTCCTGCGGTCGCCCGCCATGACGCATCTCGATCTCGTCGATGCCGAACACCGCGCGATCGAAGCAGCTCGCGCCAATATCCAGGACTCGCGCGCGTCATTCCATTGGCTCGACCTCACGAAGGAGGAGGCGCCGGCAATCTACGACGCCATCGTCTGCAATCCGCCCTTCCACGCCGGCCGCGCGGCCGAACCGGGTCTCGGCCAAAAGGTCATCGAAGCGGCCGCGCGGGCCCTCAAGCCAGGCGGACGTTTCTACGTCGTGGCCAATCGCGGCCTGCCCTACGAACCGCTGCTCAAGGCCAGCTTCGCGTCGTATGCGACGCTCGCCGACAACAACAAGTTTCGAGTGAGCCTCGCGGTGCGTTGACTGAAGCTGCGCGGCAGAGATCGCTCGCCTACGGCTCGGGGTGACACAGATAGCTACCGGTTGAAGACCCCGGCTATCAGAAACTCCCTGTTGCCCTCAGCACCGGTGATCGGACTCTCGGTCACGCCGAGCACTTGCCAGCCGTTCTGCTCGGCGAGCCAGGCAGAGATCGTGTCGCACACCTCTCGATGCAGCTCGGGCTCGCGCACGATGCCACCCTTGCCGACACGTCCCTTGCCGACTTCGAACTGAGGCTTGATCAGCGCCGCGACGTGAGCCCCGGGTGCGGCAAGAGCCAGCGCCGCCGGTAGCGCGGTTCGAAGGCCGATAAAGGAGGCATCGCAGACGATCAGGTCGACCGGCTCGGGAACTTCGGCCCGCGTGATGCCGCGTATGTTGGTCTTCTCCATTGAGACGACCCGCGGGTCGCTGCGCAGCTTCCAGGCAAGCTGGTTGGTGCCGACGTCGACGGCATAGACCTTGGCCGCGCCACGTTGCAGCAGCAGATCGGTGAAGCCGCCCGTCGAAGCGCCGACATCGAGGGCGGTCCGGCCCGCGACAGGAATGGCGAAATGATCCAGCGCTTTTTCAAGCTTCAGCCCGCCGCGCGACACAAAAGGATGCGGCTGGCCGCGCACCTCGAGCGCCATATCGGCCGTGACGCCCTGTCCCGCCTTCTCCAGCCGCCTTTCGCCGGAGAAGACCAGCCCAGCCATCACGAGCCGCTGCGCCGCGGCGCGCGTCTCGGCGAGTCCTCGCTCCACAAGCGCCACATCGAGCCGTGCCTTGGCCAAGGTACGCTCCTAAACCTCCGGTGGCTCAGAGCGCTTGTCGGCCGAGCGCGGGCTCATCAGGCCGACCGCGATACCGTCGGGGTCCTCGATGACGGCGTAGCGCGCGCCCCAAAAGGCATCGTACGGCTGCTGCAAGCTGCGGTAACCGGCGCCAGTCATCTTGTCGTGGAGCCGGTCGACCTCCTCGCGCGAGGCCACGCCGAAGCCCACGACCACGCGGCCCTTGAGATCCTCGCGGCCGCGCCAGCCCGCATTCCACCTGGCCGCGAAGGCCATGCTGTCGAGATCGAGTTCGGGACCCGCCTGCCCGCCCGCGTCCAGCACGCTCGCATGATGAGCGCCCGTTGCTGTCCCCCAAACATTCTCGTCGGGGAGCGACGCACCGAGGCAGCGGTAGAATTCTATCGATGCGGCCATGTCGCCGCATACAATGTTGAGCTGATTGAACAGCGGTCGCGGATCGGTCATGGGGGAACTATGGACATGAAACTTCTCGAGGGCGAGACCGCCCTGGTCACCGGTTGCGCCGGCGGCATCGGACGCGGCATCGCCAAGGCGCTGATAGCCGAAGGCGCGAAAGTCCTGGGCAGCGATATCGTAGCGCCCCCCGCCGAGGACGGCATCGATTTCCTCGCCGCCGATCTTTCCAAGCGCGACGGCTGGAAGGGGCTGCTCGACGGCGCGAAGGGCCGCCTCAGCTCGATCTCGCTGTTCGTCCATGCCGCCAGCCCGCGGCGCCTCGAGATCGACACGCCGCTCTCGGTCTCGGAGGAGACCTGGGACACCATGATGGACATCAACCTGCGCTCAGGCTTCTTCCTCGCGCGCGAGGTCGGCCGTCACATGCGCGACGGCAAGATCAAGGGCCGCATCCTGATCATCACCTCGCAGCACCGCATCACGCCGCGCAACCTCGTCCACTACAGCGCCGCCAAGGCCGGCATGACGATGATGATGAAGGAGCTGGCGCGCGTGCTGGCGCCCGACGGCATCCGCGTCAACGCCATTGCGCCGGGGGCGATCCCCGGCGGCGGCTTCGTGGCCGACAACCTCTCCGACCTCGTGGCCCAGATCCCGCTCGGCCGCGCCGGCACGCCCGACGACATCGCGCAGATGGCGGTGGCCATGCTGTCGGAAAGATTTGGTCGTTACCTGGTGGGGACAACAGTAGAAATTGATGGCGGATTGGGCCTCATGAGCTGGATTCCTTCCAAGGCTTGACCCAGCCACCCGGACAGGTTGATTTACCGCCCGCAAAGGAGACCACCATGACACTTCGCATCAATTCCACCGCTCCCGACTTCACGGCCGAAACCACCCAGGGCCCGATCGAGTTCCATAAATGGATCGGCGACGGCTGGGCGATCCTGTTCTCGCATCCCAAGGACTTCACGCCGGTCTGCACCACCGAGCTCGGCTACATGGCCGGCCTCAAGCCCGAGTTCGACAAGCGTAACACCAAGATCGTTGGCCTCAGCGTCGATCCGGTGGCCAACCATGCCAAGTGGGCAAAGGACATCGAGGAGACTCAAGGCCACGCCGTCACCTATCCGATGATCGGCGATCCCGAGCTCAAGGTCGCGACCGCCTACGACATGCTGCCCGAGGGCGCCGGCACGACCTCGGAAGGCCGCAC
>CANIRG010000469.1 GCA_947469635.1 Rhodospirillales bacterium | reverse complement strand
GCGATCGATCAGCTGACGCGGCTCGGATACGACGTGGTTGCCGCGTCGAGCGGCCCGGAGGCGCTCGACATCCTCGCCCAGCGGTCCGACATCGACCTGCTGTTCACCGACGTCGTCATGCCGGGCGGCCTGAACGGCGGCGAGGTGGCGGAGAAGGCCAGGCGCATCCGGCCCGGCCTCAAGGTGCTGTTCGCCTCGGGCTATTTCGAAGGCGCGCTGGTGCGCAACGGCAGCATCGAGGCGAGCGCCCAGTTCCTGGTCAAGCCCTACCGCAAGACCGAGCTGGCCGAGAAGGTGGAGGAGGTGCTGGGGGCGAGGGCATCGGCGGGTTGATCCCGGTGCCGTCCGGCGGCAGCGGCCAGCCCAACATCGCGCGGCGCACCATCTGGCTCGGGCTCGCCTACCTCGTGGTGACCGGAGGGCTGCTCACGGCGCTCCTGCTGGAGCTGCGCAACGAGACGGTGGCGGCCAGCCGGAAGGAGCTGAGCGCCTTTGCCCAGCTCACCGCGGGCCACACCTCGGAGACCATCCTGGGCATCGAGGAGTCGCTGAAGCTCGTGGAGGTGACGCTCTCCGTCGCCAGCGACACCTCGTCGGCCAGCGAGGATTCGATCCGCACGATGCTGCGCGACGTGGCCGGCAGCACCCGCGGCCTGCAGGAGATCTCCGTGCTCGATGCGCGCGGCCGCGTCGTCTACTCGGGACGCGACGCCGCCGACATCGGGCTCGATCGCTCGGATCAGCCCTACTTCCAGCGGTTCCAGGCCAAGCCCGGCCTGAAGTTCGACGTCGGCACGCCGTTGCGTCGCGGCACCGCGGCGGCACCCGGCGACTGGTTCATTCCCGCGGCGCATGTCTGGCGCAAGGCCAGGGGCGAGTTCGGCGGCGTCATCGTGGGCGTGCTGTCGCCGCAGTTCTTCGACCGCGCCTGGACCTTCGACACCGAGATCGCGGGCCTCAGCATCGGCCTCACCGGCGCCGACGGCGGCCTGATCATGCGCCGCCCCTTCGTGCCCGAGATGTTCGGCCGCCCGATCGCCGGCGGCCAGCTCGAGGCGCAGCTCCTGCTCACTCAGGTCGCGGGCACGCTCGAGGTCCGGAACTCGATCGACGGGCAAACACGCCTGGTGGCCTACCGCAAGCTCGCGGCCTACCCGGCGCTCATCGCCTTCGTGGCCCAGCCCATGGACGTGGTGCTGGGCGGCTGGCGGCGCATCGCCGGGACCGCCGTGGCCGGCTGGCTCCTGGGCTCGCTCGCGCTGGCCGGGCTCGGCGCCTGGCTCGTGCGCGTGATGCGGGCGCGCGGCGCGCTGGAGAGCCGCTATCACACTCTGTTCGATTCGATCCCCTATCCGGTGATCGTCTCCAACCGCAAGACGCGGCGCATCCTCGCCCTCAACGAGGCGGCGGTCCGGCAGTATGGCTGGTCGCGCGACGAGATCGTGGCCGGCGCCATGACGACCGACATCGCCTACCTGCCGCAGGACAGGGCGCTGCTGGCCGCCAAGCGCGAGGGCGCGACGCGGACTCCCACCGAGACCGTCCAGGGGCTGCGTCACCGCCGCAAGGACGGCACCACGCTCGACGTCGAGCTGATCGTGAGCCGCATCGAATACGACGGAAAACCCGCCGGCCTCACGGTGGCGGTCGACGTCAGCGACCGTCTCCGCGAGGAGCGCGCGCGCCGCATCGCCGAGGAGCAGCTGCGCCGGACGCAGCGCATGGACGTGCTGGGCCAGCTCACCGGCGGCATCGCGCACGACTTCAACAACGTGCTGACCGTGATCATGGACAATGCCGAGGGCCTGGCCGAAACCAGCGCCGCCGATCCCGAGGCGATGAAGCGGCTGGGCCGCATCACCGATTCGGCCCAGCGCGCCGAGGAGCTGACGCGGCAGATGCTGGCCTTCTCGCGCAAGCAGCCGCTGCGCCCGCGGCCGACCAACATCAACGACCTGATGGCCAGCACCGGCAAGATGCTGCGCCGAACGCTGGGCGCGCAGATCGAGATCGATTCGGTGCTGGCCGACGACCTGTGGACGGTCGACATCGATCGCGCCCAGCTCGAGACGGCGCTGGTCAATCTCTGCCTCAACGCCCGCGACGCGATGCCGGCGGGCGGACGCCTGCTGATCGAGACGAAGAACGTCGTGCTCG
The DNA here is from genome assembly GCA_947469635.1 of Rhodospirillales bacterium. Lineage (GTDB taxonomy): Bacteria > Pseudomonadota > Alphaproteobacteria > Reyranellales > Reyranellaceae > Reyranella. The sequence continues at coordinate 2,492 of CANIRG010000469.1, read as the reverse complement.
ATGCCGCCGCGACGCCGGACGTGGCGCCCGGTGCCTATGTGCTGCTCACCGTCAGCGACAATGGTCGCGGCATCCCGCCCCGGGATCTCGACAAGGTGTTCGAGCCCTTCTTCACGACCAAGGACGAGGGCAAGGGCTCGGGCCTCGGCCTCAGCATGGTCTACGGATTCGTGAAGCAGTCGAACGGCCACATCGCCGCCGACAGCACCGTCGACAGCGGCACCACCTTCAAGCTCTACCTGCCCCGCCACCTCGGCGCGCCGGACGAGGCGGCCGTTCGCGTCCGTCCCGTCGTGAAGGGGGGAAGCGAAAGGATCCTGGTCGTCGAGGACAACCCCCAGGTCCGCGCCAGCGTCGTCGGCCAGCTGCAAAGCCTGGGCTATGACGTGTCGCAGGCCGAGGACGGCGCGGCCGGCCTCGCCTCCTTCGAGGCGGCGTCGCCTTCCTACGCGCTGCTGCTGACCGACGTGGTGATGCCGGGCGGCATGAACGGCAAGGCGCTCGCCGACCGGGTCGCGCTGCGCTGGCCCGCCGCCAGGATCGTGTTCATGTCGGGCTACACCGACAACGCGCTGACGCAGGACGGCAACATCGACGCCACCGTGCGGCTGCTGAACAAGCCGTTCCGCAAGAGCGACCTGGCGCTGATCGTCCGTCAGGCGCTCGATGGCGCCGCCATCCCGGGCGCGAGCTAGAGATGGCGACGCGTGCCGCCCGAACGCTCGCCGCACTGCTCGCGCTCGCCGTGCCCTGCCTCTCCTCGATGGCCTCCGACGCCGCCACCATCACCGCGACGCTGGCGACCCCGCCCGGGACGGGGACAGCACGCACCGTCCCCGTGACGACGCTGCGCCTCACGGGAGGAATCGAGACCGGCGATGCCGACCGGCTGCGCGCCATCCTCGAGCGGATCGCCGCGCAAGGCGCCAGGCCCGAGGCGCCCTTCACCACAATCGAGCTCAGCAGCCTGGGCGGCAGCCTGACCGAGGGCTTCAAGATCGGCACGCTGCTGCGCAAGCACAACGTGATCGCCGTCGTGCGCAAGAGCGACATCTGCCTGTCGGCCTGCGCGCTGGCCTTCCTCGGCGGCAACCTGCATCACGGCGCGTCGCCCGACGCCCACGAATGCAACATCGAGATCGGCGGCAAGGTCGCGTTCCATAATTTCTGGCTGAACCGCAACGGCCTGCGCGAGGTCACCGCGACCGATCCCGTCGCCAGCCGCCTCGAAGGCTTCAACGATGCCCGCGGCGGCGCGTCGCTGCTGATCAAGTATGCCGGCGAGATGGGGCTGCAGCCCAACTTCGTCGCCAGCATCATGGGACGGCCGGTCGAGGATTTTCAGTATATCGAGACGATCGAGCAGTTCCTGTCGTTCCATGTCTGCCCGCTCGGGCTCAAGCGTCCGTCGATCGACCTCGCGCAGCAGGTCGCCAACATCTGCCGCCATTCGACGGGCTGGCCCGATGCGGCGATACCGTTGCAGGCGCTGGCGATACCCGCGGCCCAGGCCAGGCAGTATCTGCTGGAGCGCGTGCAGAAGAACATGCAGTCGGTGAAAGCCAAGGGCCGCCTCGCCGACCAGCTGGCGTCGGGCGCGGTGATGCGCGTGAAGGACGAGATCGACCGGCTTTACGAGGATTTGCGCGCGGCGGGCGTGGCCTTGCCCGAGATCGTCGGCCCGACGTTCGAGCTCGGGCGAAATCGCGCCGGCATCTACGAAACCCTATGCTACGTGAGCCTCTCCCCGACCGAGCCGGACAACTACGATATCGTCGTCCAGGGCCCGAAAGGTCTCTCCCAGCCGCCCAACCTGCCACCGGAGAATTGCCGCAGGTTGTTCCTTTTCGACACCAAGGAAATCGTCAACCCGCGGCCGTAGCGCTCTGTCCCGGCGCGCTCAGGTGCTCGCGGGCTTCTTCTCGACGCTGAAATCGGCCAGCGTCTTCTTGCCGCCCTTCAGCGCGGCGGACAGCCAGCGCGGCTTCAGGCCACGGCCGGCCCAGGTCTCCTTGGGATTGGCGGGATTGCGATACTTCGGCGCCAGGACCCGGCCCTTGTTGGCTCCGTTGGCACGCGGACGGCCACGGCGGGGCTTGCCGTCGGCCATCGTGTCGAGCCGCTCGAGGTCGGCCGTGAGACGCTTGCGCTCCTGGTCCACCCTGGTCGCAATGGCGGCCTCGATCCTGGCCTTCATCGCGATCAGCTGCTCGAAAGTCATCGTGCTCAGTTGCTTCATCGTCCTACCGGTAATGTTATCGAAATGCCCCACCGAAAGTATCGCTTAAGGGTGAAACCATTTTAGTGCAAGCGGTCCGACCGGCATTTTCGTGACAAAAATCACCCGCGCAACGGGAATTCCGGTAACTACTCACCCCCTGCGGCGGTGTGACTCTGGCGTAGCGGGTTGAGTTTTCCCAAGCGAGCTGATTCAAGCTCGCATGGGTCCAGAGAAGCTCGATTGGCATTCTGACGATGTGAAGCCTCTGGCG
>CANIRG010000468.1 GCA_947469635.1 Rhodospirillales bacterium | reverse complement strand
GTGCTGAAGGACCCGAAGCTGCCCTTGATGACCATCATCGCCACCCCGGCCTTCGGCGTGCTGGAGAAGGAAGTGGTGATCGCCCATGGCGGCACCGATGCGCCGGACGCCAAGGAGAAGGACAAGGCCACCGAGTGGCTGAACGAGAATTCCGCCGGCACCGGCCCGTACCGGCTGACCGGCTGGCAGCGCAACCAGCAGATCCAGATGGTGAAGAACTCGCATTACTGGCGGGGAACGCCCGGCTATGAGCGCGTCCTGATCCGCCACATGAGCGAGAGCGCGGCGCAGCTCCTGGCCATCCAGCGCGGCGACGTCGATGTGGCGTTCAATCTCATTCCGGAACAGATCGCCACGCTGAAGAACGATCCCAACATCACCATCGCCGGCATGACCAGCCTCGACTTCATCTATATGGCCGTGGTCGAGGCGCCGACCAACCCCGCGCTCCAGAACAAGTTCGCGCGCCAGGCCATCGGCTACGCCATCGACTATGACGGCATCATCAAGAACCTGATCGGCGGCAACGCCGTCCGCCCCGTGAGCTTCCTGCCCGTCGGCGTCAACGGCTCGACCGAGGCGCTGACCAAGGAGATCGGCTTCCGCGAGGACCTCGCGAAGTCCAAGCAGCTGCTGGCCCAGGCCGGCCTGCCGGACGGGTTCAAGTTCCAGCTTTCCTATGGCAACGCCGCGATCGCCGGCGTCGGCTACCAGAACCTGGCGCAGAAGCTGCAGGCTGACCTCGCACGTGTCGGCATCCGCGCCGAGCTGACGCCGCAGGACCAGGTCAACATGCGGACCCTGTATCTCGGCGGCAAGCTCGAGGCTGCGCTGACCTTCTGGAACCCGCCCGCGCCGGAGAACTGGCTGTGGAGCGCCGCCACGATCAACCGCGTGGCTGGCCGCGTGCATTGGAAGGTGCCGGATGAGGTCCGCAAGCTGGTGGCCGACGCCGGCGCGGAACGCGATCTGGTGAAGGGCGCCGCGCTCTACAAGCAATACCAGCAGGCGATGGTCGATGCCGCGCATCACTTCGTGATGATCCAGCCGGTCTATCAGGTGGCGGTGCGCAAGAGCGTGGCCGGCCTGAAACTGACGGCGGCAGGCTGGATGGCCGAGCTGGGCGAAGCCAAGCCCGGCTGATGAGGGTTGAGTCGGGCGAGCGTGGGTAAAGCCGCATGATTCGTTATGTCGTCTCGCGCCTGGCGCTCTCGCTGGTCATGGTGCTGCTGGCCACCCTCGTCATCTTCCTGATCGCCAACACCGTGCCGGGCGATCCGGTGTTGACGGCGCTCGGCGACATGGCGGCCTCCGACCCCGCGCAGGTGGCGGATTTCCGCAGGCGGTGGGGCCTCGACCTGCCGTTGTGGGAGCAATACTGGCTGTTCCTCCAGCGGCTCGTGCATGGCGATCTCGGCGTATCGATCTCCTCGCGCCGGCCGGTGTGGCAGGACATCGTCGACTACGCTCCCGCCACCCTCGAGCTCGCGACCGTCGCCTTCATCCTTTCCCTCGTGGTGGGCCTGCCGCTCGGCGTGCTCGCGGCCGTGCGGCGCGACACTGTCATCGATCATGTCGCCCGCGCGGTCTCGCTGATCGGCGTCTCGGCGCCGACCTTCTGGCTCGCCTTCATTTTCCTCGCGGTCTTCTACGGCGGGCTGAACTGGGCGCCGGGCCCGGGCCGGCTCGATGCCGTATCGTTTCCGCCGGCCCGCATCACCGGATTGCTGCTGATCGACACCGCGCTGCAGGGCGACTGGGACACGTTCCATGATGCCGCGGCGCATCTGGTGCTGCCGTCCATCGTGCTCGCCGCAGCGACGCTCGGCCTGATCACCCGCACCACGCGCGCCGCCATGCTCGAGGCGCTGTCGCAGGATTATGTGCGGGTGGCGAAGGCCAAGGGCCTGCGCGGGCGGCTGATCGTCGTCGGCCATGCCTTGCCCAATGCAATGCTGCCGGTGGTGACGCTGGGCGGTCTCGCCTACGCCAACCTCCTGGCCGGCGCGGTGATGACCGAGACGGTCTTCTCCTGGCCCGGCCTCGGCCGCTACACCTTTCGAAGCGCGGTAACGGTCGACTTCCCGGCCATCATGGCGGTCACCGCCATCGTCGCGACGATCTTCGTTCTGGTGAACTTCCTGGTCGATATGTCGTACGCCCTGCTCGATCCGCGCGTGGTGAAGAAATGAGCGACATCGCTCTCCCGGCGATCGTCTCTCCGCGCATCCGGTGGCTGCGCCGCTATGGCCTCGCGTCGTTCGGCGCGGCGATCATCCTGGCCTGGGTGATCGCTGCGATCTTCGCCCCATGGCTCACCCCATACGATCCGAACTTCGTCGACGTGGCGGCGCGCCTGCGGCCGCCGTCCGCCAGCAACTGGCTCGGCACCGACGCGCTGGGGCGCGACGTGGCGACGCGTGTCATCTACGGCGCCCGCGTGTCGCTCACCGTCGGCATGGTGGTGGTGCTGGTGGGCGCGCTGTTCGGCACGCTGCTCGGCGCCACGGCGGCCTATGCGCGCGGCTGGGCGGAAGAAGGGCTGATGCGGGCGACCGACCTGGTGTTCTGCTTCCCGCCGATCATCCTGGCGATGGCGATCGCCGCCGCCCTCGGGATCGGCACGACCAACACCGTCATCGCGATGCTGGTGGTGTGGTGGCCGAAATTCGCCCGGCTTTCCCGCAGCCTGGTGATCTCGCAGCGCTCCATGGAATATGTCGAGGCGGCGGAGTCCGTCGGCTTCGGCCCGGCCCACATCCTGCTGCGCCAGATCATCCCCAATGCCGTGGGACCGCTCGTCGTGCTGGTCACGCTCGACCTCGGCAACGCCATCCTGGTGTTCGCCGGCCTGTCCTTTCTCGGCCTGGGCACGGTGCCGCCGACACCGGAATGGGGCTCGATGGTCGGCGAAGGGCGTGAGCTGGTGCAGCAATGGTGGGTGGCGACCTTTCCGGGCCTGGCCATCCTGACGGTGGTGATGGCCTTCAATTTCATGGGCGACGGTTTCCGCGACTGGCTCGATCCGCATGCCAACCGCAGCTGAACCCTTGCTCCAGGTGCGCGATCTGCGCACCTGGTTCCTGACCGATTCCGGTCCCGTCCGCGCCGTCGACGGCGTCAGCTTCGACGTGCATGCCGGCGAGACGCTGGGCATCGTGGGCGAATCCGGCTCCGGCAAGAGCGTCTGCGCCAAGTCGATCATGCGCCTGCTCGACGAGCCGGCGCGGATCGTCGGCGGCTCGATCCTGTTCAAGGGCCGCGACCTCGCGCTTCTCGACGACGAGGGAATTCGCGCCGTGCGCGGCCGCGAGATCGCCATGGTGTTCCAGGACCCCATGACGTCGCTGAACCCGGTCCTGCGCATCGCACGACAGCTCGTCGAGGCGATGACGGCGCACGGCCGCTTCACCCCGAAGGCCGCGCGCAGCCGCGCGATCGACCTGCTGCGGCGCATGGGCGTGGCCTCGGCCGACAGCGCGGTGAATTCGTTTCCCCACCAATTCTCCGGTGGCATGCGCCAGCGCGTGATGCTGGCCATGGGCTTCTCCAACGAGCCATCGCTCCTCATCGCCGACGAACCGACCACCGCGCTCGACGTGACGATCCAGGCGCAGATCCTCGACCTGCTGCGCGGGCTGAACCGCGACCTCGGCACCGCCGTCATCCTGATCAGCCACGACCTCGGCGTGATCGCCAACATCTGCTCGCGCGTGCTGGTGATGTACGCGGGCGAAGTGGTCGAGGAAGGTGCGCCCGAAGATCTTCTGACCGATCCGCGCCATCCCTACACCTGGGCGCTGTTGCACGCCGCGCCGCGCATCGATGCCGAGACCGAGGATCGCCGGCTGATCACCATCGAGGGCCAGCCGCCCGACCCGCGCAACTGGCCCTCCGGCTGCCGCTTTCGCGCGCGCTGCCCCTTTGCCATCGAGAAATGCGCGGAGCATCCCGACCTGCTGCCGGTGGAAGCTGGCCCTGTGGACGCCAGGAGGGCCGCGCGGTGCTGGGTGACGCAGGCGGGCGGCGCGCTGCACACGCCCGAACGCGCCCGGGCGGGAGTTGCCACTCCCGTCGATCCCACGCCGGCGGTGCCGATCCTCGAGGTCTCGGGCCTGCAGAAGCATTTTCCGCTGGCGAAGGAGACTTTCTTCGCGCGCCAGCGCGTGCTGCGCGCCGTCGATGGCGTCGACCTGCAGGTCTTTGCCGGCGAAACCGTCGGATTGGTGGGCGAATCGGGGTGCGGAAAGTCGACACTGGCGCGGCTGGTCACGCGGCTGCACGAACCGACGGCCGGCAAGGTCGTCTTCGCCGGCACCGACATCACCCATGCCAGCCAGTCGGAGATCCGTCCGCTGCGGCGACGCATGCAGATGATCTTCCAGGATCCGTACGCGTCGCTCAATCCGCGCATGACGATCGGCGAGATCCTCGCCGGCCCGCTGATCCTGCACGGCATCGCCGGGGATGCGGATGCGGCCCGCACGCGGGTGGCCGAGCTGCTCGACCTGGTCGGCCTGCCGCGCCAGTCGGTGCAGCGTTATCCCTATGAATTCTCCGGCGGCCAGCGGCAGCGCATCTCCATCGCCCGCGCCTTGGCGGTGGGCCCGGATTTCGTGGTTGCCGACGAGCCGATCTCGGCGCTCGACGTCAACATCCAGGCGCAGATCATCAACCTGATGGTCGACCTGCAGGAACGGCTGGGGCTGACCTATCTGTTCATCGCGCACGATCTCGCGGTGGTGCGCCATGTCTGCGACCG
>CANIRG010000467.1 GCA_947469635.1 Rhodospirillales bacterium | reverse complement strand
GCCTCGTCGACCACGATCAGCTTCTCGATGCGACGCTGATGCAGCAGGCGGCGGGCCTCGTCCTTGCTCACGCCTTCACGCACCGTGACCAATCTCTCGTGGGTCATCAGCGCGCTGACGGGCGTGCCATTGTCGGTGGCGAAGCGGACGTCGCGGTTGGTCAGGATGCCGACCAGCTTGCCGCTGCCGCGCTCGACCACGGGAATGCCGGAAATCTGGTGCGCGGCCATCAGGCCCAGCGCATCGCCCAGCGTCTGGTCGGGATGGATGGTGACCGGATTGATCACCATGCCGCTCTCGAACTTCTTGACCTTGCGGACCTCGTTGGCCTGCGCCTCGGGATCGAAGTTCTTGTGGATGACGCCGATGCCTCCGGCCTGGGCCATGGCGATCGCCATGGGCGCCTCGGTGACCGTGTCCATCGCCGCCGACATCAGCGGAATGCCGAGCTCGATCGTCCGCGTGAGCCGCGTCTTGACGTCGGTCTGGTTGGGCAGCACGGAAGACGCCGCAGGTTTCAGGAGCACGTCATCGAACGTAAGCGCTTCCTGGATCTGCATGCCAACCTCCAATTAAAGCAGTGGCCCCGTAACTCTCGATCACGGGGCCGCTGGTTGGCGAGCCTTTATACACATGCACGCAGCGAAGCCAAGGGCCGCCTGTGCAAAGGACCTGCTAGGCGACGCCGAGGAAATCCCGTTTCCCGATCTCGACGCCCGCCTGACGCAAGATTGCGTAGGTCGTGGTGCAATGGAAATAGAAGTTCGGCAGTGCGAAGTTGAGCAGATACTGCTCGCCGGTGAGCTTCAGCGGATTGCCACCGATGGTGAGGATGATCTCGCGGCCCTCGCTGCCGTCGATCTGCTCGGCCTTGAAGTTGCCGATATAGGACAGCACGGCGGCAATGCGCGCGCGCAGCTCGCCCATCGTCTTCTCGGCTTTCTCCGGCGGCTTCGGGATCTCGACGCCGGCCAGGCGCGCGGCACTTTCCTCGGCGAAGCGGCAGGCGATCTGCACCTGGCGGGTGAAGGGCAGCATATCGGGAATCATGCGGGTGGCGCCGAGCACGGCTTCGTCCACCTTCTTGGCGGTGGCCCAGGCCGAGGCCTTCTCCAGCACCTTGGAGATGGCGCCGAGCTGACGCTGATAGATGGGGACCGATGCCGAATACATGCCGATGGCCATGAAGCTCTCCTGAGCGTTGCGTTGGCGCAATCTATAGCCGCGACACAAGGGCGCTACGACAGGCAATTGGCCAGGCCCCGTCCACAGGGCCGGATCACGTTTCGCCGCAGTTGGCCATCTTGGAAAACCCGCCGCACGCAGCGTATGGTGCCGCCGCTTCCTTTCCCTTACGTCGAGCCAGCTCGTGAATGAACAACCGAAGAGATCGCGGCCCACGAAATCGGGTGGCATTCTCGGCAATATCGTCCTGCTTGTCGTGGTCCTCGCCGTTTCGGCTCTCGTGCTCGAAGGCATGGCACGGATGTTCATCGACGACGGCTACTCGTACGAGCTCGAGATGTGGAAGTACGCGACCCAGGTGAAGACCCGCGATCCGCGTCCCGATCTCGGCCATCGCCATCGTCCCAACGCCAAGGCCGAGCTGATGAGCGTTCCCGTGCGCACCGATGCCTTCGGCTTCCGCGGCCCGGGAATACCCGAGACGGCCCCCGCAGGCACCGCCCGTATCGCCTTCGTGGGCGATTCGACCACTTTCGGCTGGGGTGTGGCGGAACAGGATACGTTCGCCCATCAGGTGATCGCCGACCTGCAGCGCAAGGGCCGCAAGGTCGACGGCTTCAACCTCGGCGTCGGCAACTACAACACCGTGCAGGAGCTGGCGTCGTTCCGCGACTACGGCATGCGCATGAAGCCCGACATCATCGTGCTGACCTATTTCATCAACGATGGCGAGCCGGTCCCGACCTACACGCAGGAGAGCTGGCTCGACCTGCATTCGGTCGCCTGGATCGTGTTCCGCTACCGGCTCGATTCGGTCATTCGCCAGTTCGGCTCGCGGCCGGAATGGAAGAAATATTATCGCGACCTGTACGAACCCGACGCGGCGGGCTGGCAGAATACCCAGAAGGCGCTCGCCGGCTTCGGCGAGATCAGCCGCCAGCTGGGCACGCCGCTGATCGTGTTCCACCTTCCCGAGCTGCGCGAGCTGAAGCCCTATCCCTTCGCGGACGTCACGGCGAAGGTCCGCAAGGTCGTGGAAGATCAGGGCCTGCGTTTCGTCGACCTGCTGCCGACCGTGGAGAACCTGGAGCCGTCGAGCCTGTGGGTGACGGTCCCCGATCCTCACCCCAACGCCAAGGCGAACACCGCCTTCACCCCAGGGATGGTCAAGGAGATCCTGCCGCTCCTCGATCAGCTGTGCGCCAAGCAGACCAAGGGCTGCTGAGGCGCTCGGCTATGGTGCCTTGCAGTTGAATGTGATGAGACGCGGCGGTGTGCTGAAGATCGGCGGCGGATCGCCCATCGTCGGCACGTCCTGGGGCCATGCCCCGCTCGCCAGCTTCTTCTCGATGATCGGCACCAGCTGCTGCAGCTGAATCCAGGCGCGCAGCCGGATGCCCGCCGGCGTGTTGTGGATGGCGTCGCTGAACAGGTTCGGATCGTATGGCATATACCGCGCGACATCGATGAACGGCAGGCCGTGCACGGCGTTGTACTTGGCGAACACGCGGTTCTCGAAGGCCGTCAGCCGCTCCAGGTCGCGATAGCGATAGGGGAAGTAGCGGATGTTCAGCGTCTCCAGGATCGGCTTGTGCTGCACCGAGTTCAGCACCATCCCGTCCTTGACCAGCCAGTGGAACGAAGCCACCGACAGCTCCCCGTTGACCTTGGCGAGGTCGGCGCGGATGGCGTCGAGGTTGCGGATGATGATGCTGAGGTTGACCGGCAGGTCCGGCCGCGTGATGTCGGGATCTTGTTCGTCCAGGCCCTTCGGCCAGACGATCTCGTAGTCGGGCTTGGGCCATTCGCTGCCCACCATCAGGCCCTCGGCGCGACGTGCCAGGGCCGAGTAGGCAGCGGCCTGGCGCAGCCAGCGCGCCAACCCGCCGGCAGGCAAGGGCTCGCCCTTGGGCACTTCCTTCACGACCGTGGCCAGGTTCAACTGGTTGCCGCCTTCGTAGTAGACGACGAGGTCGGGCCGCAGCGGCGCCACCTCGTTGCGCACGATGGCCGCGATATCCATCGAATGGACGCTCTCTCGGCCCGCGTTCAGCACCTCGAACCGGACGTCGAGCTTGCGTGCTGCCGCCCAGTGATTGAGCCAGTTCTCGATGTGCTCGGGACCGGAGAAGGGAAACTCGTGAATCTCGGCCACGGTCGAGGCGCCGACGAAGACGATGCGGATGGTCTTGGGCGAGCGCGCGAACGGCACCGGGCGGCCGCGAAATCCGAAGGCGTTGGTGACCAGCCCGTCAGGCAGGGTCGTGCTGGGCATGAAGCGAAAGGTCGGGCGCGCCTGCCCGTCGGGCGGATCGTAGACATAGAGCTTGCCCGGCGCGCTCTTGATGTAGCTGTGCTTGCAGGGATCGCCGACGAAGGCCGAGTTCCACACCTTGAAGATGTCCCGGGGGATGAAGGGCTCTCCCGCGGCGAACGTCGGCTGCAGCGGAATCTGCGCTTCGAGATCGACCCATTCCTTGGGCGCGGGCGTGCGGTTGGGCAAGGGCGGCGGATCGCTGAAGAACCATTCGCGCTCGACGCCGGCGGCGCGCGGCATCCGGTCGATATGGCCGGCCGTCGTATCGACGCCGACGTTGCCGGCGTTCTCCGGCAGCACGAGCCGCACCGGGGACTGGCCATCGATGACACGAACGATGATCTCGGCCAGGCCCGCGCAGACCAATACCGACACCAGCGTCAGGAGCACGTTTCCCAGGAAATTTCGCACCGCTACCCTCTAAGATCCCACGCCTTGCGCGCTCTTATACTGAAGTCGGCTGGCCGCGAAAGCCTATCCCGACGACATACATCTCGGCCGAGTCGGCGCGGCTGGCCTCCGGCTTGACGTGGCGCACCTTGGTGAAGTCACGTTTCAGCCGGTCGAGCAGGTCCCGTTCGGTGCCGCCGCGCAGCACCTTGGCAACGAAAGTGCCGCCCGGCTTAAGCACCTGGCGGGCGAAATCGTGCGCCGTCTCGGCCAGCCCCATGATGCGGAGATGGTCGACCTGGGGGTCACCGGTCGCGGGGGCTGCCATGTCGCTCAGCACGACGTCGGCCGGCCCGCCGAGCAGCGCCTTCAGCATGTCCGGCGCGTCTTCGTCGTAGAAATCCTTCTCGAGCAGGGTCGCGCTGGCGATCGGCTCGATGGCGGTGATATCGATGCCGATCACCTTGCCGCCGTTCGGGCCGGGCTTCACGCGCTCGACCGAGACCTGGCTCCAGCCACCGGGCGCCGCGCCGAGATCGACCACGCGCGCACCAGGCTTGAGAAAGTGGAACTGGTCATCGAGCTGCAGCAGCTTGAAGGCGGCGCGCGAGCGATAGCCGCGCTTGCGCGCCTCGGCGACATAGGGGTCGTTGAGCTGGCGCTGCAGCCAGCGCTGCTGCGACACGGTCCGGCCGCGGGCCGTCTTGACGCGCACCGTGGCGCGTCGGCCTGTCGGCATGCTGCTGGGCGGCCGGCTGCCTTTGTCCTTGGGGGCCATGATGGCTAGCCGTCGAACCGGCGCAGAGGATCGGCTTCGCGATCGGCCTGGCGCATCAGGTCCATCAGCACGCCCTCGCGCAGGCCGCGGTCGGCGACCCG
>CANIRG010000466.1 GCA_947469635.1 Rhodospirillales bacterium | reverse complement strand
TTGGGCTTCTTGTACTCGGCCACGATCACGATCGTGGCGGGGCCGATCACGAAGCGCGGGTCCTGGTTGGGCGTCGACTTGAGGCCGCGCGTGATCATCAGGCGGATGTGCGCGCCGTCGGTCATGCCGTTCCTGTCGAGCGTGTCCCGCACCGCCTTCACCACGCCCTCGCGCGTGAGGCCGATGTCGAGCGCGATCGAGCGCGCGCCCTCGAACAGCCGGTCCATGTGGGCGTCGAGGCTGATCAGCCGGCCCTTCACCAGCCGCAGCCCTTCCCAGATGCCGTCGCCGAGCGCAAAGCCCGAGTCGAACACCGACACCATGGCCTCGTTGCGCGGCACGAAGGCGCCGTTCACATAGACCAGCACCTTGTCGTTGCGCGTGTCGGCCACGTAGCCTTGCGCCGAGCCCTGAGTGTTCGTTGTCATCGTTTCATCCTTGAAGGCTGTATTCCTTGTGGCTCGCCAGGAAGGCGCGCGTGCGCTCCTTCGTCGGGTGGACCAGCACCTGATCCGGCGTGCCCTCCTCGTGGATGACGCCGTCGGCGAGGAAGATCACGCGCGTCGCCACGTGATAGGCGAAGCCCAGCTCGTGCGTCACCAGCAACATGGTCCGGCCCTCGTCGGCCAGGGTGCGGATGACGCCCAGCACCTCGCCGACCAGCTCGGGATCGAGGGCCGAGGTCGGCTCGTCGAACAGCATCAGCTCCGGCTCCATCGCGAGCGCGCGGGCGATGGCGACGCGCTGCTTCTGGCCACCGGAGAGATGGGCGGGATAGCTCGCGGCCTTGTCGGCGAGGCCGACCCGCGCCAGCTCCTTCTCGGCGCGGGCCTGCGCCTCGGCCTTGGGGAAGCGGCGCACGGTGCGCAGGCCTTCCATGACATTGCCGATCGCCGTCATGTGGGGGAAGAGGTTGAACTGCTGGAACACCATGCCGATGCGCTGGCGCACCTGGATCAGCTCGCTTTCGCGGCGGCCGACTATTTTGCCGTCGAGCGTCACGGTGCCTGAGTCCGGCATCTCCATGAAGTTGAGGCAGCGCAGCAGCGTCGACTTGCCCGAGCCCGAGGCGCCCAGGATGGCGATGCGCTCGCCCGGCGCCACCTCGAGGTCGAGGCCGCGCAGCACATCGGCCTGGCCAAAGCGCTTGGTGAGGCCGGAGACGCCGAGGATGCTCACTCGTCCCTCTTGAGGCGCCGTTCGAGGAAGTAGGTCATCTGCACCAGCGGCCAGAGGAAGACAAAGAAGATCACGGCGATGGCGGTATAGGCCTCGATGGGATTGAAGTTGAGCGAGGCGATCAGCTTGCCCTGCTGCAGCAGCTCGACATAGGCCACGGCCGAGGCCAGCGTCGACATCTTGAAGATCTCGATGGCGCGGTTGGTGAGCGCGGGTGTCATGCGCTTCAGCGCCTGGGGCAGGATGATGCGACGCATCGCCTGGCCCCACCCCATGCCGATGGCCCGCGCGCCGTCCCACTGCCCCGGATCGATCGACTGGATGCCGCCGCGGAAGATCTCGGCCGAGAAGGCCGCCGAGTTGAGCGAGATGCCGAGCGCCGCCGCCGCCAGCGGGCCGATCTGGAACGGCAGCAGCATCGGCAGGGCGAAGTAGAACCACAGGATCTGCACCAGCACCGGCGTGTTGCGGAAGAACTCCACGAAGGCCGACGCCGGCCAGTAGAGCCAGCGGCTGCGCGAGGTGCGGCCGAGGCCGACGATCAGACCGAGGCTGAGGCCCAGCACGAGGCAGAGCGCGAAGATGCGCAGCGTGCCGGCGGCGCCCGCGAGGAGGGCGTCGGTGTTGGCGAAGACCGAGGCGAAGTCCCACTTGTGCATCAGCGCACCGTCGATTCGCCGCTGACGGACAGCCGCCGCTCGAGCTGGCGCGCGGCGAGGCTGAAGGCCGTGATCACCACGAAGTAGATGAGGGCTGCAACCGTGAAGGTCTCGAGCGGCCTGAAGGTCTTCTGCGAGATCTCGTTGGCGGCGTAGAGCAGGTCGGCATAGGAGATGGTGGCCACCAGCGTCGTGGTCTTCATGAGCTCGATGGCGCGCTCCATGAAGGCAGGGATCATGCGCTTGACGGCTTGCGGCAGCACGATGCGGCGCAGCGCCTGGGCCTGCGTCATGCCGATGGCGCGCGCGCCGTCCCACTGGCCGCGCTCGATCGACACGATGCCGCCGCGAAAGACCTCGGCGAAGAAGGCCGCCGACTGGATCGAGAAGGTGACGGCGGCCGCCATGAAGGGCGTCATCTCGATGCCGGCCAGCAGCGGCAGGGCGAAGTAGAACCAGAAGAGCTGCACCAGCGGCGGCGTGGTGCGGAACACCTCGATGACGAAGCCGGCCGGCCAGGAGAGGTACGAGCGCGGCGACAGACGCAGCAGCGCGAGCGCCAGTCCCAGCACGACGCCGCAGACGAGCGCCGTGCCGGTGACCTTGAGCGTGTTGACGAGGCCTTGCGCCAACAGACCGGAGTTGGCGAGGACCGGCGTGAAGTCCCACTGGTAGGTCATGGTCTTGCGGACCGCGGAGATCCAGCTCCGCTCATGAGCTCGAGGCGGGCCTGGAGGCCCGCGGTCCGGGAGAGCATGAGGAGGGCTACTTGATCATTTCCTTCATGATCGGCGGGGCGAGCTTGGGGTCGAGGCCGAAGTCGGTGAGCGCCGCCTCGTACCATTTCTGCGTCTGGCCGCTCTTGTAGTATTCGGCGAGGCGGGCATCGACCCAGGCGACGAACTCGGTATCGCCCTTGCGCAGCGCCGTGCTCGAGGCCTGCGACTGCGCCGGCGTCGGGACCACGATCTTGCCCTTGCCCAGCCGCTGACGCGCGGCCAGCAGCGGCGGATGGAACAGGCACACGGCATCGGCGCGAGCCGACTGGAAGGCCGCGATCGCGGCGGCATTGTCGGGATAGCGCTGGATGTCGGCCTTGGCCGCGTGCTCGCTCACGAAGCGGTCCATCGACGAAGCCTGCGGCACGGCGATGCGCACCGCCGGCTTGTTGAGGTCTTCCCACGCCGTGACCGCAAGATCGTCGCGCGCCAGGATGGCGAGCGAGTACCAGAGGAGCGGCGCCTCGGGGAAATCGACGGCCTGCTTGCGCTCGGCCGTGGCGTCGAGGGTGAACATGATGTCGATCTTGTCGGACTGCAGCGCCGCGATCGCATTGCCCCAGCTCACCTCGACCGTCTCCATCTTGACGCCGAGCTTCTCGGCCATCGCCTTGCCCATGGAGATGCCCAGGCCCGACGTCCATTCACCGGTCTTCGGATCCTTGGAGAACCACGGCGGTGCCTGCGTGACGCCGACGCGGAACGTGCCGCGCTTCTTCGTCTCCTCGAGCGTGCCGGCGCGGGCCGCGAACGGCAGCGACAGCAGGGCCGTGCCGGCGGTTAGGCCAGCCAGCGTCGAACGTCGCGTGATCTTCATATGAACCCCCAAATGGCAGGGCGAGAGTATGGCATAGTTCGGCATGCACCCCAGCCCCCGCCGCTTGCTCCTCGCCGCCGTGGCGCTTTGCGTCGCGGCGCCTGCCGTCCAGGCCCAGACCGCGCCGAGGCCCGAGCCGCGTGTCGCCAGCCGTGAGAGCATCGCGGCCGCCCCGGACCGCAAGATCGACCCCCACGCCAGGCTGGCACTGGCGCCGGACGGATCGGGTCACGTCCTGATGGCGAGCATCGGCACCGCAGGTGGGCCGCCGACGCTGGTCGAGCTCGTGAGCTTCGACCGCGCCGGCAAGACGACCGGCCGGCGCACGATCGCGAGCTTCAGCGCGGAGCATTTCTCGCTGGCCGAGGCGCAGCTCCTGCGCCTGCCGTCGGGCGAGCTGCTGGTCGCCACGCCGGACCCCAACTTCGCGGGCAGGCCGGGCCACGGCGCGCTGCTGCGGCTCTCGGCCGACGGCAAGGTCCTGCATCGCGCGCCGATCCATCCGCCGCACGACGTGCCGGCGCCCGACCGCAACCCCACCTTCCATTTCCAGTTCAACAAGATGGTGTCGACGTCCGACGGCAACGTGGTGGTGGGCGGCAACTACGGTCTCGGGCCGAGCAACTGGTGGTGGGGCAAGTTCACCCCCAACGGCCTGCGGCTGGCCGAGCAGACGGCGAAGACCTTCTTCCTGTCGACCGTCGATGCCTTGGCGCCGACGCCCGACGGCGGCTTCCGGATGGTCTCCCGCGACTTGAGGGGCGAGATCAGCGACATGGTCCTGCTGCGCCATTCCGCGACCGGCGCACGGCAGAGCCGCACCGTCCTGCTGGAGAAGAGCGAATCGCACCAGGCGGCCTTCACGTCGGACGGCCGCATCGTCGTGGTGAAATACGAGGAGCCGAACCGCCTGCTGATCTTCTCCCCCGAGGGCAGGCTTCTCAAGGAGATGCCGTGGGCGTCGCCCGCCGACTGGTGGATCGTGCAGGTGGTGAGCGACGGCACCGGCGTCGTCCTGCAAGAGCAGTCGCAACGCGCCGACTTCCCGTCACTGCTCATCCGCCTCGATCGCGACGGCGGCGTCGTCTGGCAGACGCCGCAGGGCCTGTATCTCGATGCCGTCTCGCACGGCCCGGAGATCGTGGCGCTCGTCCTCGAAGACGAGGGTAAGACCGCCACGATCGTTCGCCTCGTGAATCCCTAGTAGCTCTTGTAGCCGAGGAACTTGCCGGACATGGCGATCTTGACGCGGTCGCCCTTCTGGTCGGCCTGGCGCTCCATGGTCATGTCGAAGTCGATGGCGCTCATGATGCCGTCGCCGAACTCCTCCTGGATGAGCTCCTTCCAGGTGGTGCCGTAG
>CANIRG010000465.1 GCA_947469635.1 Rhodospirillales bacterium | reverse complement strand
GGCAGACGCGATCGCAATCGTTTTTGGGAGCATTTTCACATGGGTAGCTTCAGCGTATGGCACTGGCTGATCGTGCTGGCCGTCGTGCTGCTGCTGTTCGGCGGTCGCGGCAAGATTTCCCAGCTCATGGGCGACTTCGGCAAGGGCCTGCAGGCCTTCAAGAAGGGCGTCGGTGGCCAGGAAGAGACGCCGCCGACAACCGCCGGCCAGCAGCCGGGCGATGCCGCCAAGCCGATCTCGGCTCAGGCGACCACGACCCCGCCGGGCGGTACGGTCCACCAAGACACCGCCGCCAAGGTGTGACGGTCTTCAACGGTCGGCTTGAACGTTCATGTTTGGCATAGACAGTCCCGAACTGATGGTCATCGCCGTCGTGGCGTTGGTCGTCATTGGCCCCAAGGAGCTGCCCAATCTCTTGCGCAGCTGGGGCAAGTGGATGGCCAAGATGCGCGGCATGGCGTCGGAGTTCCGTGGCCATGTCGACGAGATGGTCCGTCAGTCCGACCTCGACGAGGTGAAGAAGCAGCTCGTCGACGGGACCCAGGGTCTCGACCTCAAGTCGCTCGACCCGACCCAGCAGATCAAGAGCCATCTGCAGGAAGGCATGACCGAGGGCGAGAAGGCCTTCGCCGAGGCCAAGAGCAGCTTCGACAATCCGCTGGTCGAGCCCGAGTCGGCGCCGCAGGTCGGCGCGGAAACGCCACAGGCCGTTGCAGAGATCCCACAGGTCGCTGCAGAGACCCCGCAAGCCGTCGCGGAGACCGCTCAAGCGGTGCAAATCCCCGCAGAACCGCCACCCGAGCCGTTGCCCGCCCCGGTTATCGCACCGACGGACGACAAGCCCGCCAAGGCTGCTGTCGGATAGGCGCCAATTAGCGCTTTGAATTGAAGGCCAAAGGGCGGCATAACGCGCCACTTATGCCGCAGATAGAATCTTGACCCAGGCGCACGACGGTCCCGAAGACGACAAGCCCATGCCGCTGCTCGATCACCTGATCGAGCTGCGCAAGCGGCTGATCTACGCCCTGCTGGCGTTTTTCGCCGTCTTCTTCATCACCTTCTATTTCGCCAAGCCGATCTTCGAGTTCCTGATCCAGCCGGCGCGCGCCGACGGTTACAAGGTCATCGTCCTCGATATCTTCGAGTTCTTCTTCGTCACGGTGAAGCTCTCGGCCTTCGTCTCGCTGATCGTCGGCTTCCCGCTGATCGCGATCCAGATCTGGCTGTTCGTGGCGCCCGGCCTCTATCGCCACGAACGCAAGGCGTTCCTGCCGTTCCTGTTCGCCACGCCGTTCATGTTCTATGCCGGCTGCGCGGTCATGTACTACGTGGTGATGCCGTACGTGATCAACCTGATGCTCTCGCAGTACGTGCCTGCGGACATCGAGAAGACGCTGCGCTCCTCGGACTATCTCGAACGCGTGCTGCAGCTCGTGTTCGCCTTCGGCTTCGCCTTCGAGGTGCCGGTGCTGCTGACCCTGCTGCTGCGGGTCGGGATCGTGAGCAGCGCGGGGCTGCGCTCCAAGCGCCGCTACGCCATCGTCGTGGCCTTCATCGTGGCCGCGGTCCTGACGCCGCCCGACGTGGTGAGCCAGATCGCGCTCGCCGTGCCGTTGCTCATCTTCTACGAGGTCAGCATCCTGATCGGTGTCTGGATCGAGCGGAATCGGGCGGCCGAGGAGAAGAAGCTCGAGGAGGAAGAGAAGAAGGCCGAGGAATCGGGCGGCAGCTAGCCATGCATGACATTCGATTCATCCGGGAAGATCCCGCCGCCTTCGATGCCGGCCTGAAGAAGCGCAACCTGGTGCCGCTTGCCGCCGAGCTGCTGGAGATCGACAAGCGCCGCCGCGCCGCCATTTCCGAGAGCGAGGGCGCGCAGGCCAAGCGCAAGGCGTTGTCCCGCCAGATCGGCATGGCCAAGGGCAAGGGCGAGCCTGCCGAGGCGCTGATGGCCGAGGTCGCGGCGCTGGAGGAGAACCTCAAGAAGGGCGAGGCCCTGGCGGCCGAGCTCGACGCCGAGCTGGTGCGCCGCCTCGAGGTGCTGCCCAACCTGCCGTTCGACGAGGTGCCCGAGGGTACCGACGAGACCGGCAACGTCGAGATCCGCCGCGTCGGCAGCCAGCGCAACTTCAGCTTCACGCCCAAGGACCATGTGGCTTTGGGCGAGGCCACGGGCGAGATGGATTTCGCCACGGCAGCCAAGATTTCGGGCTCGCGCTTCGTGGTGCTGCGCAAGCACCTGGCGCGGATGGAACGCGCCATCGCCCAGCTCATGCTGGACCTCCATACCAGCGAGGAGGGCGGCTACACCGAGATCAACCCGCCGTTGCTGGTGCGCGACGATGCCGCCTATGGCGTCGGCCAGCTGCCACGCTTCGCCGAGGACATGTTTCACACCGACAACGGCTATTGGCTGATCCCGACCGCCGAGCTGCCGCTCACCAACCTGGTGCGCGAGTCGGTGCTGGAGGAGAAGGACCTGCCGCTGCGCTTCACCGCCTTCACGCCCTGCTTCCGCTCCGAGGCGGGCGCGGCCGGCAAGGACACGCGCGGCATGATCCGCCAGCACCAGTTCCCCAAGGTCGAGCTGGTGAGCATCGCCACGCCCGAGCAGTCCGCGGCCGAGCACGAGCGCATGACCGGCCGCGCCGAGGAAGTTCTCAGGAATCTCGGCCTGCCGTTCCGCACCATCGTGCTGTGCGGGGGCGACATGGGACCGGCCGCGCGCAAGACCTTCGACATCGAGGTCTGGCTGCCCGGCCAGAACGCCTATCGCGAGATCTCGAGCTGCTCCAACTGCGGCGAGTTCCAGGCCCGCCGCATGGCGGCGCGCTACAGACCCAAGGAAGGCAAGGGAACGCGCTTCGTGCACACGCTGAACGGCTCGGCGCTGGCCGTCGGCCGCACGCTGATCGCCATCCTCGAGAATTACCAGAACGAGGACGGGTCGGTGACGGTGCCGGAGGCGCTGCGGCCCTACATGGGCGGGCTCGCGGTCATTCCCGGCCCGGCCGCGCACAAATGAAGCCATCCGACCTCGCCAAGGCGCGCATTCTCGTCACCAATGACGACGGCATCCATGCCCCGGGCCTGGAGGCGCTGATCGAGATCGCGAACCAGCTCTCCAGCGACGTCTGGGTCGTGGCGCCCGAGTTCAACCAGAGCGGCGCCGGCCACTCGCTGTCGATCACGCGCCCGCTGCGCGCGCGCGAGGTCAGCGAGACCAAGTTCGCCGTCGAGGGCACGCCGACCGACTGCGTGCTGTTCGCGGTCAAGCACCTGATGAAGGCCCGCAAGCCCGACATCGTGCTGTCGGGCGTCAACCGCGGCACCAACATCGCCGACGACGTGACCTATTCCGGCACCATCGCCGGCGCCATGGAGGGTTGCCTGCTCGGCATTCCCTCGATCGCCTTCAGCCAGGCCTATGCCCACGACCATCCGGTGAAGTGGGGGACGGCGACGCACTACGGCGCCGACGTCGCGCGCCGCGTGCTGGAGACCGGCTGGCCGCGCAACGTCTTCATCAACGTCAATTTCCCCGACGTCGTGGCGGGCTCCGTCAAGGGCATCAAGGTGACGCGCCAGGGCGTGCGCGGCTTCGGCAGCTACATCGTCGAGCGGCAGGACCCGCGCGGCGGCAGCTACTACTGGATCGCCTACGCGCCGGGCGAGCACGAGTTCGACGACGAGAGCGACCTCGCGGCCATCCGCAACGGCTATGTGTCGGTGACGCCGCTGCACCTCGACCTCACCCATGAGGCGACGCGCCGCAAGCTCAGCGCGCAGTTCGAGACGGCCTGAGGCGGGCTGCGGGCGCGATGAATGTTCCCGCCATGCAGCGCCTCCTCGCCGAGCTGCGCCAGTCGGGCATCGCGGACGACGGCGTGCTGGCCGCTCTCGGCTCCGTCGACCGCGAACGCTTCGTGACGCCGGCCTTCGCCGAGCGCGCCTGGGAGAACACCGCGCTGCCCATCGCCTTCGGCCAGACCATCAGCCAGCCGCTGGTGGTGGCGGCCATGACCGAGGCGCTGCATGTCGGACCGCGCATGAAGGTGCTCGAGATCGGCACCGGCTCGGGCTACCAGGCCGCCGTGCTCGCGAGGCTGGCGCGCCGCGTCTACAGCGTCGAGCGCTTCAAGCCCTTGTCCAAGGAAGCCGAACGGCTGCTGATCGAGCTCGGCATCTACAACGTCGTGTTCGACGTCGGCGACGGCAGCAAGGGCTGGCCCGGCCAGGCGCCGTTCGACCGCATCATCGTCACCGCCGCCGCCGAGGAGCGGCCGCAGGCGCTGATAGACCAGCTCGCCGTGGGCGGCATCCTGATCGTCCCGGTCGGCCGCGATCCCACCGCCCAGGTGGTCGAACGAATCGTCAAGAGCGAGAGCGGGTTGCAGCGCGACACGCTGATGCCGGTGCGTTTCGTGCCCCTGGTCGCCGGCGCCTTGCCGGTGCTGGGCGAGGGCTGAAAGGCCCGTTGATACAGTAATGATACAATAGCAACCCGATTCCCGCCGGAATTGGGATGCAGTAAACTGGGCTTATGAAAAGAGCCCCTCGCTACCCCTCGCGATGGGCCGGTCGGTGGCGTACGCTGGTCATGACGGCGGCGATGTCGACTGCGCTCGGCGCTTGCTCCTCGGTGGATGGTGTCCTTTATGGCGCACGCCAGGGCACGATCGAATATCCAGGCTCCGGCGCCGGTCCCGGCGCCGCGGCGGTCTATGTCGTCAAGGACCGGGACACGGTCGACAGCATCGCCCAGCGTTATGGCGTGTCGACCCAGACCATCGTCGACCGCAACCG
>CANIRG010000464.1 GCA_947469635.1 Rhodospirillales bacterium | reverse complement strand
ATCGCCGACGTTAAGCGACTCCTCGACCAGGAAGACCAGCGGCAGCAGGACCAGGAAGCCAACGATCACGAGGACCGCCAGCGTCGTCAGGACCTGCCCGTTGATGCGCGGGCGAAGAATGCCCGTCAGGCCGTCAGCCAATGCCTAGCGTCCGGCGCCGACGATGCGGTTCCATTCCCTGGCAAAGGACGGACGATCCTTCTCGAACTCGTTCCAGTCGGCGGGCGACAGGAGCTTCATCTTGTCGAGCGGCACGGTGTCGGCGCCGCCCGGCGGCGCCACGTCCTTGCGCGGCGAATGGAGGAGCAGCGCTTCGGCCAGCGCCTTCTGGCCCGGCGGCGAGAGGAACCAGTCCATGAAGAGCTCGGCGGCGTTGGGATGCGGCGCCTTGTCGACGATGCCGTAGGTCTCGGGCACCGCCGGCACGCCGGTCTCCGGGAACACGAACGCGAGCGGCGCACCCTTGGCCTTGAACTCGATGTAGCCCGAGTATTGCGCACCCATGATGATCTTGTCCTGGCCGTCGACCAGTCGGCCGTACTGCTGGACATAGGAGTCGAAGGCGCGCGGCTTCTGCTCGCCGAATTTCTTGAAGTACTCCATGCCGAGGATCGGCTTCAGCATGTACCACACGCCGTGCTGGAGCCCCGAGTTGGAGACCTTGACGTTGATGGCATCCTTCCACTTGGGATCGAGCAGGTCTTCCCACTTCTTGGGCGCTTCGGCGGCCGAGACGTTGTTGGGGTTGTAGGCGATGCCCCCCATGATGACCGACCCCCAGGTCCAGAAGCCCTCGGGCTGGCTCTTGGCCTCCTTGGGAAAGTGCGCCATCTCGGGCGAGACATACTGGCGGAAGCCGCCCTTGCGGGTGAAGTCCAGGATCATGCCCATGTCGGAGATCTGGATGACGTCGACCAGGTACGAATTGGCCTGGCGCTCGGAGAGCACCTTGGCGTAGAGCGCGCCGGCCTGCAGGCGGACGTAGGACGTCTTGATCTCGGGGAACACCTTGTTGAAGGCGGCCAGCAGCTTGACCTGACCCTGCTCGGGATCGGTCGAGTAGAGCGTGAAGGCGCCCTCGGCCTTGGCCTTGGCGATGTCGGCGCAGGTCTTGAAGCCATCCATCTGCTGGGGCTTGTCGCACACCTTGGCATCTGCCAATGCCGGCGATCCGGCCGCCAAGCCTACAGAACACAAGGCCACACTCATGATAGCGAAGAGCTTCATGACATCCTCCCCAATAACAGATTTGATGGCAGCCTAGAGGCCGCGGACGCCGGGTTCAATCGTTTTGCAGAGGCTCCGCAACCCACCGTGCGATAAGGTCCGATATGGGCGAAGGAAAACGGAAGATACTGGCGCTGGCGGGCGGCGTCGGCGGGGCCAAGCTCGCGCTTGGGCTGACAGGCGTCCTGCCGGCCGACGAGCTGACGGTCGCGGTCAACACGGCCGACGACTTCGAGCATCTTGGCTTCTCCATCTCGCCCGATCTCGACACGGTGATGTACACTCTGGCCGGCGTCGCCAATCCCGAGACCGGCTGGGGACGCCAGGGCGAGAGCTGGACCGTCATGGAAGCGCTGGGCCATCTGGGCGGCGAGACCTGGTTTCGCCTCGGCGACAAGGACCTCGCCACCCATATCGAGCGCACCCGCCGCCTGCGGGCCGGCGAGACGCTGAGCGCCGTCACCGGCGACCTCGCGCGACGGATGGGTGTGAAGCCCGCAATGGTGCCGATGTCCGACGATCCGGTGCGCACGATGGTCACCACCGATCAGGGTGAACTCGCCTTCCAGGACTGGTTCGTGCGCCTGCAGTGCAGGCCGACGGTGCAGTCGGTGCGATTCGCCGGGGTGGAGACGGCCAAGCCAAGCCCGGCACTTCTCGACATGGCTGGCCTGCGCGGCGTGATCGTCTGCCCCTCCAATCCCTTCGTGAGCGTGGCGCCGATCCTGGCTCTTTCCGGCGTCCGGGCGGGGCTTACGTCTGCCGGGGTGCCGCGAATCGCGGTGACGCCGATCGTCGGCGGCCAGGCGATCAAGGGACCGGCCGCCAAGATGCTGGCCGAGCTGGGGCACGACGTTTCGGCCCTCGGTGTGGCGCGCTATTATCGAGGCTTGATCGATGGCTTCATGCTCGACAAAGAGGATGCCGCCCTTGCAACCGATATCGAGGCCCTGGGAATGCGCGTGCGGGTCGCCGACACGATGATGCGGAACGACGAGGACAAGCGGCGCCTGGCCGCCGACGCCCTCGCCTTCGTGGACGCGCTATGTTGAGCGCTGTCGTGCCGATGAAGTCCATGGACCTGGCGAAGGGCCGGCTGTCCGCCGTGCTCGACCCGGCCGGCCGGCGCGCGCTCGCGGGCCAGATGCTCGACCATGTACGGCAGACGTTGCGGGACGCCGGCATCGCCTCCGTCCGCATCGCCGACGGCGACCGCGATCTCAATACCGATGTCGCGGCGGCCGCCCGGCTCGTCCAGGAGCAGGGTGCCACCGAGCTGCTGCTGGTGATGGCCGACCTGCCCTATCTCTCCGCCGCCGATATCGCTGCCCTGCTGGAGGCCGGCCGCCAGAGCGCCGTCGTCATCGCCGAAGCCAAGGACGGCGGCACAAACGCATTGCTGCTGCGGCCGCCGACCATCCTCGATTTCGCTTTCGCCACGCATCGGCCGAGCGCAAGCTTCCACGCCGATGCGGCGCGTCACGCCGGTATCGAACCGATCCTGGTGCGCCGGCCCGGGCTGGCGCGCGACATCGATACCCCCGCCGACCTCGCTGCCCTCGCGTCGGACCATCCCGCGTACAGAGTATTCCGCCATGTCGCATGATTTCCTCTCCCGTGATCTCGGCGCGCTGATGCGCGACGCGGCAAAGGTCCGCGATGCCGCGTTCGGCGACCGCATCACCTTCTCCAAGAAGGTGTTCATCCCCCTCACCCATCTCTGTCGCGACACCTGCGGCTACTGCACCTTCGTCCACCCGCCACGGCGCGGCGAGGCGGCCTATCTCACGCCTGAGCAGGTGCTCGAGATCGCGCGCGCCGGTCAGGCGGCCGGCTGCGCCGAGGCGCTGTTCACGCTGGGCGACAAGCCCGAGCTGAAATGGAAGCCGGCGGCCGAAGCGCTGGCGGCGATGGGCCATGCCACGACCCTCGACTATCTCGCCGCGATGGCGAAGCTGGTGTTCGACGAGACCGGCCTGCTGCCGCATCTCAACCCCGGCCTGATGACGGCGGCCGACCTCGCCATGCTGCGCAAGTCGTCGGTCTCCATGGGCATCATGCTGGAGACGGCGGCGGCGCGGCTGGGCGAGCGCGGCGGGCCGCACTTCGGCGCACCCGACAAGGACCCGGCCCTGCGCCTGGCCACCCTCGAAGCAGCCGGCATCGCCAAGGTGCCCTTCACCTCGGGCATCCTGATCGGCATCGGCGAGACGCGCGAGGAGCGGATCGAGGCATTGCTGGCCTTGCGTGACGTGCATCGACGGCACGGCCATCTGCAGGAAGTCATCATCCAGAACTTCAAGGCCAAGCCGGACACGCGCATGGCCGGTGCGCCCGAACCGTCGTTCGACGAGCTGCTGTGGACCGTGGCCGTTGCGCGCCTGATCTTCGGCGACACGCTTTCAGTCCAGGCGCCGCCCAACCTGCAGGAACCGGGCTACGGCCGGCTGATCGAGGCGGGCATCGACGACTGGGGCGGCGTGTCGCCGGTGACGCCCGACCATGTGAACCCCGAGCGGCCCTGGCCGATGATCGACGCGCTGGCGGCTGAGAGCGCGAAGCACGGCAAGGTGCTGACGGAGCGGCTGGCGGTCTATCCCGCCTATCTCGCGCAGTCGAAGAAGTGGCTCGACCCGGCGCTGCGCCCGCGCGTGCTGGCGATGAGCAACGCCAGCGGCCTGCGGCGCGACAACGAGTGGCGGCCGGGCCTCGTGATGGCGATGCCGGCCGACGATGTGGCGACGCTGGCGGCGCCTTCGGTGCGGCCGAGCGCCAGCCTGGCGCCGATCCTCGATCGCGCCGTGCGTGGCGACGATCTTGGCGAAGGCGACGTCGTGCGGCTGTTCGAGGCGCGCGGCGGCGACTTCGCGGCAGTGACGCGGGCGGCCGATGCGCTGCGCCGTGACATGGTGGGCGACACGATCACCTACGCCGTCGTGCGCAACATCAACTACACCAACATCTGCTATTTCCGCTGCGGCTTCTGCGCCTTCTCCAAGGGCAAGCTCGCGGCCAACCTGCGCGGCTCGCCCTACGACCTCACGGTGCAGGAGATCGTGCGGCGCGCCTCGGAGGCCTGGGACCGCGGCGCCACCGAAGTCTGCATGCAGGGCGGCATCCATCCCGACTACACCGGCGACCACTATCTCGACGTCTGCCGCGCCGTGCGCGAGTCGGTGCCGGGCATGCATGTTCATGCCTTCTCGCCGCTCGAGGTCTGGCATGGCGCCACCACGCTCGGCCTGACGTACAGCGACTATCTCGCCCGCCTGCGCGACGCCGGCCTCGGCTCGCTCCCCGGCACGGCCGCCGAAGTGCTGGACGACGAGGTGCGCGACATCCTCTGCCCCGACAAGGTCTCGACCCAGCAGTGGCTCGACATCATGCGCGCCGCCCACGGCGTCGGCCTGCGCACCACGGCGACGATCATGTTCGGCCATGTCGACCGGCCGGTGCATTGGGCGCGCCATCTGCTGCGCCTGCGCGACCTGCAGAAGGACACCGGCGGCTTCACTGAACTGGTGCCGCTGCCCTTCGTCGCCGCCGAAGCGCCGATCGCGCTCAAGGGCCAGGCGCGCATGGGTCCCACCT
>CANIRG010000463.1 GCA_947469635.1 Rhodospirillales bacterium | reverse complement strand
GATCGCGTGCATGCGGTCGATGGCGTGAGCTTCGATATCGGCGAGGGGGAGACGCTGGGGCTGGTGGGCGAGTCGGGCTGCGGCAAGTCGACGACGGGCCGCTGCATCCTGCGTCTCATCGAGCCGAGCTCGGGCGAGGTCGTGTTCAAGGGCGCCGACGTCACGCGGATGAGCGGCAAGGCCCTGCAGGCACTGCGCCGCGACATGCAGATCATCTTCCAGGATCCCTATGCCAGCCTCAATCCGCGGCTGACGGTGGCCGCGATCATCGGCGAGGCGCTGCAGATCCACAGGCTCGCCACCACGCGGCGGCAGATGGAGGAGCGGGTCGTCGAGCTCCTGGAGACCGTGGGCCTGCAGCCCGACCACATGCGCCGCTTCCCGCACGAGTTTTCCGGCGGCCAGCGCCAGCGCATCGGCATCGCCCGCGCGCTCGCCGTCGAGCCCAAGCTGGTCGTGTGCGACGAGCCCGTGTCGGCGCTGGACGTGTCGATCCAGGCCCAGGTCATCAACCTGCTGGAGGACCTGCAGGAGAAGTTCGGCCTCACCTATCTTTTCATCGCCCACGATCTTTCCGTGGTCGAGCACATCTCGTCGCGCGTGGCTGTTATGTACCTCGGCCGCGTGGTCGAGATCGCACCGTCTCGCGACCTCTACGATACGCCGCTGCACCCCTACACCGAGGCACTGCTGTCGGCCGTGCCGATTCCCGACCCCACGATCAAGCGCAAGCGCATCATGCTGCAGGGCGATGTGCCGAGCCCCATGCGTCCGCCGTCGGGCTGCCACTTCCACACCCGCTGCCCGATCGCCAAACCGGACTGCTCCCAGCGCGATCCCGAGCTGCGCGAGAGCCGGCCCGGCCATTGGGTTGCCTGCCACTACCGGGGCTAGGCTGGGGCGCGTCACTCCAGTGACGCGTCATGAAAGCGAAGAACGCGCGACTGCAGTCGCGCGCCCCCAGCAAGGGATCAGCTCTTCGGATTGAACTGGCTGAGGTCATGGATGCCGATGCGTTTCTCCAACGCCTCGACCCGCTTGGCGACCTTCTCGAGACCGTCGGCCCCGAACAGCGCCACCTCCCGCTTCACGAGCGCCTCGCCGATCTCGTCGAACTCGGCTGGCGTCACCAGGCTGCGAAGCGTCGGCAGGAGATCGGTAGTTTCGCGCGCCATATGAGGGCGATAGAGCGTGCAAGAGGCCTGCATTGCCTCGATCATTGCGGTGCGATCGGTCTTGCTGCTGCGAGCCGATTCGGCCGTCTGAAGAATACGGTCGGTCAGCTTCTGCCCCAATTGATGCTGGGCCTGGAGCACCTCGACCAGGGGGACCATGCGGCCGGCCTTCTTGAAGTGCGGGAAGACCTGCTCCTCCTCCGCCTTCTCGTGATAGGCATGGACGAAATCGCGCATGACCTCCCCCGTCTGGATGAACACCGACGGCTCGATATCCTCGTCCTGGCCAAGCCGCCTGATGCCGGCGTCGTAGATCACGAGCACGCGCATCAGCACACCGTTGTTGCGCATCAGCCGTTCGGTCGCGGTGATCGTCGCGTCCGACGCCTTTGTCTTGGGAACTATCCGGTTGACGTACCAGATGGAGGAGGGTTACCGAATGACAGACAGGCCGGCTAAGGCGGACTCCCGGACGCGGGACCCGCTGCCTGAAATCGAGATCACTCCTGCGATGATCGATGCGGGATCAGAAGTGCTTTTTGAGGCCACGCTACCAGGCGATGATCGCCGCCGCGTGGTCAGGGAAGTATTGGAAGCGGCTTTGCGGGCTTCTTCTTGGCGGGATCGCCTTTCCCGAAAAAGACCGATCTAGGCGGTCCCGCTGTGCCTGGAGGATCAGGCACCAATACGCGGTGGCATAGTCCAAGTTCGGAGGAGAAGCGAGCCGCTTTGTCCGTCAGCGTCGGTAGGCGTGAAGCAAAAATTGGCTGATCTCTTCTCTTGTTGAAGTCTGAGGCGGCCTCGGTGTCGCCATTGTCGGCCCAGTGAATAGCCCACAAACCATGCATGAGATGGTTTCGGTCTTCGAGCAAGCCGCCCATTTCCTCACACAGAGCGACAATGCGGACGGCGGCGGGGCTCTGCGGATTACGCTTCGCGAGTTTCCTCAGCATGTTGACCCGAGGGGCTGTTGTCGCTTGCCCGGTCATCACTTCGATTGCCGCCATATCGGCGCGACTGAAATGAACAAGCAGGAGGGTAATGAGCGTATCGATTTGTGACCAGACCACACAGAACAGGCCAAGCTCCTTAAGTTGCTCGCCCCCGAGCGGGATTGAAAATTCTGGTATCGGAACGATTGCGCGCATTGTGGTATCCTCCCCCGATGACACCTAAGGCATCGGACTCGGACACGAATCAGGAAGCCGCGCAACGCTCGACGCGAGACGAATTACTCTTGCGCCTGCTCAAGACGCCGCCGCAGCCCAGGCCCAAGAGAGAGCGGCCAGCCTCTCCGAACAAGATACCCCAAAAGGGCTAGAGCCGAACGCGCCAGTCACGCCGGTGCGTGGCCCCTCCGGCAAATGAACGCGGCGACAATCGTGATGATGGGATGCCAGACCAAGCCGCCAAGGCCGCCCATGATGGCGGCGCCAGGGCGGAATGTGGGGCTATCGATAACGACCGCAGCGGCAAACACCAGCGCCGTAGCCACGATGGACGATAGCAATCCAGCGAGCGCCGCCACGCCGATCATCGCCCACACATTCTTGAAGTATTTGGCGACGAAGTAGGCGCCCGCGACATCGAAGACAAAAGCCAGCACGGCGATAGCTCCGCCAATCTGTGGGTCGTTTCTATTTTAGCGCTACCGCAGCAGCTTGGCGAGCAAGCGTCTCAGCCGCCGCGTATCGCTTCCCTTAATCAGGCTGTCGATACATCACCCGCTTGCCCTTGCCAGCAGCCAGCAGGGCATTGGCGCGCTCGGCATCGGAGATGTTGCGGCGGTTTGCGCGGAAATCGAACTCGGCCAAGTAGCGATGTAGGTGGGCTTCGCTGATGCTGTGGAAGGTGCCATAGACGCCGCGCTTGAGCAGAGCGAAGGACGACTCCACCGTGTTTGTATGCGTGCCATCGGCCTTCACATACTCGCCAGCGGTATGGTTCACGGTGCCGTGGTCCGAGAACTCCTTGCCGACATGCAGGTAAACGCCGCTCTCGTCCGTCACCAGCCGCGACTTGGCGTCGATATGCTTGAGCAGCGTGGGGCGCAGCGACTTGCCCGTCACGTTCGCGATATGAAAGCTCCGCGTCGTGCCGTCGCGCTCGACCAGTGAGACGACCGGCATCTTGCCGACGCTGCCGCGCCCAGCCTTGAGCTTCTTGCTGGCGTGCTTGTTCTTCTCCTTGCCGCCAATGTACGTCTCGTCAACTTCGACGATCTTGCCTTCGCCGCCCAGCGGGCCGCCCTTCGGATCGGCCGCCGCTTCGCGAAGGCGATGGAACATGAACCATGCGGTTTCGTAGTTCGTGCCGATCATCCGCATGAGCTGCAACGCGCTAAAGCCCTTCTTGCTCGACGCCATCAGTTGCGCAGCCAGAAGCCACTTGGTCAGCGGCACCTTGGAGCGCTCCATGACGGTGTTGACGGTGACGGAGAAGGGCTTGCGGCAGTCCTTGCACTTGTAGACGCCAGGGCGAGTGCTCTTGCCGGCCAGCTTGGTAATCCGGCCGTCCATCACACCGCAGCGCGGGCACACCGGACCCTGCGGCCACAGCAGTGCCTCAAGATGAGCGCGGGCCTTGTCCTCATCGTGGTAGATGGCGGCGCGGAGATCGACTTTCGGGCTGGTGGCCATGACTGCTATTCCTCAGGTGTTGAGGAAAGCTACATCAATGGGCGTGGTACGTCAACCGGATAGTTCCCTTTGTCTTTGGGGGTGCCTGACGTGGTGCGGCCAACGCTGGGGCGGCGGACAGAAGCACGGCGGAGCCGATCATCCACCGGCGGCGAAATTCGAGGCTACGAGCCATGGCCCTCTCCTTGGAAGGCGCACTCCGAGAGGCGCTGCTGGGAGAACGGCGGGGCGGCGCTGCGGGTTGCGTCAGCTCCCGATCTTCCAGCCACTCTCCTTGGCGAAGGCCTGGAAAAAATCGGGGTCGTAGGCGCGTTCCGGGGTCTCGCGCACGCGCCGGTCGATGATCTCGGCGTCACGTCCGACCAGGATGCGCCAACGATCTTCCTTGACGCCATCGAGGATGATCCGGGCGGCTTCGGCCGCCGAGGTGGGGGCCTCGGCGAAGAAGCGGCGAGCACGCTCCGACGCCATGCCGGCGATGTCGGCGTCGCTGAGCCTGGCAACGTCGATGCCCATCGACGCCACGCGGTCGCGCATCTGGGCGATCTCCTTGGCGTTCATCACCCCGGACTCGTTGCCGCTCTGGATCTTGAGCGAGTTGGACACGATCGAGGTGCCGATATGCCCTGGCATGACGACCGAGCATTTGATGTGCGGTGCGTTCATGCGCAGGTCGGTCTGCAACGCCTCGCTGAACCCCTTCACCGCGAACTTGGCCGCGGAGTAGGCGGTGTGTGGAACGCTGGGGCCGACCGAGGCCCAGAAGCCGTTGACGCTCGAGGTGTTGACGATGTGGCCCCGGTCGGCCTTCAGCAGCATCGGCAGGAAGGTGCGCGTGCCGTAATAGACGCCGAACCAGCAGACGTTGAAGGTGCGGTCCCATTCGTCGCGGCCATGGACGATCATGCTCCCGCCGCCGCCGATGCCGGCATTGTTGAACAGCAGGTGGATCTTGTCGGTGTCGTGCTCCTTGGCGACGCCGGCGGCGAAGCGCTGCACGTCGTCCTCGTTGGCGACGTCGGCGATGTGGGTGGTGATGCGCAGCCCCTG
>CANIRG010000462.1 GCA_947469635.1 Rhodospirillales bacterium | reverse complement strand
GTGGCACGGGCGAGGCGCACGATCAGCGCGCCCTTGTAGAGCGACAGCGTGATCGCCGGCAGCAGCAGGTGCAGCCAGCCGTCGGCCGTCAGGAACGAGAGCTTCAGGCCCCACAGGTCGACGGTGGCGCCGCGGCCCGAGGCCGGCAGGCGCGGCCACCACGGCAGCAGGTCGGGCAGGACGATCGAGAAGGTCATGATCAGCATCAGCCCGACCCAGAAGTTGGGCAGCGAGAAGCCCAGGATCGAGCCGGCCATGATCGCCTTCGAGCCGGCCGAGTTGGGTCGCAGCCCGGCGTAGACGCCCATCGGCAGGCCGATGGCGAGCGAGATGATCAGCGACGCGACGGCCAGCTCCATCGTCGCCGGCATGCGCTCGAAGATCAGGCCCATGGCGGGCTGGCCGGCGAGGAAGCTGCGGCCGAAATTGCCGCGCACCGCGTCGCCCACGAACACGAGATACTGTTGCCACATCGGCAGGTCGAGGCCGAGGGCGGCGCGCACCGCATCGCGCTCCGTCTGGTTGGCGTCGGGGCTGATCATCATCGCGACCGGGTCGCCGACCAGATAGATGCCGGCGAAGACCAGCGCCGACATCACCACCATGACCAGCGCCGCCTGCATCAGGCGGCGGATGACATAGACCAGCATCGGCTTACCCTCTTGCTGGGGGCGCGCCACTCCAGTGGCGCGTCATGGGCATTGTGCCAAGGGAAGATCGCGCGACTGGAGTCGCGCGCCTCCAGCGATGAGGTTCGCTCGCACTACTGCTTCGCGAGCTTCACGTTGACCGCCAGCGTCGTCTGGTCGGCGCGGCCGATGTAGGTGAGGCCCTTGCGCATCGCCCACACCGATACCTCGAAATGGATCGGCAGGACGCCGTGGTCCTGCTGGATCACGATCTTGGTCGCCTCGCGCAGGATCGCCTCGCGCTTGGCATCGACGACGGTGCGCATCGCCTCGGCGAGCTTGGCGTCCAGGGCGGGGTTGGAGTAGCGGCCGCTGTTGGTCGTGCCCATGCCCTTCTGCTTGTCGGGCGTGGCCACCAGCGACTGCATGGCGTTGCTGGTCTCGCCGGTGACGGCGCCCCAGCCGGCCAGGTAGGCGCTGTACTTGAAGCTGTCGCGGTTCTTGAAGAACACCGGCGGCGCCACGGCATCGACCTCGGTCTTGACGCCGATGCGGCTCCACATGGCGGCGACGGCCTGGGCCACCTTCACGTCGTTGATGTAGCGGCCGTTGGGCGCGCCCAGGGTGATCGAGAAGCCGTTGGGATAGCCCGCCTCGGCCAGCAGCTTCTTGGCCTTGGCCGAATCGAACGGATCGATCGGCGTGTCCTTGGCGGTGCCGCCCATCGGGAAGGGCAGGAAGTCGCCGGCGGGCAGGGCCACGCCTTCCATGATCTTCTCGACGATGCCCTTGCGGTCGATGGCGAGGCTCAGCGCCTCGCGCACGCGCTTGTCCAGCAGCGGGTTCTTGCCGCCAGTATCGGGAATGCCGATCGGCGGCTCGCCGTGCTGGTCGAGATGGATGTAGATCACACGGTTGGAGACGGCGCGCGATAGCGTGACCTTGGGATCGTTCTTGAGCTTGGCGAGGTCGGTCGTCGGCGGATCCTCGATCAGGTCGACGTCGCCCGACAGGAGGGCGGCCACGCGCGCAGTGTTGTTGCTGAGCGGCCGCAGCGTCACGGTCTTCCAGGCCGGCTTCTCGCCCCAATAGGCATCGTTGCGCGTGTAGACGATCTTGCTGCCGCGCTGCCACTCGACGAACTTGTAGGGGCCGGTGCCGACCAGGCCGTTGCCGGCATTGAGCTCGCCCGAGGTCTTGCCCTCGGGGGCCGGGCCGGCCGCCGCCTTGTGCGACATGATCGGGAGGGCCGCGGCATTGAGCGGGATCAGCGGCGCCGGGCCGTCGGTGTGGATGCGGACCGTCAAGGGATCGACGATCTCGAAGCTCTTCATCTGGCGCGTATAGACGGTGTAGGGGCCGGGGCTGTTGGGCACCTTGGGCGGGCGCTGGTAGGTGAACACCACGTCCTCGGCGGTGAAGTCCGAGCCGTCGTGGAATTTGACGCCCGGCCGCAGCTTGAACTCCCACACCGTCTCGCCGACCGCTTTCCACGACAGCGCGAGGCCGGGGATGGGCTTCAAATTCTCGTCCTGCATGACCAGCGCGTCGAAGACGTGGAAGGCAGCCTGCAGGTTGGGATTGAGCGCATGGTACTGCGGGTCGAGCGAGGAGGGCTCGGTCTTCAGCCCGATCTTCAGTTCCTGCGCCGACGCGGCGCTCGCCAGACAGAGGGCCACGGCAACCGCGCCCAGCTTACCGATTCGAGTCATTTCATCCCCTGTGTCGTTCCAGGCCGTTATCGCAAGGCGCCGCCCCGCCCGCCAGAGCGTTCCGCACCTCGGCTCTCCCGTTTAAATAACGGAAAAATAACCGGTGGCCGCCTCGATGCTGTCTGCGCGCATCATAGACGCATCCGCCCGATTCGACGATTCCGGCCGCTACTCATGTTCATCCGGACCGCTTCATCCTTTCCTCCCTGCGCGAAGTGCGGGGAGGTGGCAGCGTCGTACGCTGACGGAGGGGTCAGAGGCTCCATTTGGCGCTCTTGACCCCTCCGTCGGCGTATGACGCCGACACCTCCCCTTCGCGGGCTCCGCGAAGGGGAGGAAAGATAGCGGGAAGGGGTTGGGTGAGATCACATCAAAGATGTCTCATGCGGCGTGAGTCTCAGCGAGACCCGCGGCTCGACACCCTCTCGGCCCGCCAGCTACTCTCCCGACATGACCCACATTTCCCCCCTCCTCCTCGCCGACCAGCACAGCGACCTGACGGC
Organism: Rhodospirillales bacterium; assembly: GCA_947469635.1. Classification (GTDB taxonomy): domain Bacteria; phylum Pseudomonadota; class Alphaproteobacteria; order Reyranellales; family Reyranellaceae; genus Reyranella. Next base: position 2,049 of record CANIRG010000462.1, on the reverse strand, counting down.
GATCCGTCGCGACATCCATCGCCATCCCGAGACCGCGTTCGAGGAGGCGCGGACGGCGCAGATCGTGGCCGACAAGCTCACGTCGTGGGGAATCGAGATCCATCGTGGCCTGGCCAAGACCGGCGTGGTCGGCACGTTGAAGGGCAACCGCGCGGGCCAAAAAACCATCGGGTTGCGCGCCGACATGGATGCGCTGCATCTGCAGGAGAAGAACGACTTCGCGCACACCTCGGTCGTCGCCAACAAGATGCACGCCTGCGGCCATGACGGGCACACGACGATGCTGCTGGGCGCGGCGAAGCATCTCGCGGCCAATCCCGACTTCGCCGGGACGGTGCATTTCATCTTCCAGCCCGCCGAGGAGGGCGAGGGCGGCGCGCGGGTGATGATCGAGGAAGGGCTGTTCGACCGTTTCAACTGCGACGCCGTCTACGGCATGCACAACATGCCGGGCATCGCCACCGGCACCTTCGCCATTCGCACCGGCCCGATGCTGGCGGCTTCCGACACCTGGACGGTCAAGTTCAAGGGCACCGGCGGCCACGGCGCCATGCCCTATCGCGGCACCGATCCCACCTTCGTGGCGGCGCAGTTCATCGGAGCGATCCAGGGCATCATCGGCCGCAATGTCCCGCCGACCCAGGCGGCGGTGCTGAGCGTCGGCCATATCGCCGCCGGCACCTATGGCTCGCCCAACGTGATCCCGTCGGAGGTGCTGATTCGCGGCACGGCGCGCAGCTACACGCCCGAGGTGCGCGATCTCTTGGAGCGCCGGCTCGGTGAAGTCGCGGCCGGCATCGCCCAGGCGAGCGGCTGCGAGGCCGACTATCACTATCTCCGCCGCTACCCGCCGCTGGTGAATGCCGTGGAGCAGACGACGCTGGCCGTCGAGGCGGCGGCGCTGACCGTGGGGCGTGACAAGGTCGATCCCAACACGCCGCCGCTCACCGGTGCGGAAGACTTCGCCTTCATGCTGCAGAAGAAGCCCGGCGCCTACATCATGATCGGCAACGGCGGCACCGAGGAGGGCGGCTGCAATCACGTCCATTCGCCGCTCTACGATTTCAACGACTCGATCCTGACGACGGGTGCGGCCTACTGGGTCAACCTCGTGCAGCTCGAGCTGGGAGATGCTTCCTAGGCGATGGCATGCGGCTCAGTAGATGACCTTTTCACACCGTCCATATTTCTTGACGTAGCCTTCGTTGCACAAGCAGTTCCCGTCGGACCTCTTGCGGCTGTTGGACGGACAGCTGCCGCTTTTCTCGGCGAGCGCCGTGCCGGCGAAGCTGACCAGCGCCATCAGGATGATGATTGTCCTGCCCATGTCGTCGTCCCCTTGAAACAGCCCCCAATCCTATAGCAGCCGAACGCAGCAGGAATGAGGCATCTATCGTGTTGCCGGGCGCGGCCGGATGAACTGCGCCAGCGTCGCCTGGTCGGTGCGGCCGGAATAGGCGAGGTCGCGGCGCATCGCCCAGACCGCGAGCTCGAAGTGCAGCGGCAGCACGCCATGGTCGGCGAGGACGAGCCTGCTCGCCTCCTGCAGCAGCGTCTCGCGCCGCCTGTCGTCGACCGTGCGCAGTGCCTCCTCGAGCTTGGCGTCCATCGCCGGGTTGGAATAGCGGCCGCGGTTGGTGCCGCCCATGCCCTTCTCGCGATTGGGCGTTGCGACCAGGGCGCGCAGCGGATTGGACATCTCGCCTGATTCGGAAGTCCAGCCGGAGAGATAGGCGCTGTAGCGGTATTCATCGCGGTTCTTGAAGAAGGCCGCCGGCGCCGCGGCCTCGACGTCGGCGCGGATGCCGACCGCCTTCCACATCGCCACGACGGCCTGGGCGACCTTCAGGTCGTAGAGGTAACGTCCGTTGGGCGCGCCGAGGGCCAGCGAAAAGCCGTTGGCATAGCCTGCGTCGGCCAGCAGCTTGCGCGCGACGGCCGGATCGAAGCGCTCGGGCTGCACCGTCCGGGCGGTCCCGAAGGCGGGCCAGGGCAGGAAGTCGCCCGCCGGCACGCCCAGGCCTTCCATCGTCTTCTCGGTCAGCGCCT
>CANIRG010000461.1 GCA_947469635.1 Rhodospirillales bacterium | reverse complement strand
TCGGTGAAGCTCAGGTCGATCATGGTGCTCAAGGTGCCGAGCGACATGCCGACGCGCCCTTCCTGGCCCTTGCCCAGAAGGTTGCGCTCCCGGAGCGAGATATCACCCAGGATGCCGGAGGTCGTCGAGTAGCCCGCGCCGAATGAGATTTCACCGGTGCTCTGCTCAACCACCTGCACTTCGAGGTTCGTCTTGTCCGGGGACGAGCCCGGGGCCGCCGAGACATCGACCTTCTCGAAGAAGCCGAGGTTCTTCAGGCGCTGCTGGCTGCGGCGGACCTTGGCCGTGGAGAAGGCGTCGCCTTCGGCGAGGCGGAACTCGCGGCGGATCACCTTGTCGAGGGTGCGCGTATTGCCCTGGATGTTGATGCGCTCGACGTAGACGCGCGGCCCTTCCTGGATGTCGAAGGTGACGTCGACGGTGGTGGTGTCCTTGTTGCGCCGGATGTTGGGACGCACGTCGACGAAGGCATAGCCCAGCGAGCCCACGGCATCGGCGATCGCCGATACGGTTTTCTCGACCTCGTCGGCGTCGTACCAGTCGCCCTCGCTCATCGTCAGATAGCTCTTCAGCGTATCGACATCGAGGCCCTGGAAGCGCGAGGTCACATCGATCTTGCCGAACTTGTAGCGGTCGCCCTCGTTGATCGTGAAGGTGATGAAGAAGCCATCGCGGTTCGGCGCGAGCTCACCGACCGCCGACACGACCCGGAAGTCGGCATAGCCTTCCGACAGGTAATATTTGCGCAGCAACTCGCGGTCGAGGTTGAGCCGGTCGGGATCGAAGCGGTCGTCCGACGTCAGGAAGCGGAACCAGGCGCTTTCGACGCTGCGGATCCTGCCGCGCAGCGTGCCGTCGCCGAAATGCTCGTTGCCGACGAAGCTGATGCGCTTGATGCCGGTCACGTCGCCTTCGTTGATCTCGAACACGAGATCGACGCGGCCCTGCTCGAGATTGATGATCTTGGGCTCGACCACCGCATTGTAGCGGCCGCCGCGGCGATAGAGGGTGAGGAGGCGCTCGACGTCGGCCTGGACGCGCGCACGCGTGAACACCTGTCGCGCCTTGGACTGCACCTCGTCGCGCAGCTTGTCGTCGTCGATCTTCTTGTTACCCTCGAAGGCGACGCGGTTGATGATGGGGTTTTCCGTGACCTTCACGACCAGGGTGGTGCCCTGCATGTCGAGGGTGACGTCGGAGAACAGGCCGGACGAGAACAGCGCCTTCAGCGAGCGGTCGGCGGCAGCCGCATCGTAGGGCTGCCCTTCCTTGAGCTGCAGATAGGAACGAATCGTCTCGACCTCGGCGCGAACATTGCCCTGGATCAGGACCGCCGAGATCGCACCGCCTGGAGCGGGCGCGCGTTGCTGGGCATACGCAGGCGCCCCGATCGCAAGCACTAAGGAGACGGCCAAAATGGCCAAACGAAGAATCAAACTCACCCCCGGCCCCTTCGAGACCTGCCGACGGACCCGTTCAGGAACGCTACTTCATAGACCGGCATCAAGGTCTTAGCTACCCCTTTTGTTCTCCGATCTGAAGCCCGCATCGTTGCTGCCTTTCACCGCAGCAGCATCTTGATGTCGTTGAACGTCGCTACTAGCGCCATTCCGATCACCAAGGCGAAGCCGACTTTCAGTCCCAATTCCTGTGCCTTGAGGCCGAGTGGCCTGCCCCGCACCGCCTCGTAAAGATACATCGCCAGATGGCCGCCATCGAGCATCGGCACCGGCAGAAGATTGAATACACCAAGGACCACGGAGAGGGCGATGACGAGATTGAGCAGCCCGGTCCAGCCCGCGAACGACGCCTCGCCCGCCGCCTTGGCGATGCGGATCGGTCCGCCGAGCTCGTCGACCGGCCGCGTCGCCGTCAAAATCTGGGCCATCGACGTGTAGAACATGTTCGTCATGCTCCACACATGACGCATGCCGGCGCCCATCGCGCCGAACACATCGTGATTGCGGAACTCCGTCACATTGGCCGGCCGGATGCGCAGGCGGCCGATCATATGCTCCTTGCCCGCGCAATCGGTCATCTGATCGGCTTCGGGCACGACCGTGGTCTCATGGCGTTGCCCCTCGCGATCGTATTTCACGACCAGGGGCTGTCCCGCGCGCGTGCCGATCAGCTCGGGAATGCGCGAGAAATAATCCACCGACTTACCGTCGATCTCGAGCAGCAGGTCGCCGACCTTCAGGCCCGCCGCCTGTCCCGGGCTGTTGGCCGTGAAGCCGCCGACGACCGGACGGACGAGCTGGTCGAGGCCGAGCTCGCCATAGCGCAGCGTGTTGCCGTAGCGGTCGGTGCGCATGCAGAACTGCGGCACGATCTCGCCCTGCAGCAGCTTGCCGTCGCGACGATATTCGACCGCCATCGGCTTGGCCCAGTAGAGGAACTGGGCATCCTGAATATCCTCGAAGCGATTGATGCGATCACCGACGAGCCGGACGACCTCGTCACCGGTGCGCAGTCCCGCGCGCGCCGCCGGTCCATCCACCTGCACGGCCACGATCGACGGCGAATAGGGTTCGCCCGCCACATAGAACACGCCGGTGAGCAGCACGAAGGCGAACAGCAGGTTGGCCGCCGGTCCACCCAGCACGACCAGAGCGCGGGCGTGAAGCGGCTGGGTGAAGAAGGCGCGCCGCTTCTGCTCGGCCGACAAAGGCGCGTCGCCGGGCGTGGCGCTGGTGGCGTCGTTGTCGCCCAGGAACTTCACGAAGCCGCCCAGGGGGATAGCGGAGATCCGCCAGCGCGTGCCGTTGCGGTCGGTCCAGCCGACCAGCTCAGGCCCGAAACCGATGGAGAACACCTCGGCATGGATGCCGAAACGGCGGCCCACCCAGTAGTGGCCGAACTCATGCACGAACACGAGCAGGGTCAGCACGAGGACAAAGTACGGCAGGTATGTCGTGAACAGGCTGACGATACTGTGCATGGCCTACTACATCACAATTTTTGTTCTGGCTCAATTACTTAGAACGTGACTTTCGATGGCTCGTTCGGCCCGTTCCCGGGCTTCGCGATCGGCGGCATGGACCTCCTGCAACGACCCCACCGGAGCCCGGAGGGAGCCACTTGCCCCCAGAACCTCCTCGACGATGCGGGCGATGCCGAGAAAGCCGATGCGGCGCGCAAGGAACGCCGCAACGGCCGCCTCGTTCGCCGCATTGAGGACGATGGGGGCAAAGCCGCCCACCACCAGGGCCTCACGGGCCAGACGTAGGGAAGGAAAGCGGCCGGAATCGGGCGGTTCGAACGTGAGCGCCGAAAGACTGCCGAAATCGAGCTGCGCCGCCGGTCCGTCGATGCGCGAGGGCCAGCCCAGGGCGTGGCAGATCGGCACGCGCATGTCGGTCGATCCCAACTGGGCCAGCACCGAGCCGTCGCGATAGGCGACCATGGAATGGATCACCGACTGCGGATGCACGACGATCTCGATCTGCTTCTCCGGCAGGCCGAACAGCAGGTGCGCCTCGATCAGCTCCAGGCCCTTGTTCATCATGGTGGCGGAATCGATCGATATCTTGGCCCCCATGTCCCAGTTGGGATGGGCCAGCGCCTGCTCGCGCGTCGCGGCCTCCATGTCGGCCATCGACGTATTACGGAACGGCCCGCCCGACGCGGTGAGGATCAGGCGGTCGATCGCATGCCGGTTGCCGGGCTCGAGGACCTGGAAGATCGCATTGTGCTCGGAATCCACCGGCAGCAGCGCACCGCCCGACTCCTTGATCGCATCGGTGAGCAGGGCGCCGGCGCAGACCAGCGCTTCCTTGTTGGCGAGCGCAATCATGGCGCCGCGTCGTGCCGCGACCAGCGTCGAGGCGAGCCCGGCAAAGCCCACGACTGCCGCCATCACCCACTCCGCGGGCCGCGCTGCCGCCGCGATCACGGCTTCCGGTCCCGCCGCCACCTCGATCGACGTGCCGGCGAGCGCATCCTTCAGGGCGCCGTAGCATTCAGGCTGCGCGACGACGGCAAGCTTGGCATTCAGCTTCCTGGCCTGCAGGGCCAGCGCATCGACCGACTTGCCGGCAACCAGCGCCTCGACCTGATAGGACTCGGGATCGCGTTGAATGAGATCGACGGTGCTCTGACCGACCGAGCCGGTCGAGCCCAGGATCGTCACCCGCCGCGGGCAGTCGTGCGACGGCGCAGACCAGCGCTTCAGGTCCATGGCCACGCTCCACCAGCTATGAGTCGCATCAGCGCCACGGCGACCAGCACCGCAATCAATCCATCGACCCGATCGAGCACGCCGCCATGGCCCGGGATCAAGCGGCCGCTGTCCTTCACGCCGGCCTGCCGCTTGGCCGCCGATTCGAGCAGGTCGCCCGCCTGGGCAACGACGGCGAGGACGGCGCCGATGGCCGCGAGCATCACCGTCTCGCCATGTCCGAACACCCAGCCCGCCAAGGCGCTCGCGACCGCGGCCCAGGCCATGCCGCCCACCAGTCCCGACCAGGTCTTGCTGGGGCTGATCGACGGCGCGAGCTTGGCGCCGCCCGCAAGGCTGCCCACGAAATAGGCGCCAATATCGGTCGCCCAGACGCAGGCCATGATCCAGATCAGCGTCTCCCGGCCCATGACCGGCTGATGGCGCAACCACAGCAGCGCCGCCAGCGCCGCCAGCGTATAGAGAAAGGCCAGCACGCGGGCGAACGGCCGGCCGCGCGTCAGGCCCACCCATTCCGACACCATGATCGGCGCGGCCAGGGCGGCCACCAGGTCGATCCAGGGAAAGCCCAGCCAGACGGCTGCGAGCAACAGCGGCGCCAGGATGACGGCCGAGAGAATCCTCAGCAGCAGGCCCCGAAACCGCTTCGATTGTGCTGGAGGGATGCTAGCTTCCAACGCCGCCATAGCGACGCTCGCGGCGGCGGAACTCGGCGAT
>CANIRG010000460.1 GCA_947469635.1 Rhodospirillales bacterium | reverse complement strand
GCGTCGTAGGTCGGCGCCTGGCTGGCGGCCGTCGTCAGGCCGAAGAAGTAGTTGCTGAAGTCCAGCCCGCCGAAGACGCGCCCGACCAGAGGCATGATGACGTCGCCCACCAATGAGTCGACGATCTTGCCGAAGGCACCGCCGATGATCACGCCGATGGCGAGATCGACGACGTTGCCACGCATGGCGAATTTCTTGAATTCCTGAAGCATTTTCCCCTCCGCTGTCAGCTGACGCGCAGCCATACCAGCAGAGCAGAAACCGTCACAACCGAGAAGCCCGTGGACAGCAGGATGGTGGCGCTGTTCTGCTCCACCGACATGTCGAACTGCTTGGCCAGCACGAAGGCGTTGGCCGCGGTCGGCAGCGCGGCCATCAGCAGCGCCACCTTGCCCGGCACGGAGTTGAGGTCGACGAACAGCGGCAGCACGGCCAGCGCCACCAGCGGCTGGAGCAGAAGCTTGATCAGCGTCGCGCAACCGGCTTCGGCAAGACCGCTCCGGATCGACTTGTCCGACAGGAAGAGGCCGATGGCGAACAGCGCGCAGGGTGCCGCCGCCGCCCCCAGGAGATCGATCCATTTCTCCACCGGCGTCGGGATCGGCAGGCCGATCGCCGAGGCCGCGATGCCCAGCGCGATCGACAGCGGCAGCGGGTTGCGCGCGACGTTGAAAGCCGCACGGAAGAAAGTCCTGAGCGGCCCGTGGCCGGCGGCGACGTCGAGCTCGATCATCATGACGCCGAACACCATGGACACGACGGCGGTCACGATCACCGTCAGCATGGCCGGCGGCAGACCCGCTTCGCCAAAGGCGGCGATGCACAGCGGCACACCCATGTAGCCGACATTGCCCCACGATGCGGCGATGCCCTGCAGGCTCATTACGGCAAGGCGGGCGCGCGCGATCAGCCGCGCGGCCAGCATGCCGGCCGCGAAGGTGACGACCATGACGACCCCGAAGCCTGCGATCAGGCCGGGATCGAGCACCGCCTGTACCGGCGTGCGCGCCAGCGTGCCGAAGAACAGCACCGGCAGGGCGAAGAAGCTCACGAAGGCGTTGAGCGCGGCGGTCGAATCGCCCCCCAGGATGCGCCATCTGCCGGCCAGATATCCCACCAGGATGACGGCAAAGATCGGAAGGGCGACGTTGAGGATTGGCTGCACGGACCCTACCTATAGTTAAACATTAAGAATTTGACATAAACTACGATTCTACTTAAGAATTTTCCCATTATATTGGAGAAATATCATGCGTCTTTTGATCTCCAGCCTGGCGGCGTTGGCTGCCCTCGCCATCGCCGCGCCGTCGTTCGCGCAGGAGGCTCCCGCAGCGTCTCCTCCCACGGCCAAGACCAAGGCAAAATCCAAGCCCCGCACCGCAGCCCAGTGCGAGGCGCTCAAGACCGAGACCTCGCGCACTGCCTGCCTGAAGCGTCTGCATGCCCAGGCACCAGCCAAGGCCCCCGCTCCGGCCAAGGCGACACCGGGCAAGGGCAAGGCCAAGACGGCAGCCCAGAAGAAGAACGAGCCGACGCCCGCCCGGACGGACAGCTCCGCCGAAGCCCCGCCTGCAGCCCCGCCGTCGGCGCCGCCGCCCTCGCAGACCGGCACTGTCGCCATTCCGCCGCTGCCGCAGAAGACGATCTGATTCTACGCTAGTCTCCGCTCTCCCGACCCAAAGGGGGAGAGCGACATGGCCCATTCCGCAGCAGTGATCTCGACAGACGAGCTGGCACGGCGCCTCGGAGCGCCGGCGGTCCGCGTCTTCGATTGCACGACCTATCTAAAGCCGCGCACCGACGGCCAGCCCGGCTATATCTCCGAGAGCGGACGCGCCAACTACGACAAGGGCCATATTCCTGGGGCGGCCTTCCTCGATCTCGCGGCCGACCTCTCCGACACCTCGTCCAGGCTGCGCTACACGCTGCCGCCGCTCGACACCCTGGCCAAGGCCTTCGCTGCCAAGGGTATCGGCCACGGCGTCCATGTCGTGCTCTACAGCCACGCCACGCCCACCTGGGCCACGCGCATCTGGTGGATGCTGCGCGCCGTGGGCTTCGACGACGCCTCGATCCTCGATGGCGGGCTCGACAAGTGGAAGGCGGAGAACCGGCCGCTCGAAACCAGGGAGACGATGCATGCGCCGGCGACCCTGTCGTTGCGCGCACGACCCGATGTCTTCGTCGACAAGAACGACATGAAGGCCGCCATCGGCCTGCCGGAGGTGCTGTCTCTGAATGCGCTCAGCCACGACCAGCACAAGGGCACGGGCGGTGTCACCTACGGCCGCGCCGGCCGCATCTCGGGCTCGTCCTGCGTGCCGGCGGCGAGCCTGTTCGGAGCGGACAAGACGTTGAAGCCGATCGCCGACCTGCGCGCGGCCTTCGAGGACGTGGGCGCGGCGCAGGACAAGGACAGGCGCATCCTCGTCTATTGCGGTGGCGGCATCGCGGCCTCGCTCGATGCCTTCGTGCTCACGGCGATGCTGGGCCACAGGAACGTGGCGGTGTACGACAATTCGATGCAGGAATGGTCGACCGATCCAAGCCTGCCGATGGAACAAGGCTAGAGGAGGAAAGACATGGCCGCTTACATAATCGTCGAGGTCGAGACGACCGACGAGGCCTTGATGGCCGAGTATCGCAAGCACACGCCAGGCGCCGTCGGCAAGTTCGGCGGCAAGTTCATCGTCCGCGGCGGCAAGACCAGGACGCTGGAAGGCGGCTGGACACCCTCGCGCGTCGTGGTGCTGGAGTTTCCCGACTACGAATCGGCCGAGAAGTTCTACGACTCCGAACATTACAAGCCGATCCTCGCCATGCGGCTGAAGGCCGGCAAGTCGAAGGCGATCCTGGTCGACGGTTACGATGGCTGAGAGGGCGGCTGAGACGGCGGCTGCGACGGCTGCCTACAAGGCGGTCGGCACGCTCTACAACGCGCTGATGACCGCGCTGATCCTGGGCCTCGTCACGCGGCGCGGCGAGGCGGTGGCGCGCGACTATGTCTTCCATCATTTCCGCCGCCAGCATCTCGAGAAATTCCTGCTCGGCCTGCCCAAGCTCGGCCTGGCGGGCGAGGCTCCGGCGCCTGCCTGCGCGCTCTACCATTATCACTCCAATGCCCTGGGCGGGGTGAAGACGGGCTATCTGCGCGAGAACGACCGCAAGGCCTGGGTGCGCTATCCGCCGCCGCGCTGGATCTGGCGCGGCACCGCCATCGCCGCGATCCCGCACAGCGTCTCCGCCGCCATGCTGCACGGCTGGCACGGCCACAACGGCGTCTCGCTCGGCAAGCCGGGTCTTGGCTTCGTCTGCACCGGCATGACGGTCGACGGTATGCCCGGCCTCGAAGGCTACTACTTCGAGCAGGACCGACCGCTCAAGGAGGAGGAGCGCGTGCGCTTCGCCTACGGGACCGAGGAGATGCCGCGCGTCGACTGGGCCAACCAGCCGAAGCTCGCGACCGAGAACTGGCCCGAGGAGCGGCGTCAGAAGACTTTTCGCGCCTACGCCGTCGAGTATCTGCGCACGATGCTGCCGACGCTGCAGGAGCTGCTGGGCGCCGACGATGCGCAGAAGGAGCTGGGCCGCGTTGCCCGCCTGGTGGGCTTGCAGTTCCACGAGGAGACGGCGCGCGAGATGGGCCTGCCGACCGACGTCGAGCGCGGCGACCTGCAAAGCGCCCGCGACTTCGGACGCTGGCTGTCGGCGATCCTGGCGGCCGAGGGCGAGGAGATCGAGACCGAGGAGAAGGACGGCGCCGTGATCGTCACGGCCAGGGGCTGGCGTGCGGTGCGCGGGCTGGCGCTCGCCGATCCGCTAAAAGCCTTCGACGCCTGGAACGAGCTGTGGCTCGGCGCCGCCGCCGCGCACGACCGGTTCCTCAAGGTTCAGACGATGCGGTCTCTGGGCGAGCTCGGCTGGTCGATGGCCTGGCGGATCGCCCCGAGATAGCCCGCCGGAAGGGGATGGCCCGCGATCGCGGGCCCGAGCTCGTCGAGCGGCACCCAGTTCGTGCCAAGATGCTCGTCGCTCAGCGTGACATCGCTGCCGCCCGTGAGCCGGCAGGCATAGGCCACGATCCGCACGAAGCGCCCCGGCAGCACCTCGAACAGATGCTCGTCGAGCGGTGCTTCGACCTCGACCGCGAGCCCCGTCTCCTCCCGCACCTCGCGCTCCAGCGCCGCGCGATGATCTTCGCCCAGGTCGGGCCGTCCGCCGGGCAAATCCCATTCGCCGCGCTCGTTCAGCAACAGCAGCACGCGGCCGTCGTGGATCAGCACGCCTTTGACCGACGTCGGATGGTCGCCAAAGGCCGCCGCAATCACCCGTCTTAGCGGGCTTTGATCGTCAAGCCATTCGGCGGCGATCATCCTGATGAAGGCGGCACAACCGCATGGCCAATTGTGTTCAATGAGGAGGTCGATGTGGCTGTCCAGCACAACAGCCAGATCGACCTTGCTATAGGCGAATACCGCTCCAGATTTTATGCACGTCTCGGATTCGGAAAAGACCTTCCAACTAGCGCCGCCCTGCGCAATCAAGTTGGTGTAGTCATCGACATGCATTTCCAACACACGCTCGATGGTGCTGATCGGCAAATAACTGACTGGCTTCAAAGGCCCGACACGGATATGGGCCGAAAGAATTTCCTCGAAATCGGCTGCGTTCGTCATGATTGCGACCCTATCCGCTGCCTGTAGCCTCGTCGTCTGAGCAAAACCCTATCGGCCAATTGGTGCCGCGGCGGCTCACGAGATCCCCCTGACTTCACCAACGAAGTGCAACACCAGCTTAAGGTGTTGCAATGGGCAAGCACTACGATCAAATCAACCTCGACGAGCGCTACAAGATTGCCGAGCTTCACCAAGCCGGCCAATCGATCCGCAAGATCGCGGCAGCTC
>CANIRG010000459.1 GCA_947469635.1 Rhodospirillales bacterium | reverse complement strand
GAGGCATAGGCCTGCAGCAGCTCGTCGAGCTTCTCGATCAGCACCGGCTTGAAGCTCATCTTGTTCTTGCGGAAATAGTCCGCGAGGTTGAGCTCGGTCGTGGTGCCGGGCTGGACGCAGATGGTGGCGCCGTTCAACTCCTTGGCACTCTTGATGCCGCTCTTGGCGGTCACGAGGAAGCCTTGGCCATCGTAGAAATTGACGCCGGCGATGTTGAAGCCGAGCGAGGTGTCGCGCAGCAGGGTTTGCGTGGCGTTGCGGGTGATGACGTCGACCTCGCCCGACTGGAGGGCGACGAAGCGCTGCTGCGCCGTGGTCGGCGTGAACTTCACCTTCTCGGCATCGCCGAACATCGCCGCTGCGATCGCCTTGCAGAGATCGACATCGAGGCCGGTCCACTTGCCCTGGCTGTCGGAGAAGGAGAAGCCCGCGAGGCCAGTGTTGACCGCGCACTGCACGAAACCCTTGGCCTTGATGGCATCGAAGGTCTGGCCGGCCAGGGCCGGCAGCGCGACAAGGCATGAAAGCGCCGCCGCAGCGGCGATGGGCTTGAGAAACATTTTTGGCTCCCTGTGTTGTTGCCCGATCCTAGAGCAAAAGCCGCGCCGGATCAGGTCAAGCCCAGGAGGGGTACACCATAGAGCGCCAGCTTCCGGTCCTGCGTCAGCAAGACGAGATCCTCGATCCTTGCTTGGGCGATCAACATACGGTCGAACGGGTCGCTATGGTGGAGCGGCAGCGCACCGGCGAGTTCTGCATGCTGTGGTGTCATTGGAAGAAGCTCGAAGGCATTGGCCGCACAGGCACCGATCAGATCGCCTTCAAATTCCAAGCGGCCGGTGTTTCTCTTTATCGAGATTTCCCAGATCGTCGCCGCGCTCACGACAAACCGATTGTTCCGATCGTTCAGAGCCGCACGTGCAACCGCTGACAGCTCGCGCGACCGCCATTCCGACCAAAGAAAGACGTGGGTATCGATAAGCAGGTTCACGGGTCAGGATCGTAGCCGAACTGCTTCAAGAGTTCCGGCGGTAGCGGATCGTCGAAGTCCGGAGAGATCCATTTTATCTTGAGCAACCCCGAGGGTTCGCGAGGACCCTTCTTGGCGGCCGGCACCGCTACCAGCTTGACGTGCGGCTGGCCATCCTTGGAGATGACGATCTCCTCGCCCGCGGCAGCGCGATCCACCAGCGATGCGAGCTGGTTCTGGGCGTCGGCGAGGTTGAATATCTTGGTCATGGACGTTGGGCGGATTTTACAGCGACCCGCCCGGACCGGTCAAACCGGGCTCAGATCAGCTCGGCGATCATGCGCGCCGCCCGCTGGGCGCCGTCCGCCTCGACAGGCTTGAAGCTGGTCGGCGTCGCCAAGGTGGCGACCATTGCCTCGGCGATGACCTCGGGCGTCGAGGTTTCGTACTCCATGCGCCGGCCGGCGCCGTAGCGGGCGAGCCGATGGGCGACGTGGAAGCTCTGCTCGAAATGGTTCCGGATGGGGAAGTAGAGGAACGGCGTCCCTGCGGCCGTCAGCTCCATGCAGGTCGTCAGGCCACCTTGCACGAGTGCGAGATCGCAAGCCGCGAGGTGGCGGTCGAGATCGGGCACGAAGGCGCGCACCTCGACACCGGGCGGCACGACGAGCGAACGCGGATCGATGCGGGGGCCCGCCACCACGATCATGCGCAGGTGGGGCATGTGGCGACGGGCGATTTGGTAGCTCTGCAGGACGCGCCGGATCAGCGGCACGCCGACGCTCGAGCCGCCGACCGTGACGATGCAGACACACTCGTCGGGGCGATAGCCCAAGCGCTCCCGTAGCTCGGCGCGACTGCCCCACTGTGCTGGATGCTCGCCCATGATGTAGCCGGAGAAATCGAAGTGGCGCGGAATCCAGTCGCCCATCTCCGGCAGATCCCGGCCGAAGGAGCGTGGCAGAATATCCTCGGGGCCGCCGACGAAGATGGCACGATCGCGCACGCCGGGACGGCCCTCGACATGGGCGATCATCTCGGCGTTGTAATCGGTCGTGAGGAAAGCCTCGGCGTCGCCGCCCGCCGGCATCGGCACGAAGCCCACGAAGTCGGTGAACCACGCGAGCTTGGCCTTCTTCATCTCGGGATGCTCGTGCCAGTAGTGATCGACGTCCCAGGCTTCGTCGGCGATCACGAGGTCGTAGCCGCCGTCGGTGACGGCATCCTGGAAGATCATGAAGTTGGCGATCAGCACCTCGTCCATGCGCCGCAATGCTTCGAAGCAATGGAGGTCATGCTCGTCCGATTCCTGCTCGAAGTGCCGAGATTCGCTGGCAAGCCGGCCGCTCGAGGGATGAAGCCGCTCGCCGTTCGCTTCGAGCAGGCGCGATACCGGGTCCTGCGCCAGCCAGTCGATCGTAAGCTCGGGATGCAGCTGGCGGAGCTGCCGGGCGATGGCGATGTCGCGGCGGCCGTGACCAAGTCCGATCGGAGAGGAGAGGTAGAGCACCTTTTTGTCCCGACCGGAGCGTGCCGTGGGCTTCGTCACGATGGCACCAAGCGTGAGGTCGAGGAAATCGGCGATCAACGCGTTGGACTTCGCGGGGAAGCGTGCGAGCGGATTGTGGCCACCGCCCGGGATCGTGACGAGCTCGGCGCCCGTGGCCGCGGCGACAGCCTCGGCCCGGGCGTGCGGCTGGATGCGATCGTCGTCGCCATGGATCATCAGGATCGGGCAGCGGATCTTGCGATACATCGCTTCGCTGACATCGAAGGCGGGCGGGATCGCGCGGGCCTCGACGATTCTCGCCAGCACCGCGCCGGTGGTCTCGCTGGCCCATTCCGCGCCGTCCTCGATCTGCTTGGTCGAATGGGGTTCGGGGAAGATGGTGCGGATGAAGAAGTCGGCGAAGTCCGGATAGGAGGCAATCCAGTAATCGCGACTGTACTTCTTCCATCCCTCGACGGGGTTTCGGTCGGCCAGGAAGTTCTCGGTCGTCGTGCCCGCCACGCCCGGGCCGATGCTTGCGCCCGTGCCCACCAGAATCGCGGCTTTCACCCGCTCGGGATGATGTGCGGCCAGCACGCAGGCGACCATGCCGCCGAAGGAGAGCCCGACCGTGACGGCGCTCGGCGTGCCGGTCGCGTCCATGACGGCGATCGCATCCGCCACGTAGTTGTCGAGGCTGTAGGCGGCCACTTCTTCGGGCCGGTCCGACTTGCCGTTGCCGCGGCCGTCGTAGGCGATGCAGCGGAAACGCTGGCTGAAGTAGGGCAGCTGCGCCTTGTAGACGCGCGAATGGATGATGCTCCAGGGCGGCACGAAGAGCAGGGTTTGCGGCCCTGATCCGTAGATTTCGAAGTGGATGCGGACTCCGTCGCGCGTGACGATGCCGGTCTCGTCGGGCAGCTTGGCACGCATGGATCACCTCTTCGGGGAGCGCGCTTCGAAGGTGCGGATCAGGTCGCCGATGCGGCGGAGGGCGCCGCGCACCGGCGAGCCCCGCTTCTCGAAGCCGAGCAGATGGAGGCTCTCGGCACCCATGAAGGCATTGCCGACGAGCGCGCCGATGTCCTCGGGCGAGAAAGGGCCGAGGCTGCCGAGATCGCGCTCGGCCTTGCGCGCGACGCCGACGATCAGCTCGATCCAGCCCATGAGGCCAGCACGGACGATCCTGGCGGCCTCGGGCTCGACCCAGCTCGCCGCGATCAGCTCCTGCAGGACGCGGACGTAGCCCGAAGCGATATCCTCGTCGAGATAGTCGCACGCGCGGTCCCATTGCTGCGACAGCTCGAGCGTGGGATCGCCGAACAGCGCGTGCTGGCGATCGAGAAGCTGGGTGTTGAGCTGCTCGAACAGCGCCAGAACGAGGCCCTGCTTGGACCCGAAGTGGTAGTGGATCTGGCTCAGAGGGACGCCGGCCTCGGTGGCGACGTCCCGTGTCGACAGGCCGGAGTAGCCCTTTTGACGCAGCATCTTCTTGGCGGCGTCGAGCAGCGCCACTCCGGTCTCGGCTTTTTTGGCCGTGGCCTGCTTCATCAGGCTGCTTTCCGGCGCGGCCAGGGCACGATCATCGACACCTGCTGGCGATAGCGGCGGTATTGATCGCCGAACGAGGCGATCAGGTCCCGCTCCTCGAGATGGATGCCGATCAGGATATAGCCCGTGGTCGCGACGGCAAACAGCAGATGCCCCATCGTCATCGACGGCGTCGCCCAGAAGGCCAGGACGCCGAGCGGATTGCGGACAGTCCACACGGCCTGGGGCATCGCCCGCCACTGCCAGTACAGCAGGACGAGCGCCAGGCTCGCGAACAAGAGGTAGGTCGTCCGCTCGACGGATTTCGGGACGAGCCTGGTCCACCAGCGCTTGAAGGCCGGCCGCGCCATGACGCTGTGCTGGACGGCGAAGAGCCCGAGCAGGACGATGTTGACGATCAGGGCGGTGCCGAGCGGCCCGGCCTGTCCGCTGTCGATGGTCTTGGGCACCGGCAGGTTGCCGACGAAGGCAACGGCATAAAGGAAGGCGCCGAGGAAAAGTCCGTACACGACGACGCCATGCAGGACCGATGCGATTCCACCCATGTCCGGCCTCGATAGTTATTCGGTCGACCGACCGAATAAAGGCGATATAATTCGGTCGACCGACCGAATAAAGGCGATATAATTCGGTCGACCGACCAAGTCAAGCGATCGAAAAAAGCCGGCGATCGGATCGCCGGCTTTCCGGGTTGGCTAGATCGTGCGCTCGACCATGAGCTTCTTGATCTCGGCGATGGCCTTCGCCGGATTGAGGCTCTTGGGGCAGGTCTTGGTGCAGTTCATGATGGTGTGGCAGCGATAGAGGCGGAACGGATCCTCCAGCGCGTCCAGACGCTCGCCGGTCATCTCGTCCCGGCTGTCGGCGATCCAGCGGTAGGCCTGGAGCAGGATGGCGGGGCCGAGG
>CANIRG010000458.1 GCA_947469635.1 Rhodospirillales bacterium | reverse complement strand
GCGGCTGGCCGCGGACATAGAGCATACCGTTGATCGAGCTGGAGCCGCCGAGCGTCCGGCCGCGCGGGCAGGGAATGCGGCGGTTGGCCATGCCCTCCTCCGCCTCCATCTCGAAGTTCCAGTTGAACTTCTTGTGGTTGAGAAGCTTGGTGAAGCCGGCCGGAATGTCGATCCACATCGAGCTGTCGCGCGGACCTGCTTCGAGCAGCAGCACCTTGGTGGTCGGGTCCTCGCTCAGCCGATTGGCCAGAACGCAGCCCGCCGAACCGCCGCCGACGACGATGTAATCCCACTCAGCCATGACGCCTTTCCTCCCATGATTCGCCACTACAACGCGGAGGTTACTCCGCGCGCAGTGGCGCGCTCCTATGAGGGCAGTCTAGCGCAGATGGCAGGAAACGTGATGTCCCGGCGCAATTTCGCGCAGCAGAGGAACCTCTACCTTGCAGCGGGGCACCGCATAGGGACAGCGGGTGTGGAAATGGCAGCCCGGCGGCGGCTTCATGGGGCTGGGCACGTCGCCCTGCAGCACGCGCTTCTTGCGCTTGATCGCCGGGTCCGGCACCGGCACGGCCGACAGCAGCGCCTCGGTATAGGGATGCTGGGCGTTGGTGAAGATCGAACGCGTGTCGGCGTGCTCGACGATGCGGCCGAGATACATCACGGCGATGCGGTGGCTGATGTGCTCCACGACCGCGAGATTGTGCGAGATGAACAGGTACGAAAGCTGCCGCTCCCGTTGCAGGTCCTGCAGCAGGTTGATCACCTGCGCCTGGATCGAGACGTCGAGGGCGGAGACCGGCTCGTCGCCCACGATCAGCTTCGGTCCCAGCGCGAGGGCGCGGGCGATGCAGATGCGCTGGCGCTGGCCGCCCGAGAACTGATGCGGATAGTTCGCCATCTGCGCCGGTCGCAGGCCGACACGGGCGAACAAGGCGGCGACCTTCTCCTTGCGCTCGGCGCGGCTGTTGACGCCGTGCACCAGCAGCGGCTCGCCCACGATGTCGCCCGCGTTCATGCGCGGGTTGAGCGAGGAGAAGGGATCCTGGAAGACGATCTGCATCTGCTGGCGGAAGGGCCGCAGCTGCTTCTTCGACAGGCCGCTGATGTCCTGGCCCAGCATCTTGACCGTGCCCGAGGTGGGCTCGATCAGCCGCAGGATGGCGCGGCCGGCCGTCGACTTGCCACAGCCCGATTCGCCCACCAGCCCCAGGGTCTCGCCCTCGCCGATGGTGAAGCTGATGCCGTCGACGGCATAGACCTGGCCGACGGTGCGGCGCAGCAGGCCCTTGCGCACCGGGAAATGCTTCTTGAGGTCGATGACCTCGAGGACGGGGCCCTTCGGGGCGGGAACTGCGTCAACCATCGGTGTGCCAGCAGGCCGCCCAGTGGCCCGGTTGCTTCATCTCGTATTCCGGCCGCTCGCGTCGGCAGAGATCGTCCGCCTTGGGACAGCGCGGCGCGAAGGCGCAGCCCGGCGGCAAGGCGAACAGCGGCGGCACGATGCCGGGAATCTCCTGCAGGCGGCTCGACGCGTCCTTGGTCTCGCCGCGCAGCAGGTCGAGCCGCGGGATCGAGGCCATGAGGCCCGCCGTGTAGGGATGCAGCGGCCGCGCGAACAGCTCGCCCACGTCAGCCTCCTCGACCTTGCGGCCGGCATACATGACGATGACGCGCTGCGCCGTCTCCGCCACCACGCCGAGATCGTGGGTGATCAGGATGACGGCGGCGGCGAACTCACGCTGCAGCTCGAGGATCAGCTCGAGGATCTGCGCCTGGATGGTGACGTCGAGCGCCGTCGTCGGCTCGTCGGCGATCAGCACCTTGGGATTGCAGGCGAGCGCCATGGCGATCATGGCGCGCTGGCGCATGCCGCCGGAAAGCTGATGCGGATATTCCTTCACGCGTGCGGCCGGCTCGGCCATGCGCACCAGGTCGAGCATCTCGATGGCGCGCTTGGTGGCGGCCTTGCGGTCCATGTCGCGATGCAGGATCAGCGCTTCGGCGATCTGCTTGCCGATGGTCATCACCGGATTGAGCGACGTCATCGGCTCCTGGAAGATCATCGAGATCTCGTTGCCGCGCACGCCGCGCATCTCCTCCTCGCTGAGCTGCAGCAGGTCGCGGCCGGCGAGCTTGACCGAGCCCGAGACGATGCGCCCGGGCGGATCGGGGATGAGCCGCATCAGCGACAGCGCCGTCATGCTCTTGCCGCAGCCGGATTCGCCCACGATCGCCAGGGTTTCGCCCGAGGCGACCTCGAACTTCACGCCGTCCACGGCCTTGACGATGCCCTGGCGCGTGTAGAACCAGGTGCCGAGATTGTCGACTTCGAGCAGGGCCGTCATGAGCGCTGTCTCGGGTCCAGGATGTCGCGCAGCGCATCGCCCAGCAGGTTGGTGCCGAACACCGTGAGGCTGATGGCGAGGCCGGGAAAGATCACCAGCCACGGCGCGGTGCGGACGTATTCGGCAGCCGACTCGGACAGCATGCGGCCCCACGAAGGATGCGGCTCGGGAATGCCGAGGCCGAGGAAGGAAAGCGACGCCTCGACCAGGATGGCCGAGCCGAGCTGCGCCGTCGCCAGCACGATCAGCGGCGCCAGCGTGTTGGGCAGGACATGGCGCACGGCGATGCGCAGCTCGCCCATGCCGACGGCGCGCGCGGCCTCGACGAAGGGCTGCTCACGCAGCGAGAGCGTGCTGGAGCGCACGACACGGGCCACGGTGGGCACCAGCGGGATGGCGATGGCGATGATGGTGTTGCGCAGCGACGGTCCCAGCGAGGCCGCCATGACGATGGCCATGACCAGCAGCGGCAGGGACTGCATGATGTCGAGCAGGCGCTGGACCAGCAGGTCGAACCAGCCGCCGAGATAGCCGCTGGCGAGGCCGATGCTGATGCCGATCACGGCCCCCAGCCCCATGGCGCCGGCGCCGACGGCGAGCGAGATGCGCGCGCCGTAGACGATGCGGCTGAACATGTCGCGGCCCATGAAGTCGGCGCCGAGCAGGAAGTTGCCGGTGCCGGGCTTGGCCAGCGAGAACTTGGAGGTCGTCGTCGTCGGATCGGTCTGGGCGAGGAAATCGGCGAAGACGGCGGTCAGCACGAAGATCAGCACGATGGCGAAGCCGACGGCGCCCAGCGGATAGCGGCGGGCGAGAAAGAGGCACTGGCCCCAGAAGCTCGTGACGTTGGCGCCGGCCCGGGCCAGCTCCGCGTCATGGTCGATGATGACGGCCATATTGCGTTCCCGGCGGATCAGTCCGCGAATTTGATGCGAGGGTCGAGGACCATGTAGGCCATGTCGACCAGGAAATTCACCATGACCACCACGAAGGCGATCAGCATGACGAGGTTCTGCACGATCGGATAGTCGCGCCACAGGATCGCCTCGACGAGGAAGCGGGCGACGCCGGGAATGTTGAACACCGTCTCGGTGACGATCAGGCCGCCGACCAGAAAGGCCGCCTCGATGCCGATCACCGTGACGACAGGCAGCAGAGCGTTGCGGAGCGCATGGTCGTAGTTGACCGAGGTGGCCGAGGCGCCCTTGGAGCGGGCGGTGCGGATATAGTCCTGGCGCAGCACCTCGAGCATGGAGGAGCGCGTGAGTCGCATGATGAGCGCGGAGCTGCGGAAGCCCACCACCATGGCCGGCAGGCCGAGCATGGCCACGTCCTGCATGAAGGTGTGCGGATTGCTGTCGTAGATCGGGATGGTGCCGAACCAATGGACGGACGCCATCAGCACCAGCAGACCGAGCCAGAACGAGGGCAAGGAGAGCCCGCTGAGACTGAGCACGCGCAGGAAATAGTCGAGCGCGGTGTTCTGCTTCACCGCGCTGATCACGCCGAACGGCACACCCAGCAGCACGGAGAAGAACAGCGCCATGCCGGCGAGCTTTGCGCTGATCGGGATGCGCGGCGCGATCTCCTCGATCGCCGGCCGCTCCGAGACATAGGCGAAGCCCAGGTCGCCGCGTGTCAGGCCGCCGATCCACTTGCCGTACTGCTCGAGGATCGGCCGGTCGATGCCGAGCTCGCGGGCGATCTTCGCCTTCTCCTTGGGATCGGCGATGCCCGAGGCATCGACCAGGATGTCGGCGATGTTGCCCGGCACGAGACGGAGCATGACGAAGATCAGCACCGACATGCCGAACAGCGTCAGAACCATCAGAAGGAAGCGCCGGACGAGGTAGGAGCCCATGGGGGTGTCGACCGTCCTCTATCTGTCGAGCCAGACGTCTTCGAAACGCCAGCCGTTGTAGATGCTGTTGGTCTGCAGCAGGACGCCCTTGACCTTGGGCGACCAGCAGGTGTTGGCGACGTTGTAGCCGATGATGGGGCGGGCGCCGTCGTCGGCCAGCTTGCGCTCGATCTCCCACACCAGCTTCTTGCGCTTCTCGCGGTCGGGCTCGGCCGACTGCGCGTCGATCAATTTGTCGACCTCGGCGTTCTTGTAGCCGGTGTAGTTTCGGTCCGAGGTCGAATAGTAGTTCTCGTAGAAGTTCACGTCGGGATCGTCGATGCCGACGCCGGTCAGGTTCATGCCCACCATGTAGTCCTTGCGCTGGACCTTGGTGTACCAGACCGTCGTGTCGATCGCCTCGAGCTCGCCCTCGATGTAGATCTGCTTCAGCTGGTCGATCAGGATCACCGCCGGATCGCGGTAGATGGCGATGTTGCGCGTCGCGACCTTGACCTTGAGCATCTTGCCCGGGCCATAGCCCAGGCCCTCCATGATCTTGCGCGCCTCGGCGCGGCTCTTGTCGATGTCGGCGGCATGTCCCAGCAGGCTCGGCAGCATCTCCTTCGGCATGCCCCAGAAGCCGGCCGGCGGCGGCAGCATGACCGCGCCGTCGAGGTCGTTGCCCTGGCTCAGGATGTCGTGGAAGGCCTTGATGTCGAGGGAGAGGATCATGGCGCGCCGGATGTC
>CANIRG010000457.1 GCA_947469635.1 Rhodospirillales bacterium | reverse complement strand
GCGGCGCCAACCTGCCGCAATGGCCGGAGGTGTTCCCCGACAAGAACCATTTCGGCCGCATCTTCTACAACCAGGCCAACATGTCGGCGCAGGGCATCCCGCAGATCGCCGTCGTCATGGGCTCGTGCACGGCGGGCGGCGCCTATGTGCCGGCGATGAGCGACGAGACCATCATCGTGCGCAAGCAGGGCACGATCTTCCTCGCCGGCCCGCCGCTGGTGAAGGCCGCGATCGGCGAGATCGTGAGCGCCGAAGACCTGGGCGGCGCCGACGTCCATGCCCGCACCTCCGGCGTCGCCGATCACTACGCCCACAACGACAGCCATGCGCTGGGCCTCGCGCGCCGCATCGTGGCCAACCTCAACTGGAAGAAATCGCCGTCGCTCTCGCTGCTCACTCCACAGGAGCCGAGATATGCCGCCGAGGAACTCTACGGCGTCGTGCCGGCCGATGCGCGCACGCCCTTCGACATGCGCGAGGTCATCGCCCGGCTGGTCGACAACAGCGAGCTCGACGAGTTCAAGCAGCTCTATGGCACGACCATCGTCACCGGCTTCGCCCGCATCTGGGGCCATCCGGTCGGCATCGTCGCCAACAACGGGATTCTGTTCAACGAATCGGCGCTGAAGGCCGCGCACTTCATCGAGCTGTGCGGCCAGCGCGGCATCCCGCTGCTCTTCCTGCAGAACATCACCGGCTTCATGGTCGGCCGCAAATACGAGGCCGGCGGCATCGCGCGAGACGGCGCCAAGATGGTGACGGCCGTGTCGACCGTGAACGTGCCGAAGTTCACCGTGATCGTCGGCGGCAGCTACGGCGCCGGCAACTACGGCATGTGCGGCCGCGCCTACAGTCCGCGCTTCCTGTGGATGTGGCCCAACTCGCGCATCTCGGTGATGGGCGGGGAGCAGGCCGCGAGCGTGCTGGCGACGGTGCGGCGCGACAATATCGAGGCCAAGGGTGGCACCTGGGCCAAGGAAGACGAGGAGAAGTTCAAGCAGCCGGTGCGCGAGGCCTACGACCGCGAAGGCCATCCCTACTATGCGACGGCGCGCCTGTGGGACGACGGCATCCTCGATCCCGTCGACACGCGCATGGCGCTGGCGCTGGGCCTGTCGGCGGCCATGAACCAGCCGATCGGGCCCACGAAGTTCGGCCTGTTCCGGATGTGATCGCCGTGCCGGACACAGTCCTGACCTCGATCGCCGACGGTGTGGCGACGCTCTGCCTCAATCGGCCGAGCGAGATGAACTCGCTCGACGCCGACACCGCGCGCGTGGTCTCGCGGGCGGTCGAGGCCTTTGCTGCCGATCCGGCGGTACGGGTGCTGGTGGTGGCAGGCGAGGGGAAGGTCTTCTCGGCCGGCGGCGACTTTAACTGGGTGCTGGGCTGGCCCTCGATGGACGCCATCACCCGCCGGGTCGGCGCCGACGCCCTGATGGGTGCGGTGCAGGCGATCTACGATTTTCCCAAACCTTCGATCGCCCGTGTCCATGGCGCGGCCGTCGGCGGCGGCATCGGCATGATGCTGGCCTGCGACTTCGCCGTGGCCTCCCAGTCTGCACGGTTCGGCCTCACTTCGGTGCGCAATGGCCTGCTGGCCGGGATCTCCATTCCCGTGCTTATCGAGGCGGTGGGACCGCGTGTGGCCCGCCAGCTCCTGTTGCATGGCGGCGTGTTCGATGCGGCGACGGCCTTGCGCATCGGCATGGTCGACCAGGTCGTGCCGGCGGAGGAGCTCGATGGCACCGTGGCAACGCTGGCCGCCGAGCTCAAGCTCGGCGCGCCGTCGGTGCAGACCCTGATCAAGAAGCTCGTGCTGCGCATCGACGCGCTCGAGAACGATTCGAACGTCGCCGGCATCGTGGGTGAGCACGTCGCCAACCAGTGCGTCAGCGAGGAGGCACTCGAAGGCATGCGGGCGTTCCTCGACAAGCGCAAGGCGCGGTGGGCCGTCTGATGTACCGCTCTCTCGCCCTTGTCGTGGCATTCGTCGCGGTCTTCGCCTCGCCGGCGGCGCGTGCGCAAAGCACGGATGCGAGGGTGATCGCGGCCGAAAAAGCCGGCGAGATGATCATCGGGTCGCTCGCGAACATGACGATCTCCAACCAGTTGTGCGCGGTCGGTGATGCCGAAGCCCTGAAGCGTGCCGTGGGGGCGATCGACCGCCGGTTTCGTTTCTGCGTCGGCAAGGACCCCGCGTGGTCGCAGTTGCTGGGCGACTTCGAGACTGAGGAGAAGCAGGCATTGGCCGAGGGATCGCCGCGATCGATCGGCTCCTTCGTCCTCGAAGAGTTTGCGAGGGTGCGTGGCACGGAGGTGCACCTGGAAGGGGCGGCCACCTATTGCGCGCGGTTGCCCTGGAAGATGTTGCTCGAGCCGGCCGCGGCGACCGTCGAGGCGAAGGCCGACTTCATGCGAGCCCACCCGACGGCGAAGCTCGACGAGGGGCTGGCCTTCTTTCACTTCATTCTTGGCCTGGGCAGCGATCCCGCCTGGGTCGAGGCGTCCTGCGACACGGACTTCTGGCCGCCCTTCGCGGGCTTGGACAAGCGATGAAAATGTTCAACAAGATCCTGATCGCCAACCGCGGCGAGATCGCCTGCCGTGTCATCAAGACGGCACGAAAGCTCGGCATCAAGACGGTCGCCGTCTATTCCGATGCGGACCGCAACGCGCGGCATGTCGCCATGGCCGATGAAGCGGTCCATATCGGCCCTTCGGCGGCGCGCGAGAGCTACCTGCTGGGTGACAGAATCATCGAGGTAGCCCGGCGTACCGGCGCGGAGGCGGTCCACCCCGGCTATGGCTTCTTGTCAGAGAACGCCGGCTTCGCCGAGGCCTGCGTCAAGGCCGGCATCGTGTTCATCGGGCCGCCGCCTGCCGCCATCCGCGCCATGGGCTCCAAGAGCGAAGCCAAGAAGATCATGGAGAAGGCCCGGGTGCCGCTGGTGCCGGGCTATCACGGCGACGACCAGTCGCCCGAGCTGCTGGCGGCCGAAGCCGCACGCATCGGCTTTCCCGTGCTGATCAAGGCTGCGGCCGGCGGCGGCGGCAAGGGCATGCGTGTCGTGGAGAGCGCGGAGAAATTCGCCGACGCGCTGGCCGGCGCCAAGCGCGAGGCCAAGGCCTCGTTCGCCGACGATCATGTGCTGGTCGAGAAGTATCTGACACGGCCGCGCCATATCGAGATCCAGGTCTTTGCCGATGGTCATGGCGATTGCCTCTACCTGTTCGAGCGCGACTGCTCGATCCAGCGCCGCCACCAGAAGGTGATCGAGGAAGCGCCGGCTCCCGACATGGATCCGGCACGGCGCAAGGCGATGGGCGAGGCGGCGGTCGCGGCTGCGAAGGCCATCGGTTATGTCGGCGCCGGCACGGTCGAGTTCATCGCCGACCAGGACGGCACCTTCTTCTTCATGGAGATGAACACGCGCCTCCAGGTCGAGCATCCCGTGACCGAGGCGATCACCGGCCAGGACCTCGTCGAGTGGCAGCTCGTCGTCGCGGCGGGCGGGAAGATGCCGCTCGCGCAGGACCAGCTCACCATCGATGGTCATGCGGTCGAGGTGCGGCTTTACGCCGAAGACCCGGCGCGCAACTTCCTGCCGTCGACCGGTACGCTGCTGCATCTGCGGCTGCCGGAGGAGAGCGCACACGTGCGCGTCGATACCGGCGTGCGCCAGGGCGATACGGTGACGCCGTTCTACGATCCCATGATCGCCAAGGTGATCGTGCACGATCGCGACCGCACTTCGGCGCTCCGCCGCATGGCGGCGCTGATGGGCGCTACCGAAGTGGTCGGCGTCACGACCAATGCCGCGCTCCTGAAGGCGCTCTGCGCGCATCCCGCCTTCGTCGGTGGTGAGGTCGATACCGGCTTCATCGAGCGCCACAGGGACGAGCTTTTCGTCAAGGCAGGTCCAGCGGACGACCGCGCCATCGCCGTGGCGACGCTGGCGAGGATCGCCGAGGTCCAGCCGGCTGGAGCGGCCGATCCATGGGATCAGAAGAACGGCTTCCGCCTGCTCGATACCGGCCATGACGAGGTGCGCTGGAAGGACGGCGAGCGCGACATCGTCGTGATCGTACGGCGTCGGCGCGACGGCACGCTGGGACTGGAACTTCCGGGCGGCAGTGTCGAGGCTACGATACGCCGGCACGACGATGGCGCGCTCGGAATCGTCCTGGGCAGCGATACCTTCGAGGCACGCGTGGTGCGCCGGACGCTGAATGACGGAGCCATCGAATATACGAGCTTCGCCGGTGGCGAGAGCCGGCGGCTGCTTCTGGTCGATCCACTCGACGTCACGCAATACGAGGCGATCGCGTCGGGCGATGCCGCGGTGCGCTCGCCGCTGCCTGGCAAGATCATCGATCTGCGCGTCAAGGCGGGCGACAGCGTGAGCAAGGGCCAGCCGCTGCTGGTCCTCGAGGCCATGAAAATGGAGCACACGCTATCGGCGCCGGCCGACGGCAAGGTCAAGTCGGTGCGCTATGCCGTCGGTGAGCAGGTGACCGAAGGCGCCGAGCTGATCGAATTCGAAGACGCCGGCTGACGTCCTGCTACTTCCCCGTCGTCGCAGGCTCGCCGAGCGAGAGCATGAGGCGGTTGGCCCAGTTGAAGAACGAGGCAGCGTTGATGGCGTCGACGATGGCGAGATCGTCGAGGCCGGAGGCGCGCAGGCGGTCGATGTGCTCGGGGCCGAAGGTCATCGGGATCGAGGTCAGCGCCGCCGATGCATCGACGATGGCGTTCCAGCGCTCGTCGAGATCGGTGCCGATGCCCTTTTCGAGGAAGCGATCGACGTCGTCGGCCCGCTTGGAATAGATCGCGGCGTGGCGCGCGTGGACAGAGGCGCAATAGATGCAGCCGTTGAGCCGCGACGTCGCGGCGGCGGCGAGCTCGCGCTCGGCGCGCGGCAGGCCGGGCTGCGGGCTGTAGAAGAT
>CANIRG010000456.1 GCA_947469635.1 Rhodospirillales bacterium | reverse complement strand
CTCGCTGGAAATCGCCCGCCGGCTGAAGGTGCTGAAGCCCGGCATCATCATCATCTTCGGCGGTCCGCACGTCCCGGATCAGCCCGAGGCCTTCATGCGTGCCAACCGGCAGATCGACCTGGCGGTCCATAACGAAGGCGAGCGCACCTTCCTGAAGCTCCTCGAATCGTTCCATGACCGGCAAGCCTGGCAGTCCCTGGCAGGCGTGAGCATGGTCAAGCCGGACGGCAGCTTCGTGCGCAATCCCAACATCGACCGCGTGCGCAATCTCGACGAGATTCCCTCGCCCTTCCTCGAAGGCGCGTTCGACGCGATCATGGCAGCCAATCCCAACGAGAGCTGGATCGGCCTGTGGGAAACCAACCGCGGCTGCCCGTTCCGCTGCACCTTCTGCGACTGGGGTTCGGCCACCGCCGGTAAGGTCACCAAATTCGGCGACGAGCGTCTCTATCGCGAGGTCGACTGGTTCGCCGAGAAGAAGATCGAATACATCTTCTGCTGCGACGCCAACTTCGGCATCCAGAAGCGCGACGTCGACATCGCCAACTACGTCGCCAAGGTCAAGATCGGCACCGGCTTCCCGGTCGCGCTGTCGGTCCAGAACACCAAGAATGCGACCGAGCGCGCCTACGAGACGCAGAAGATCCTTTCGGATGCCGGGCTGAACAAGGGCGTGGCGCTGTCCATGCAGAGCGTCGACATGCCGACGCTCGAGGCGATCAAGCGAGACAACATCTCGCTCGGCACATACATGGAGCTGCAGCGCCGCTTCACGCGCGACAAGGTCGAGACCTATTCCGACCTGATCCTGGGACTGCCGGGCGAGACCTACGAGTCGTTCGTCAAGGGCGTCGACCTGTTGATGGAGAACGGCCAGCACAACCGTATCCAGTTCAACAACCTGTCGATCCTGCCCAACGCCGAGATGGGCGATCCGGCCTACCAGGCCAAGTACGGCATGGTCACGGTCGAGTCGAAGATCATCAACATCCACGGCGAGCGCATCGAGCTCGACGACGATGTGCCCGAGGTCCAGGACCTTGTCATTGCCACTGCCTCGACGCCCCTGGCCGACTGGCGGCGCACGCGCACCTTCTGCTGGATGACGGCGCTGCTGCATTTCGACAAGCTGTTCCAGATCCCGCTGATCATGGCCCATGGCATCTGCGGCATCTCCTATCGCGACATGATCGAGGCCTTCATGGTCGCCGATCCCAAGCGCTTTCCCACAATCGGCTGGATCAACGCCTTCTTCGAGAGCGAAGCGCGGTCGATCCAGGGCGGCGGCTCGGAGTACGTCTTCTCCAAGGAATATCTCAACATCTTCTGGCCGGCCGACGAATACATCTTCGTGAAGCTGACGGCGGAAGGTAAGTTCGATGCCTTCTACGACGAGGCCGGCAAGCTGCTCACGGAGACCGTGAACGCGCGCCATTCCGGCCTGCCAATGGACGTGATCGACGAGGCGGTGCGGCTCAACCATGCGCTCGTGCATCAGCCGTTCGTGCGCGACAAGCTCGAGGTTCGCCTGCGCTACGATCTGCTTGATTATTGGCACAAGGTGCGGGGCGGGGAGCAGGCCCTGTTGCGCGAGGTGCCGCTCGTCGTCGAGATCGATCGTGCCGCCAAGCCCTACGACGATTTCCAGAAGTGGTGCCGCGAGATCGTCTGGTGGGGCAACAAGAAGGGCGCCTACCTCTATACGCCGCGCGCCGCCGCCATCACGCCCGAGCTCGCCGGACACTACTGATCCCTCGATGAAGTACCGCCCCCTGGGTCGGACGGGGCTCGTCGTGTCCGAGATCGGCTTCGGCGCCTGGGGCATCGGAGGGCGCACGGGCGGCACGACGTCCTACGGCGATACCGACGATGCAACGTCGCTTGCAGCGCTTGTGCAAGCCCTCGACCGCGGCATCAATTTTTTCGATACGTCGAGCGCCTATGGCGACGGCCACAGCGAGGAGCTGATCGGCCAGGCCTTCAAGGGGAGGCGCGGGCGAGTCTTGATCGCCACAAAGGCCGGATACGAGTCATGGGACCGTCCGCCTGACTTCTCTCCGGCGGCGGTCGTGGCCTCCGCGGAACGAAGCCTCGCCCGGTTGCAGACCGACTACATCGACCTCTTCCAGCTTCACAATCCCCTCGCCGCGGCTCTCGCCAGCGACGAGCTTCGGGGAGCGATGGCTGGCCTGATCGACGCCGGGAAGGTTCGTGCCTGGGGCGTCTCGGCCAAGAGCCCGGGCGAGGCGATCGAGGCGCTCGGCCTTTGCGATGCACCCGTTGTGCAGGCCAACTTCAACATGATGGATGTCCGCTCGCTGACGTCGGGCCTGTTCGACGAGGTGAGCCGACGCCAGGCGGGGTTCATCGCGCGCACGCCGCTCTGCTTCGGCTTCCTCACCGGCCTGATCGACCGCGACACGCCTTTCCCGCCGGGGGACCATCGGCTGGGCTGGTCGCGTGCCCAGCTCGACAACTGGATAGACGGCGCCCAGGACCTGCTGGCCGCCGTTGCGGCGGCTCCTGGCGAGGGGGCTGTCGAGGCTGCCCTGCGGTTCTGCCTGGCCTTCCCGGCCGTCTCCAGCGTCATTCCCGGCATCCTGCGGCCCGCTGAGGTCGATCAGAACGCGGCGGCCAGCGACCGTGGGGCCATGCCTTCCGAGGCGGTCGAGGCTGTGCTGGCGATCAACCGGCGACGTCAGTTCTTTGTGCCAGCGGCACGGATCGCCTGAGGAAGTCGAGCAGGTTGCCGCCGGTGAACTTGAAGCCCGGCAGGCCGGCCGCGATGGCCGCCTCGACGTCGCTGTCGCGGTCCCCGACCATGAAGGAGCGCGACGCGTCCGTGGACCATTCGCGCTGCAGCTTCAGGAGCATCCCGGGCTGAGGCTTCCTCAGCTCCGAGTCGGCGCGGTACTTTTCGACAACGCCATTGGGATGGAACGGGCAATGCTCGAAGGCGTCGATATGGGCGCCCATCCCCTGCAGCTGCTGCTGCATCCAGGCATGGAGGTCGTGGACGGACTGCTCGGAGTAGTAGCCGTGAGCGATGCCGCCCTGGTTGGTGACCACGAACACGTAGTAGCCGGCGTCGTTCAGCCATTTCACCGTCTCGCGGGCGCCCTCGACCCACTCGACCTGGTCCGGGCGGTGAACGTAGCCATGGTCGTGATTGAGGATGCCGTCGCGGTCGAGGAAGGCCGCCGGCCGCTGCATCAGGCGTGGCAGCAGCTCCTGGGCGCGGGCGAAGTCGGCGGGGACACCGATGTCGATGAAGGCACCCTGGGCAACGGAGCCGACCAGCTGGCCATGCTCGGCCAGCCCCGGCAGGACCTCGCGTTCCAGCGAGCAGGGGATCGTCCTGATGTCCTCGAGCACGGTCCGGCGCACGAGGTAGATACCGGCATTGATGGGCTGGGTGCTGGCGCCCTCGGGACGAAACCCGGTGACGCGATCCCCGGCCATCTCGACGCGGCCGTAGCGGCTGCCTTCGATGCCCGAGGCGAGGGTGGCCCGCATCGTCCAGTCGCGTCGCTCTGCACCGTGGGCCAGGTTGAGCCAGTTGCAGTCGAAGAATGAATCCCCGTTCAGCAGGAAGAACGTCTCGTCGAGCCGGTCGGCGGCGTTGGCGAGCGCGCCTGCGGTGCCTGCGGGCTGGGGCTCGACGACCACTTCGACCATCAGTTGTCCGAAACGCTGGCCATGATAGCGGTCGGCGATCTCCTGCGACCGATATCCGCTCAGCAGCAACAGGCGCTCCAAGCCGAAGCGGCGTGCCTCATGGACGATGTAGTCGAGAAACGGCCGGCCGCCGACCGGCAGAAGCGGCTTGGGAGTCCGGTCGGTCAACGCTCCCAGCCGCGTTCCCCGGCCGCCGACCAGGCAGACCACTTGAGCCACGGTCATGGCGCGTTAGCCGTTACCGTCGGTGTCCCAGGCGGCTCGCGCCGTCGTTCGTTCCACAAGCTTCTCGCCGGCGAGGCCCCAGTTTTCAGTGTTCGTGATGAGGGCGGTGTCGTTCCGGGCGTAGCGCCGGGCCTTCATCACGAAGTTGCGTTCGATGGAGGGCCCCACGATGCCGTCGATGCCGCGGACATGACGGCGCGGATAGTCGAGCATCATGCGCAAGTTGATGCGTATGTTCGGCGACAGATGGTTGGTGACGAACAGGTCGAGCTTCCTCTGCCAGTCCGTCCAGCCCTCGTAGACGCGCTGGGCATGCGTAGCGGCATGAACGAACTTGTAGACGCGGCAATCGTCGGGCCAGCACACCTCGCGAACTCCGTGTGCTGCCGCGGCGTGCAGCGCTATCGAATCGCCGTCGAGGCACAGCACCGTCGGGTCGTCCGGGAACCCGCGAATCTGGCGCCAATGTTTGGCGGCCATCAGGGTAAAATCGCCGCAGGCATTGGTGTGCAGGTCGCGCATCAGCATGGCCCACTCGGGTCTTTGGATCAGGCGATCATGGTGATGGACGACCTTGTCAGGCAGGCAGGCGAGCAGCTCGGCATCGGACAGGGCCAGCCAGTCGCCATTGTCGAATTTGACGTCGTATCGGTCGCAGCGATAGGCCTCGTTGTCCTTGAGCTGGCCGGAAGCAATGTGCTCGATCACACTTTCGGTGCAGAAGGTATCGATGGCCTTGGGGAGGAAGAAGCGGCCCCGCGCCCGCCGCAGGCCGGCGTTGGCGGCGTTCAGCACGTGCATGCCTTTGAGCGACGAGCCGCCTAACGGCTTGTGGTATCGGTTGTCGACGATGATGAAGCGGAGAGTGACATGTTCGCCGCCATGCAGATCGCTCAGGGCATCGGCCATCAGGGGGCGGTCGGACGGTGGATTCCATTCGACGAGAACGATCTCGGAAGAGACCTTGTGGCGATTGAGCTGATCCAGAAGAAAGCCCGTCGCGCGGTGAATCCGCTCGACATAGCCATCGGTGTATCCGTCATTGCGGACCCATCCAATGACACTGAGATAGGGAACTGACGTCATTCGCTTTCTGCGGAACAGAACCCGGGCGAGGAAGCTTCGGGGTGGTT
>CANIRG010000455.1 GCA_947469635.1 Rhodospirillales bacterium | reverse complement strand
CGATGTAGGTGAGCAGCAGGCTGGAGATCGTCTCGTTGACGCCGCGATAGTGACGGAGCGCCCCCGCCAGCATGATCCAGAGGCCGCCGGCGATCATGCCGGCCAGCGCCATGGTGATCTGCACCAGCCACCACGGCCCACCGAAGATCAGCCCCGCCGCGGCAGCCGCGACCCCGCCCACCACGAGCGCCCCTTCGTTGCCGATGATGACGAGGCCGAGCCGGGCCGGCAGTGCCGTGCAGAGCGCCGTCAGGATCAACGGCGCGGCGCGCGTCAGCGTGTTCTGCAACGAGAACCAGCTGCCGAACGCGCCCTGGTACATCAGCGCAAAGGCTTCGAACGGATCGACCCTGGCGTAGATCGCCAACAGAAGGCCGAACAGCACCGCCGATGCCAGCACGGCCAGCAACGGTACGGCAATACGCTCGATGGTCTGCTGCATGGGACTAAGCCTCTCCCCACCGTCCAGCCTTTCCTCCCTGCGCGCAGCGCGGGGAGGAGGTGGCGTCATACGCCGACGGAGGGGTCAGAAGCGCGATTTGACTCATGACCCCTCCGGCCGCTGCGCGCCCACCTCCCCAGCTTTGCTGGGGAGGAAAGGTTTCGAGACGCTCCACCTAGCTCGTCGCGCCGAGGACGCCTTCGACGAGGTAGTTCATGCTCTCGAGCTTGGGCTCGAGCTGGGTGTAGTCCGTGCCGGCGGGGATCACGACGGTGCCCTTGTTGTCCTTGAGCCCGCCCTTGAAGATCGCGTAGGAGCCGTTCAGCATCTCGAGCTTGACGGCATCGGCCTTGGTCTTGGCGGCGCCGGGCACGGCCGGCCCGTAGGCCGAGGTCTTCACATAGCCTTCCTTGAGGCCGCCGCGCACGAAGTTGCCGGGGGCCGCGCCTTTCTTCATCGCCTCGACGAAGTCGACATAGACCCGCTCCCAGTTCCATTCGGCGCCGGTGAGATAGCCCTTGGGCGCGAGCTTGGCCTGGTTGGTGTGATAGCCGCAGGTGTAGATGCCGGCGCGCTCCGCGGTCTCGATCACGACCTTCGGCGAGTCGACATGGCAGGTCACGACGTCGATGCCCTGGGCGATCATGGAGTTGGTCGCCTCGGCTTCCTTGACGGGCAGCGACCAGTCGCCGGTGAAGATCGCCTGGGTGGTGATCTTGGGATTGACCGAGCGGGCGCCCAGCGTGAAGGCGTTGATGTTGCGCAGCACCTGCGGGATCGGCTTGGCGGCGACGAAGCCCAGCTTGCCGCTCTTGCTCACGTGGCCGGCGACGATGCCCGAGAGATACTGGCACTCGTCGATGTAGCCGAAGTAGCTGCCGGTGTTCTTGGCGTGCTTGCCCGCGGTCCACAGGCCGCCGCAATGGCGGAACTGCACGGCCGGGTACTTGGCGGCCATCTTCAGCATGTGGGGGTCGAAATAGCCGAACGAGGTCGGGAACACGAGCGTGGCGCCGTCGAGGTTGATCATGCTCTCCATCGATTTCTCGACGGCGACCGTCTCCGGCACCTTCTCTTCCTCGACGACCTTCACGCCCGGCATCTTCTTCAGGATCGCGGCGGCCTCGGCGTGGGCCTGGTTGTAGCCGTAGTCGTCACGCGGCCCGACATAGATGAAGCCGATCACCAGCGCCTTCTGCGCCTGCGCAGCACCTGTGAGCCCGAATGCAGCCGCACCCGCGGCGCTGCCGAGCAGGGCGCGGCGCCCCAATTTGAACGTGTCGACCATTGCTCTCCCCCTCTGCTGCGGCCAACGGCGGCCAGAGACGAAGTCAGCAAGCTATGTGCCAGCGCTCCAAAAGCGCCTGGAGCGGCAGATTCTGTAGAAAACACGGGCAGATTTCCCATGGCGCTGCCGGGCAGCAGGCAGGCTGCTTGTATGCAATATCAGGCAAGTGCATGCTTTTTGAGCGTTGGCACCCATTTTGTATGCAATTTGGATGATGCACTCAGACAACCCCACGCTCGCCGAAAAGCTCGCGACGGCGATCGCCGACGGCATCCTGAACGGCACGCTCCGGCCCGGTTTGCGGCTCGACGAGACCGGTCTGGCGCAGCAGCACGGCGTCTCGCGGACGCCCGTGCGCGAGGCCCTGCGCCAGCTCACGATGAGCGGGCTCATCGACATGCGCCCGCGCAAGGGCGCGATCGTGTCGAAGGCGACGCCGGAGCAGGTCGAGAGCCTGTTCGTCGCCATGGCCGAGATGGAGGCGACCTGTGCCCGCCTCGCCGCCATGAGCATGACGCCCGTCGAGCGGCGGCGGCTGCAGGCGCGGCATGAAGCCATGACGGCGCTGGCCGGCGCGGGCGATCCCGACGCCTACTCCAATGCCAACGTGGCCTTCCATTCGGCGATCTACGCCGGCGCGCACAATGCTCCGATCGCGGAATACACGCTGGGGCTACGCCGGCGCGTCGGACCCTTCCGCCGCGCCCAGTTCCAGGTCGAAGGCCGGCTCACCAAATCCAACCAGGAACACGACGCTGTTGTCCGGGCGATCCTGTCGGGCGACGCGGCCGGCGCCCACGCCGCGATGCTCCATCACGTCGGCCTGGTCGAGGATGCGTTCGAGGCCTTCGCGGGCATCAAGGTAGCGTAGCGATCCCACAAACCAACTTTCCTCCCTGCGCGCAGCGCGGGGAGGTGGCGCCGTCATACGGCGTCGGAGCGCCAAATGGAGCCTTTGACCCCTCCGTCGGCGTATGACGGCGACTCCTCCCCTTCGCGGAAACCGCGAAGGGGAGGAAAGGGCTCCGTTCAGTGAATGTCGTCCGAAGTGGCGAACGCCTTGCGCAGCACCTCGATGCTGAAACCCTTCTTCTTGGCGGCGTCGAGGATGATCTTCTCCTTGCGCGCCAGAAGATCAATGGCGGCCGGCAGCTTGGCCGCGAGCTCCATCGGGATGACGCAGGCGCCGTGGCGATCGGCATGGATCAGGTCGCCGTGCACCACGGTCATGCCGAAGATGTCGACCGGCATGCCCCAGCCCTCGACGTGGACGTGGGCATGGCTCGGGCCGACCTTGCCGGCCAGGATGGGAAAGCCCTTGGCGAGCACGGTGAGGTCGCGCACCGAGCCGTTGGTGACGCAGCCCAGCACGCCCAGGCCGCGATGCACGGTCGAGTTCACCTCGCCCCACATGGCGCCGGTGCCGGGATTGGAATCGAGATCCTGGATGATGGCGATGGTCGGGCCCTCGCCGCTCACGACATATTCGTACCAGCCGACGCGGCGGGCCTTCTTCTCCGCCGCCGACCCGACCGCGGGCTGGGCTGCGCGGATCATGCCGGTGCGGGCATAGCCCACCATGGGCTCTGCGTCGGGTTCGGTCGGGTAGAGATGCTGCGTGGTGAAGCCGACGGCGGTTCGAAAGCCGCGGGCCTCCTCCAGCGCGTTGCAGATCGTCGGCGTGTCGACGGCGCGCAGCGCGTCGAACAGTTTCTTCTGGGTCTTGGCGTCCATGATGTCTCCTCCGGCGGAGACCGTAGCACGCCTGCCTCGGCTCTCGGCAGAACGTCATTTGCGCTTTGCAACGGTGTGAGTCGTGAGACGTGAGACGAATCGCCTGAAAGGCTTATACCATCGTCATCGAAGCCGTCTCACCCCCGTGAGACTCCGTGAGACACCCGTGAGACTCGGGCCTCAGTTCAGGGCGAACGGAAAATACTTCTCGTTCAGCTTCTTGTAGGTGCCGTCGCTCATCATCTCGGCGAAAGCCTTGTTGAGCGCCTCGCGCAGCTTGATGTCCTCGCGCCGCAGGCCGGCCGACACGCCGGTGCCCAGCGTGGGGATGTCCTTGATGTCCTGGCCCACGACCTCGCAGCATTTGCCTTCGGCCTTCTGCGACCATTGCCAGAGCTGCACCTTGTCGCCGAACACCGCATCGACGTCGTCGCCGATGAGCGCCTTCAGCGCCTCGGCGACGGTGGCGTAGCGCTTGATCTGGGCAGAGCGGCGGAAGCTCTTGTCGATCCAGTCGGCGTGGCTCGAATCCTTCTGCACGCCGATCCGCTTGTTGCGCAGCAGGAGAGGCGGCCCGTCGTAGGGCGCGCCCTTCTGGGCGACGAAGGCGCCGGGCGAGAGGTAGTAGCGCCGCGACAGGCCGAGCCGCCGCCGCCGTTCGTTGGTGATCTCGAGCGACGACATGATGATGTCGAACTTCCTGTCGAGCAGGCCCGGGATCAGCTCGTCCCATTTGACGATCGTGTATTCGCACTCCGCCCGCATGCGCTGGCAGGCTTCCTGGGCCAGCTCCATCTCGAAGCCGGCGGGCAGGCCCTTGCGGTCGATATAATTGAACGGCGGGTAGCTGCCCTCGGTGGCGACGGTGACCTTGAAGGCCGCCGGCAGGAACGGCGACTTGGGTCCGGGCTTGACCGGGACGGGAGTCGGTCGGGCGGGGGCCTTTTGCTGGGCCGTCGGCTTGGCTTGCGCTGGCGGTTTGGGCTGCGGTGGGGTCTGCGTCTGGGCCCAGCCGGTCGAGGCCGTCAGCAGCAAGGCCAGCGCCAATGCCAGCCTCCTCATGCGATCAGCCGCTCCAGCAATGCATTGAGGACCGGCCGGCCGGCGGGGGTCGCGCGCAGATGCGTGGAATCGATCTCGAGGAAGCCGGCCGCCACCAGCGGCGCCAGCCTGGCTTCGCCCAGGGAGTAGACCGGGTCGGCGCCGGCGACGCCTGCGAACAGGGTCCGATCGATGCCCTCGCTCAGCCGCAGCCCCACCATCAGCGCCTCCTCCACCCGATCCTGGCCCGACACCAGCGATGTCTCCACGGTGCCGTGGCCGTCACGTTCCACCGAATCGAGCCACGCCTCGGGTCCGCTCAGACGCCGTGTCGCCCGCTTGGCGTCGCCCTCGGCGAAGCGGCCGTGCGCGCCGGGCCCGATGCCGACATAATCCTGATACCGCCAATAGATCAAATTATGACGGCAGGCAGCGCCTGGTCGGGCATGGTTGGAGATCTCGTAGGCCGGCAGGCCGGCCGCTGTCATGCGAGCTTGCGTCAATTCGAACATCTCGGCCGCGATTTCTTCGTCGGGCAGG
>CANIRG010000454.1 GCA_947469635.1 Rhodospirillales bacterium | reverse complement strand
ATCGCGGGCGAAGCCAACGTGCCGTTCTTCACCATCTCGGGCTCCGACTTCGTCGAGATGTTCGTGGGCGTGGGCGCCTCCCGCGTGCGCGACATGTTCGAGCAGGCCAAGAAGAACGCGCCCTGCATCGTGTTCATCGACGAGATCGACGCCGTCGGCCGCCATCGCGGCGCCGGCCTGGGCGGCGGCAATGACGAGCGGGAGCAGACGCTCAACCAGTTGCTGGTCGAGATGGATGGCTTCGAGTCCAACGAAGGCGTGATCCTGATCGCCGCCACCAACCGGCCCGACGTGCTCGATCCGGCGTTGCTGCGGCCCGGCCGCTTCGACCGCCAGGTCATCGTGCCCAATCCCGACATCGGTGGCCGCGAGAAGATCCTCAAGGTCCATATGCGCAAGGTGCCGCTGGCGCCGGACGTCAATGCGCATGTGCTGGCCCGCGGCACGCCGGGCTTCTCCGGCGCCGATCTCGCCAACCTCGTCAACGAGGCGGCGCTGCGCGCGGCCCGTGTCGGCAAGCGTCTCGTCACCATGGCCGACTTCGAATACGCCAAGGACAAGGTGCTGATGGGCACCGAGCGTCGCTCGATGGCGATGACCGACGAGGAGAAGAAGCTCACCGCGTATCATGAAGCCGGCCATGCCCTGGTGGCGTTGACCGTTCCCAAGTCCGATCCGCTGCACAAGGTCACGATCATCCCGCGCGGTCGTGCGCTCGGCGTCACCATGCAGCTGCCGGAGCGGGATCATCTCAGCCACACCAAGCAGTTCCTCGAGTCGCGGCTGGCCATCCTGTTCGGCGGCCGTACCGCCGAGGAGCTGATCTTCGGACCCGACAACGTCACCACAGGTGCGGCGAGCGACATCCAGGTCGCGACCCAGATGGCGCGGGGCATGATCACGGCCTACGGCATGTCAGACAAGCTCGGCCGGGTGCGCTACCAGGCCAACGAGCAGGAAGTGTTCCTGGGCCACGCCGTGACGCAGACCCAGAACGTCTCCGAGGCGACGGCCCAGATCATCGACCAGGAGGTCCGCCGCCTGATCGAGGAGGCCGAGGCCAAGGCGCGCCAGATCCTCACCGACCGGATCGACGACCTCAACACGCTCGCCAGGGCGCTGCTCGAGTACGAGACGCTGTCGAACGACGAGATCAGCCAGGTGCTGCGCGGCGAACCCGTCATCCGCGACGACACCGGCGGTGCCGGTCCGGGCACGGATCGCCGTCGCCGCGCATCGGTCCCGACCAGCACCGGCCCGTCGCCGGGGATCAATCCGGAACCGCAGCCCGGCGTTTGATCCGACGCTTCGCGGGCGTCACGCTCGATCGCATCAGGGTGATGGCGATCGTGAATGTGACGCCCGATTCCTTCTCCGACGGCGGTGAACGCTTCGAGACGACGCAGGCCATCGATGATGGCCTGCGTTTCGTTGCCGAGGGCGCCGATTTCGTCGATGTCGGTGGAGAATCAACGCGGCCCGGCTCTCAGCCGACCGGAGCGGAGGAGGAACTGCGGCGCGTCCTGCCCGTCGTCAAGGGGCTCGCGGCCCGGAACGCCGTCGTCTCCATCGACACCCGTCGCGCCGATGTCGCGCGGGCCTGCCTCGATGCCGGGGCGCGCATCGTGAACGACGTGTCGGCGCTCGCTGACGATCCCGACATGTTGCCGCTCGTTGCCGGGCGTGGTTCTCCAGTTGTGCTCATGCACCGTCGCGGTCGCTCGGAGAACAGGTTCGAAGGTCCGGCCTATGCCGATGTCGTCGAGGATGTACGCCACTTCCTGATGGGCCGGGCCGCGGCCTGCGAGGCGGCGGGAATCGCAGGGGAAAACATCGCCGTCGATCCCGGCATCGGCTTCGGCAAGACGCCGCAAGAAGACATCGGCTTGATCGGCGGCGCCGGTCGCCTGGCCGCGGCGGGCTATCCCGTGCTGATCGGCGCCTCTCGCAAGAGCTTCATCGGCCGCCTGACCGGCGTGCAGGATCCCAAGGAGCGGATGCCGGCGTCGGTCTGGCTCGCCGTCGAGGCGGCACGGCGGGGGGCCGCCATCGTCCGCGTCCACGATGTCGCCGCAACGCGCCAGGCCCTCGCGGTCTGGGCGGCGATGGGTTAGCCTTTCCGCAATGTCACGCTCTCTCTTCGGTACCGACGGCGTGCGGGGCCGCGCCAATTCGGAGCCCATGACGGCCGATATCGCCATGCGCATCGGCATGGCGGCGGGCCAGGTGTTCAGCCGCGGCAGCCATCGCCACCGCGTCGTGGTCGGCAAGGACACGCGGCTCTCGGGCTACATGATCGAGCAGGCGCTGACCGCGGGTTTCCTGTCGGTCGGCATGGACGTGCTGCTCCTGGGGCCCCTGCCGACGCCGGCTGTCGGTTTCCTGACGCGATCGATGCGCGCCGACGTCGGCGTCATGGTCTCGGCCTCACACAATCCCTACGAGGACAACGGCATCAAGCTGTTCGGACCCGACGGCTTCAAGCTCTCCGATGCGGTCGAGGCCGCGATCGAGGAGCTGGTGCTGTCGCCGGAGAAGATGCAGCTCGCGCCCGCGTCCGCCATCGGCCGGGCGAAGCGCCTGGACGATTCCGACGGCCGCTATATCGAGGCCGTCAAGGCTTCGGCCGCGCGGGGCCTCGGACTTTCCGGCCTCAAGATCGTCGTCGATTGCGCCAATGGTGCCGCCTACAAGGTGGCGCCCACGGTGCTTTGGGAGCTCGGCGCCGAGGTGATCCCGCTCGCGGTGTCGCCCGACGGCTTCAACATCAATCGCGACTGCGGCTCGACCCATCCGGGGCTTCTGCAGGAGCGGGTGGTCATGCACGGCGCCGACCTCGGCATCGCGCTCGACGGCGACGCCGACCGCGTCGTGCTGGCCTGCGAGAAGGGCCGGCTGATCGACGGCGACCAGCTCATGGCCGTCATCGCCGACCAGTGGCAGCGGGACGGGCGGCTGGCCGGTGGAGGCGTGGTGGCCACGGTGATGTCCAATCTCGGGCTGGAGCGCTATCTCGGCGCCCGCAAGCTCGGCCTGGCGCGCACCCAGGTCGGCGACCGCTACGTGCTGGAGCGCATGCGCGCCGACGGCTTCAACCTCGGCGGCGAGCAATCCGGCCATATCATCATGACCGACCATGCCACCACGGGCGACGGGCTGATGGCGGCATTGCAGGCGCTGGCGGCGCTGATCAAGAGCGGCAAGCCCGCCAGCGAGACCTTCCGCGCCTTCGACCCCGTGCCGCAGCTGCTGAAGAACGTACGCGTGGGCGACGCCAATGCCGCGATGGCGGCGCCGTCGATGATCGCGGCCATCGCCGCCGCCGAGGCGCGGCTCGGTGGGAGCGGGCGCGTGCTGGTGCGCAAGTCGGGCACCGAGCCGCTGATCCGCGTCATGGCCGAGGGCGACGATTCGGATCTCGTGCGCAGCGTCGTCGATCAGATCATCGATACCATGCCGCAGGTGCCGGAGTGAGGGGGCGCGTGCTGATCGTCGCCGGCTCCGACTCCGGTGGTGGCGCGGGCATCCAGGCCGACATCAAGGCGGTGACGGCGATGGAAGGCTTTGCCGCCACCGCGATCACGGCGCTGACGGCGCAGAACACCTTGGGCGTGCACGGCGTCGTGCCGGTCGAGCCGGCCTTCATCGCCCAGCAGATCGAGGTGGTGCTGACGGACATCGGCGCCGATGCGCTCAAGACCGGCATGCTGCATAGCGCCGAGGTGATCGAGACGGTGGTGGCCTCCTTCCGGAAGCATGCACCAGGCGTGCCGCTGGTCGTCGATCCGGTGATGGTCGCCAAGGGCGGCCACCGCCTGCTGCTGAGCGCCGCCGAGGCCGCCCTGCGCGACACGCTGCTGCCGATGGCGGCCCTGCTGACGCCCAACCTGCCCGAAGCCGAGGTGCTGGTGGGCTTCCCCGTGCGGGTCGAAGCCGACATGAGGCGCGCCGCGGAGAGGCTGTCTGCCCTTGGCGCCAAGGCGGTGCTGATGAAGGGCGGCCATCTCGACGGCGACCGCGTCGTCGATCTCCTGTTCCAGGAGGGACGCTTCGACCGATTCGAGGATGCCCGCATCCCGAGCCGCAGCACGCACGGCACCGGCTGCACGCTGGCTTCGGCCATCGCCGCCGGCCTCGCGCAGAAGATGTCGCTGCGCGATGCCGTTACCCGGGCACGGTCCTATGTCCGCGACGCCATCGCGACCGCCCCCGGCTTCGGCGGCGGCCACGGGCCACTCAACCACGCCGTGACGGTCAGATCAGGCTAGCACCGGCCGCCATCGGATGGCTGGGCGTCCATCGTCCCGCCTCGGCCAGGGTGATGAAGTTCCAGACCTCGCGGTTGAAGGCGTCGGGCTCCTCGAGGTTCACCGTGTGGCCGGTCTTGGCGAACATCGCCAATCCGGCGTTGGGCAGCGTGCGCTTGAGGTAGAGGCTGGGCAGCAGGCAGGGCTCGTCCTCGTCGCCGCTGATGATGAGTACCGGCAGCTTGACGTTCTTCCACTCCGATTCGAAGTCGTAGAGCGACGGGCGCTTGCCCTGGAAGTTCTCCATCGTGTGGGCAGCGCCGATGTCGGGATGCTCGGAGAGCTGCTTGATGAACTCGGCGAAACCGCGGGCGTCCTTCTGCTTGAAGCGCGAGCGCGTCGGGTTGCTGATGAGGCCATTGGCGTACTTCGCCATGCCTTCGAGGCGGATGCGGCGGGCCGTGATCTGCGCGTCACGCTTGAACTGCTCGTGGCCTTCGCGCCCGGCGCCCGAGCCGATGCCCGCCAGCGTGAGGCTGAGCGCGCGGTCGCCGTAGAGCCGGCCGAAGTGCGCCGCCGCGAAAGCGCCCTGCGACAGGCCGACGATATGCGCCTTGGGGATCCTGAGATGCTCCAGCATGTGCCTGGCGTCGTCGACGGCATGCTGCTGGCCATAGCTGTCGGCCTTATCGGGCACGTCGGAGCCAGGATAGCCGCGGAACGAATAGGTGATGCAGCGATGCCGGCGCGCAAAGAAGCGCATCTGCGGCTCCCAGGCCCGCCAGTCGCCGCTGTACTCGTGCACGAACAGGATCGGCGTGCCGCT
>CANIRG010000453.1 GCA_947469635.1 Rhodospirillales bacterium | reverse complement strand
CGCCAAATCGAGCCTCTGACCCCTCCGCCCTCGCAAGACGAGGGCACCTCCCCGCGCTTCGCGCAGGGAAGAAAGCTGCTTTTCTCTGAACGAGATGTGCGAATGCGATAGGCGCGGAGCGCGGGGAGGTGTCCGCGTAGCGGACGGAGGGGTCAGAAGCGCGATTTGGCTCATGACCCCTCCGTCGGCGTAAGACGCCGACACCTCCCCTTCGCGGACTCCGCGAAGGGGAGGAACTCCGAGCGTGAGATATGGAG
The DNA here is from genome assembly GCA_947469635.1 of Rhodospirillales bacterium. Lineage (GTDB taxonomy): Bacteria > Pseudomonadota > Alphaproteobacteria > Reyranellales > Reyranellaceae > Reyranella. The sequence continues at coordinate 4,820 of CANIRG010000453.1, read as the reverse complement.
GTGACGACGTCGAAATGTATGGGTCCCTTATACCGACGCCAGCGCCTTGAAGCCGGCACGCGTCGCTTCGAGGGCGAAGTCGATGTCGGCCTCGGTGTGCGCCGTAGACAAGAACATGTTGTGGCGCGGATGCAGGTAGGCGCCGTGCTTCAGCGCCTCCAGCGTGAAACGGTTGCCCTTCTCGCAGTCGGGATCGTTGTCGAACAGCACCGTCGGCATCTGCGGCGGCCCGCTCTGGCGTACGCCGATGCCGAACTCGGCCGACTGCGCCGCGATCCCGTCGCGCAGCCGCTGGCCCATGGCGCGCATATGCGCCGGGCCATCGACGTTCTCCAGCACGTCGAGCGTCGCCAGCGCCGCCGCCATCGAGACGGCGCTGCACCAGAAGGAGCCGGTGACGTAGAGCTTGGACGCGGCCTCGCGATAGCGGTCGTTGCCGGTGACGGCGGCCAGCGCATGGCCGTTGGCGATGGCCTTGCTCCAGGCGCTGAGGTCGGGCTGCACGCCCACCAGGTCCCAGCTCCCGCGCATGGTGAGCCGGAAGCCCGCGCGCACATCGTCGACGATCAGGGCGGCGTCGCTGGCATCGCAGAGCTCGCGCGCGCGGCGGGCGAAGGCCGCATCCGGCATCTCCTGGTCCTTGCCGAAATCGTGCTTGAAGGCCGAGACCACGATGCCCGCCAGATCGTCGCCGGCGCGCTGCACGGCACTCTCGAGGCTGCCGGTGTCGTTGTACTTGAAGGTGAGCATGTGAGCGCGATCCTCCGGCGTGACGCCGGCCGGGTTGGGCGTGCACCAGGGGATGGCGCCGTGATAGGCGCCCTCCGCCACCAGGATCTTGCGCTTGCCCGTGGCCGCGCGCGCCAGCGTCACGCAGGTCGTGGTGGCGTCGGTGCCGTTCTTGCCGAACAGCGCCCAGTCGGCGTGCGGGATCAATCCCACCAGCCGCTCCGCCAGCTCGACCAGCCGCTCCGACGGACCGTTGAGGCAATCCCCCGCCGCCATCTGCCGCTCGACGGCTTCGGCCACGACGGGGTTCTGATGGCCGACCACGATCGGCCCCCAGCTGCACATGAAGTCGACGTAGCGCCGGCCATCCACGTCCCAGAGATGACAGCCCTCGCCGCGCGCGAAGAACTGCGGATAGCCCGCCGGCAGCCGGTCGCTGCGCAGATGGCCGTACATGCCGCCGGGGATGACGAGGGCGGCGCGCTGCCGAAGCTTCTGGTCGGCGGTGGCGTCAGGCAGGACGGCGGGAGTGAGGCTCATGGAACGCTCCGTTACGCTGGATGGACGTTGCACTATATACCGGCGGCGAGGGCCGCTTCGACCGCGCGATCGAGCTTGGCGCCCATGCCGCCCGCGGCCGAGAACCAGTCGATCACGCGACCGTCGCGCCCGATCAGGATCTTGTGGAAGTTCCAGTTGGGCGTGCCGAGCGCGCCGGTCTGCGCCGCCGCCCAGCGATAGAGCGGATGGGCGTTGGGGCCGGACACGACCTGCTTGTCGGCCAGGGGAAAGGTCACGTCGAAGGAGACTTCGCAGAAGCGCTTGATCTCCTCCTTGGTGCCGGGCTCCTGCTCGCCGAAATCGTTCGACGGCACGCCCAGCACGACGAGGCCGCGGTCCTTGTAGCGGCGCCACAGCTCTTCCAGGCCGCCATACTGGCTGGTGAAACCGCACAACGACGCCGTATTGACCAGCAGCACGACCTTGCCGCGGTAATCGCCGGTCGGCATTGGCCCGCCGCCAATCGAGTCGAGTGACACCGACGCCCAGTCGACGGGCTGGCGACCAGCCTGGGCCCAGGAGCTGCCCGCCGCCGAGAGCAAGGCGCCGAGGAAGGCGAACACGAACATGCGAAGGACTTTCATGGTTCATCTTTTAGTTGCTGGGAGCGCGCCACTCCAGTGGCCCGCTCCCGGCAATGAGGCCTTGCCGGCCCCGACGAAGGCGCAGAAAGCTGATCGATGTCGGAGCCGTCATTCCTCACCGGGCGGTTCCTGCCCCATCGTGTCCTGCCCGACTGGCTGGGTGAGGACGAGGCCGCCCGCCTCCTGGCCTTCTGCCTCTCGGCCGAAACCCGCTTCACGCCGACGCGACTTGCAGACCAGGGTACGGGACGTCTCGACGCGGTGGTGCGCCAGTCCGCGGTCCTGAAGGACCTCGGCGCCTTTGCCGGCCCCTTGCGACGCAAGGCGCTCGCCCTGCAGGCCGGCCTCGAGCAGGCCTTCGACCTCGGGCACACGCCACCCAACAGCACGCAGATCGAGATGGTGGCGCACGGCGACGGCGCCTTCTATCGACCGCACACCGACACCTACACCGGCGACGAGTACACGCCGGGCGGCCGGCGCCGGCTCACGATGGTCTACTACCTCCACCGCCTGCCGCGCCGCTTCACCGGCGGACGGTTGCGGATGTTCGACCTCGGCGGCGATCAATCGATCGAAATCGAGCCGACCCACGACAGCCTGCTCGTGTTCCCGTCGTCGGGGCGTCACGAGGTCGAGACGATCTCCTGCCCCGGCGGCGCGTTTGCCGACAGCCGCTTCGCGGTGAACATCTGGTTGTGCGGGTGAGCGATTTCTTCCCCTCTCCAGTCTTCTGGGGAGGTGGCAGCGTCTTACGCTGACGGAGGGGTCAAAAGCTGCCTTTGGCGCTCATGACCCCTCCGCCCTCGTATGACGAGGGCACCTCCCCTTCGTATGACGAAGGGGAGGAAAGCATGGTCAACGCGGCGCGAACCTGTAGCGGAAGGTGCAGGTCGGCGCGCCCTGCATGATCGTCTGCGCCCGGTCGAGGCTCACCGCGCCCTCACCCACGGCGACGACGTCGAAATCGTGCGCGCAGATCAGCAGCGCGCCGAGCTCGGGCTCGCCCAGCGCGCGGAAGAACTCGGCGAAGCGGCAACGCGTCACGTCGAGGTCCATCGCTTCCTTGTCGTGGCGCAGCGTCTCGACCTCGACCTCGCGGCCCGAGACCTCGCCGAACACGCTCTGCACGGCCGCCCACTTTCGCCGCGGGCTGCCCTCGATGCCGCTGCCGATATCGGCGAAGAGCTGCCGCGACCAGTCGCGCAACGCCTTGGCCACGATCGCGTTGGCCTTGTCCTTGCCCAGCTCGGCCCGCAGCGCGCGCAGCACGGGCACCAGGACCTGCGCCTGCATCCGCACCTTGTCGAGGAGGGACACGTCGGGATTCACGAAATACTCGTCGAGCAATCCGGTCATTCTTTTCTCCGGCACAAAGAAAAGCCTCATGCTGAGGAGCTGCGCGAAGCGCAGCGTCTCGAAGCATGGGCTCACGGTCGGTGCTTGTTGCCACCCTTCGAGACGCGCGCTGCGCTCGCTCCTCAGGGTGAGGTGGTGGTTTTGGTCAGATGAACATATCGAGCTGATTGTAGTTCTTCAGCTTCGCGCGCGTAGACTCGTTCCAGCGGTTCTCGTCCTCGTGGCCCGCGAGCGGGCGATAGACGTAGGGCGTTTCGTGCGGGAAGCGCTGGCGGCGCGCGTCGATGGCGATCTGGATGAGGCGCGAGCGTTCGGCGATGCGGGCCTCGTCGTAGGTCTCGACCCGGCCGGTCAGCCGCCGCGCTGTCGAGCCCAGCACGCGCTTCTTCGGAAAGAAGCCCTCGTTGAGCGTGATGCGCCGATCGGGCGAGCTGTTGGCGAAAGAGCCGTGCAGGAGCTGGCGGTTGGTGACGATCGTGTCGCCCGCCGCGCACAGCATCGGCACCGCGCCCTCGATCCGATCGGAGCCACGACCCGCCAGCATCTTGCGGATGTCGGCCTTGCCCAGCTTGTGGCTGCCCGGCAGCACCCAGACGCCGTTGCCGGCGGTGCTGGGGTAGAGCTGGGTCATGAAGTTGAAACCGTGCGCGCCCTCGTCCCAATCCGGCGCGTTCCAGTGGGTGGTGCCGTCCTGGTGCCAGGCGACCGAGGGCCCGAGCCCCGCTTCCTTCACGAACGTGACCTCGTTGTAGGGGACGAAATCGTCGCCGAGGATTCCCGCCGCCACGGCCAGCAGGCCGGGATGACCATAGAGCCGCAACGCCGCGTCCAGCAGGTAGAGGTTGCCGTCGAGCAGCTCGACGGTCCACGAAGGCCCGCCCTCGCCCAGCGTCGGCTGCAGCATCGCGACCGGATGGCGCCCGTTGTTCTTGTCCGTGCCGCCGACATTGTCGCCCAGCGGTTTGGCGATGCGGTAGGGCGGCTTGATGACGCCTTCGAACGGCACCGGCCGCCCCAGCCGATCCACCGTCGCATCGGGCGCGACCGGCGCGCGGGCGAGCACATCGTCCACCGCGGCGCGCAGTTCCTGCAGCTCCTCGGGCCCGACCACGCCCTCGAAGACGTAGAAGCCGTTGGCCCAGTAGGAGTCGAGGATCTCACGGGCAAGCTTGCCGTCCGCATCGAACCGGATCGGCCCGCGATTGCCGAGCGCCCAGGCGCGAGCTTCGCCGGCGCGACTGTAATCGGCCATCGCGCGGGCGTGGTCGGCGGCGGTCAGAGTTGGGGTGGGTCCGTCCATGGGCATGGGAGGGTCTCCAGAAAATGGCCCGCGTCGCGCACCGCCGCAGGGACCGGGCGAGGATATCGCAGCCGCACGCAGGTGATCAATGTCACCGTCAGTCATTATCGCCCGACGGCCGCAAATTCAGTTCTAAAGTTGGCTCATCAGGAAATCGAGTGGGTAAATCCAATGGGGAATGCGGCTTGAAAGCCGACCGGGATTGAGTTTCCCGGGTTTTACAAGGCTGCCGAATTGGGCATCATTTCGCGATGGCCAATTCATCGAAACGACAGCGGCGCCTTTGG
>CANIRG010000452.1 GCA_947469635.1 Rhodospirillales bacterium | reverse complement strand
TCGACTTCGTGATGTGCACGCATCTGCACGTCGATCATGTCGGCTGGAACACGCGGCGCGAGAACGGCAAGTGGGTGCCGACCTTCCCCAACGCCAAGTACGTGATGTCGCGCACCGATCACGACCATTGGGCGGCGCTGGCGAAGAAGCCCGACACCGAGGTCTACCAGGTCAACACCTACAACGATTCGGTGCTGCCCATCGTCGAGGCCAAGATGGCGGAGTTCGTCTCGGGCGAGCACGAGATGTGCGGCTGCTTCAAGCTGAAGCCCGCGCCCGGCCACACGCCGGGGCAGGTCCGGGTCGATCTCGAATCGCGCGGCAAGCGGGCGATCTTCCCGGGCGACGCGCTGCACAACCCGGTGCAGGTGCCGCTGTGGAAATGGAACAGCCGCTTCTGTGAGGATCTCGACCTCGCCCGCAAGACGCGCGGTGCCATGCTGGGCGATTGCGCGGAGCAGGGCGCGCTCTTGATGCCGGCGCATTTCGCGCCGCCGCATGCGGCCTATGTGAAGGCCAAGGGCGACCGTTTCGAGCTCGACTGGGATTACGACAATGCCCGCGGGCGTTGAAGGGTCGGGCGGTCATGGCCGCGGGTTGATCACCGCGTCCTTGCCGTAGAGAAACAGCCGGCGGCCACCGTTGGGCGCCGACGCACCGGGATGGGCCCAGATCTTCGGCCGTCGCACCGCGACCTGGAACTGGTCGGGGTCGTCGAGCGAGAGGCTGACGAAGCACTGGGTCTCGCCCTCGCCGACCTGGTAGCCCTCGACCTCGAACACGGGCCCGACGATCCTGGGCAGGCGAACGCCCGCAGCCCGCAGATCGGCGTAGAGATTGTCGATCGCGCGCTCGTCGCGCATCACCGAATAGGAAGCGAGCTGGGCGGTGAGCGCGCCCTTCACGTCGAGCAGGATCATGTTCCGCTGGACGTTCTCGAGGATGTACCGCCTCGCCTGCTGCGCGGTCATCGCCGTGATCCGCGCCGACTTCGCTCGCACGGCCCAGCCCATGGAATGGCCGCAGATGTTGAGCGCCTGATCGGCCGGGCTGATCGGCGGACGGCCGATCCCGGCGGGGCAGATGCCCAGGGTGAGGAAGTTCTCGACGGTGTTGATGAAGACGAACGCGTCGGAGGGCGTGGCCAGCATGCCGGCGACGAACTTCGAATCGATGTTCAGGTCGGCGGCGTAGCGCACGACCGCCGCGGCGCCCGCCAGGGCCTCGGTGAACCCTTGTTGCCGCGCCCCGGCCCGATCGTCGGCGACAGCGCTGTTGGGATTGAGCCAGAAGCTGTGGAAGCCGAGCTTGCCGCCGACCTCGAGGCGCCGGCACGCGGCCCTTTCCGACGAGCCTTGGGCGCCGCCCAGGAAGGCGAGGGCGCAGGCCGACATGCAGATGTCGCCCTTGCGCACGACAGTCGCGACGTCGAACTCCCGGAAGAGATAGCCGGCCCGCAGGCCTTCATGGAGATCGCCACCCAGGCTGCTCAGCTCGACGGTCACCTGCGTGGCCGCCGATGCCGAGGTGGCGCCGCTCCTGAGCTTCGTCAGGATCGATCGCAACTTCTGCGAGTCCCCCTCCCGCAGCATGCCGGTGAGCCGCAGGACCGGCTCCGTCGTGGCATGGTTCGGGGTCGGGCTGATCGGCCGTTCGTTCTTTACCTCGATCTCGGCCGCCTGCGTCCCGCAAGCCCACAGCAAAAGCAACGATGCCGACCACCATCGAAATATGCGTCGCATGATCGGCTCGCCTCTTCTGACCGGGACTTCATCCTCCTCTTACGCACGAACGTTCAGAGTGGATGCAGGACCGCCGGAACGTCTCAGCCCATCGGTGTCTACCGGCCCTTCCAGTCGGGCTTGCGCTTCTGGGCGAAGGCGCGCGGGCCCTCGACCGTATCCTCGCTCTGGGTCATGGCGACGAAGGCCGGATAATTGAGGTTGCGCATCGCCATCTCGAGCGAGGGCACGTCGAGCGAGCGCATCACCACCTGCTTGGTGGCGCGCACCGACATCGGCGAGCAGGCGAGGATGTCGTGGGCCCAGCGCTTGGCGGCGGTCATCAGCTCGGCGTGCGGTACCACCTCTGTCACGAAGCCCAGCTCGAAGCCTTCCTTGGCCGGCACGTGGCGGCCGGTCAGCATCATGCCCATGGCCTTCTTGAGCGGGATCATGCGCGACAGCCGCTGCATGCCGCCGGCGCCCGCGGCCAGGCCGACCTTGGGTTCGGGCAGTGCGAAGGTCGCCTTGTCGGAGGCGATGATGAGGTCGCAGGCGAGCGCGATCTCGAATCCACCCCCCATGGCCACGCCATTCACAGCCGCGATCACCGGCTTGTCCATGTCGAAGCGGCTGGAGAGGCCGCCGAAGCCCTTGGGCGGTCCGACCGGACGCTTGCCGGTCCTGGCCTGCAACTCCGCGTGATACTTGAGGTCGTTGCCGGCGCAGAAGGCCTTGTCGCCGGCGCCGGTGATGATGGCGATCCACAGCTCGGGATCGGCCTGGAAGGCGTCGAACACCTCCATGAGCTCCTGGTTCGCCATGGGATGGCAGGCGTTGTAGACCTCCGGCCGGTTGATGGTGACGATCAACAGGCGGCCGTCTGTTTCGACCTTGCTGTATTGGCCCATGGCGTTTTCCCCGTCGGTGGTTGTTCAAGTCAGGTGTGAACGGCGGTTTACCGTAGCGCGCTGCCTGCTGCGACACAAAAGACCGTAACGGGAACGGCCGCATATTCGCCATTCTGCAACAACATGCAGTTTTGAATGACCCATGCAAAAAGGCGATGGCAGAACGTGCTTTGCGCGGTCTTGCCCATCCTTGTGTCAGCCTAGGGCGGTCAGGCGCAGCAGACCGTGCGGCGGCTTCCTGTTGCACCACGGGCGGTGGCGACCACGGTGCCGGTCCATGCGGCGCCTTCGGGCGCTGCCATTGTGGACAAGTTGCTTCGGCCGGGGCCGTCGGACCCCGACGTACCGCTGCCGCGGTCCGATCTGGCCGTCTCGGCGCCACGCAATGACAGGCTCGACCGGCCCCGCATTTTTGGTCGCCGCGAGGACGGTGGGGGTGTGTTTGGTGTACGAATCCCCTTCCCGGCAGCCCGGAATCACACCGGTAACGACACAAGATATGGTAGGGGTGCGGGAGGCGTCGGATCACCGTAAAGGCTTGGTGGCGCAGCTACTGTTGCTGTGCGGCCACAGGTTTGCGGCGAAAGGGTGGGCCGCCTTGCACCTAACCAATTGTGGTGTGTATATTCGCGGCGGAGTTGGTGATCCCAGCCCCGCCAACGCTCGTCCAAACTGTCAATAACGAGGGGAAGAACTCATGAAGAAGGCTTTGATGGCCGCTGCTGCGCTCGTTGCGCTGCCGGTCATGGCCCAGGCGCAGACGCCGTCGTCGGGCTTCTATATCGGTGCGGAAGGCGGTCTCAACTGGCTGCTCAACACCACGATTATGGGCAACGGCGTCGACCCGCAGACCGGTTGGGCTGCTGGTGGCAAGATCGGTTATGACTTCGTCGGCCCGCGCGTCGAAATCGAAGGCATCTATCGCGAAAACCAGCACAACGTCGGCTTCCCGGGCCGTTCGATCAGCAACAAGATCGGCCAGGTCGGCGTCTTGGCGAACCTGCTGTATGACTTCGCGCCCGGCGCGACGATCACTCCCTACATCGGCGCTGGCGCCGGCGTCGGCTTCATCGACAGCGACACCTCGCTCGGCAGCACGCAGTTCGCCTATCAGGGCATCGTCGGCTTGGGCTGGAACGTTGACACCAACTTCCGTGTCAATCTCGACGGTCGCTACTACGGCACCTCGAACCCGAGCGTTGCCGGCACCACCTGGAGCAACAACAACTTCAGCCTGATGCTGGGCCTCGAGTTCAAGTTCGGTTCGGTTGCTGCTCCGCCGCCGCCGCCGCCGCCGGCCGTTCAGCCGCCGTCGTTCATGGTGTTCTTCGACTGGGACCGTTCGAACCTGTCCGCCCAGGCGCTCAACACCATCAAGCAGGCTGCCGCTTCCTACAAGACCAAGGGCTCTGCCCGCGTGACGGCGACCGGCCATACCGACAAGTCGGGCCCGGAAGCCTACAACATGGCGCTGTCGCTGCGCCGTGCGAACACTGTCAAGGACGCCCTGGTGCGTGAAGGCGTGCCGGCGACGGCCATCTCGGTGGTCGGCCGTGGCGAGACCCAGCCGCTGGTGCAGACCGCGGACGGCGTCCGCGAGCCGCAGAACCGCCGCGTCGAGATCGTGATCCAGTAATCCGATCCGAAGCGTCGATCCTAAAGGGACGGCCGGGTTAAACCCCGGCCGTTTCCTTTTTTCGGGTTGGCGAGGCGGGAAGCCGCCTCTATATCCGGGCACAGGAGAGTCAATTCATGTCGCAAGTGTTGATGCCCAAGGCGACCGCCGTCTGGCTGGTCGAGAACACGACCCTGACCTTCGATCAGATCTCGGCCTTCACCGGCCTGCATCCGCTCGAAGTCCAGGCGATCGCCGACGGCGAGGTGGCGGGCGGCATGACGGGCCTCGACCCCACGGTCAACGGCCAGCTCACCAAGGACGAGATCAAGCGGGCCGAGGCCGATCAGAGCGTTCGCCTGAAGCTCAGCCTGCGCGACGTGCCGGAGCCCGTGGCCCGCTCCAAGGGGCCGCGCTATACGCCGGTCGCCAAGCGGCAGGATCGGCCCGACGCCATCGCCTGGCTGCTCAAGGTCCACCCCGAGCTGCAGGACAGCCAGGTCGCCAAGCTGGTCGGCTCGACCAAGAGCACGGTCCAGTCGGTGCGCGACCGGTCGCACTGGAACATGCAGAACGTGCGTCCGCGCGACCCGGTGACGCTCGGCCTCTGCAGCCTGAAAGATCTCAACGATTCCGTCGACAAGTCCCGCCGGAAGGCTGCTCGCGAGGATGCGGCCCGCAAGAAGGCCAAGGCCGTCGGCGAACCCGAGCCCTCAGCCGATCCCGCCGAGGCGGATCAGCCCGACGTCGAGCATCATAACTAAAGCAATTCGGACTCATGCGAAGCGCGGGCCTCCAGGCCCGCTCATGTCCTGAAAATGCTGCGAAGAGGATGAGCGGGCCTGGAGGC
>CANIRG010000451.1 GCA_947469635.1 Rhodospirillales bacterium | reverse complement strand
GCTGGGCTACAGCCTCAACAACCTGTCGCTGATGGCCATGACCATCGCGGCGGGCTTCGTGGTCGACGACGCCATCATCGTGCTGGAGAACATCACCCGCCACATCGAGGCCGGCATGTCGCGCGTCGATGCGGCCCTGCTGGGCGCGCGCGAGGTCGGCTTCACCGTCGTCTCCATGAGCCTGTCGCTGATCGCGGTGTTCATCCCCATCCTGCTGATGGGCGGCATCGTCGGCCGCCTGTTCCGCGAGTTCGCCGTGACGCTGTCGATCGCCATCATCATCTCGATGGTGGTGTCGGTCACCACCACGCCGATGATGTGCGCCTACGTGCTGCGGGCGCACGTCGTCGACAAGAAGCCGGGTTTCTTCTTCCGGGTGAGCGAGCGCGCCTTCAATGGCATGCAGTCTTTCTACGGCCGCACGCTGGGCTGGGTGCTGCGCCATCCGCTGCTCACCATCATCGTGTTCCTGGCCACGGTCCTGCTCAACATCCACCTCTACGTCATCATCCCCAAGGGGTTCTTCCCGCAGCAGGACACCGGCCGCCTGGTCGGCGGCATCCGCGGCGACCAGAGCATCTCCTTCCAGTCGATGCGCCGGAAGTTCCGGCAGTTCGTCCAGATCATCCGCGAGGATCCGGCGATCGCCAATGTCGTGGGCTTCACCGGCGGCGGGCAGACCAACTCCGGCTTCATCTTCGCCACGCTGAAGCCGCTCAAGGAGCGCGACGCCAGCGCCGACCAGGTGATCGCCCGCCTGCGCGGACGCCTGGCGCAGGTCACCGGCGCCTCGGCCTTCCTGCAGGCGGTGCAGGATATCCGCGTCGGCGGCCGCCAGGGCAACTCCCAGTACCAGTTCACGCTGCAGGCCGATTCGCTGCCCGATCTCTATGCCTGGGGCCCCAAGCTCGTGCAGGCGCTGCAATCGTCGACGGTCATCACCGATGTCGATTCCGACCAGCAGCAGCGCGGCCTCCAGGTCGACCTCACCATCGACCGCGATGCCGCCAGCCGGCTCGGCATCTCCTCGCGCGCCATCTCGGCCACGCTCTACGACGCCTTCGGCCAGCGCCAGGTGTCGACGATCTACAATGCGCTGAACCAGTACAGCGTCGTCATGGAGGTCTCGCCCGAGTTCTGGGAGAGTCCCGAGTCGCTGAAGGAGATCTACGTCAGCACCTCGGGCGGCTCGATCAGCGGATCGCAGGCGACGGGCGCCATCGTCTCGACGGCGCCGGCCAAGGCCGGTTCCGTCGATCCGGCGGAGGCGGTGCGCAACCAGCGCACCAACGCCATCGCCGTCAGCGGCCGCGGCTCGGCCTCGACGGGCGCGGCCGTCAGCACCACCGCCGAGACCATGGTGCCGCTGTCGGCGGTGACGCGCTACGGCTTCGGAACGACGCCGCTGGCGGTCAACCACCAGGGGCTGTTCGTGGCCAACACGATTTCCTTCAACCTGCTGCCGGGCAAGACGCTGAGCGACGCGGTCGCCGATATCAATGCCACCATGCGCGAGATCGGCCTGCCGACCACCTTGCACGGCACCTTCCAGGGCACCGCGCGCGCCTTCCAGCAATCGTTGAACACCCAGCTGGTGCTGGTGCTGGCGGCGCTGCTCGCCGTCTACATCGTGCTGGGCATCCTCTACGAGAGCTATATCCATCCGCTCACCATCCTCTCCACCCTGCCGTCGGCCGGCATCGGGGCGCTCCTGGCGCTGCTGGCGACCGGGCTCGAGTTCAGCATCATCGCCATGATCGGCGTGCTGCTGCTGGTGGGCATCGTGAAGAAGAACGCCATCATGATGATCGACGTCGCCCTCGATCTCGAGCGCAATGCCGGCAAGGAGCCGCAGGTGGCCATCTACGAAGCCTGCCTGCTGCGCTTCCGTCCCATCCTGATGACGACGATGGCGGCGATGCTGGGCGCGCTGCCGCTGGCGCTGGGCTTCGGCGACGGCGCCGAGCTGCGCCGGCCGCTGGGCATCTCCATCATCGGCGGGCTGATGGTGAGCCAGATCCTGACGCTCTACACGACGCCCGTGATCTATCTCTATCTCGATCGCTTCCGCCGCCGCGACCGTGATCTCCACAGCCGGCTGGCGCGCACAATGGGTGGCCGCGAGGCCAGGGCATGAGCATCGGCATGACGACGACCCTTCGCTTCCTCTCCGTTGCCTCCGCGCTGGCGCTGTGCGGCTGCGGCCTCGTCGGCCCCGACTACGAACGGCCGCCGCCGGCCACCGCGCCGACGGCCGACTTCAAGGAGACGATGGGCTTCCGCCCAGCCCTGCCGCGCGACGCGATCGATCGCGGACCGTGGTGGACGATCTACGGCGATCCCGCCCTCGACCAGCTGATGGCGCAGGTCGACATCTCCAACCAGACGCTCAAGATCGCCGAGGCGACCTATCGGCAAGCGAGCGCGCTGATCCGCCAGGTCTCGTCCGGCCTCTATCCGACCCTGGGCTACTCCGCCGGCGCCACGCAGTCCGGCACCGGCGCCTTGCGCGGTGGCGGCAGGACCGACGTGAGCTCGGGCCAGTTCACCACCGGCATGACGCTCGCCTGGGAGATCGACGTGTGGGGCCGCATCCGGCGCACCATCGAAAGCGATTCCGCAGCGGCGCAGGCAAGTGCCGCCGATCTCTCGGCCGCACGCCTCTCGGCCCAGTCCACGCTGGCCATCAGCTACTTCTCGCTGCGCATCTCCGACGCGCGCCGCCGGCTGCTGGAGGAATCGCTGGCGGCCTATGGCCGCTCGGTGCAGATCGTGCAGAACCAGTTCGACGCCGGCACCGCCTCGCGCATCGACCTCACCCAGGCGCAGACCCTCTATCATCAGACGCGCTCCCAGCTGGTGGCCGAGGGCATCCCGCGGGCCCAGTTCGAGCACGCCATCGCGACCCTCGTCGGCCGCGCGCCGGGCGAGATGGGCGTGCCGCCCGCACCCCTGCCCGAAACGGTGCCGACGATCGATGCCGGCGTGCCGTCGGCCTTGCTCGAGCGGCGGCCCGACATTGCAGCCAACGAGCGCCAGATGGCTGCCGCCAATGCCCAGATCGGCGTCGCCCAGGCGGCGTACTTTCCCGACTTCACCCTGCAGGCCAGCGTCGGTTTCGCCAGCACCTTCATCTACCAGCTCTTCCAGCTGGGCTCGCAGGTCTGGTCGGTCGGCCCGCAGGCGGCCGGCACCCTGATCGATGGTGGCGCCCGCAAGGCCCAGGTCGAAGGTGCCCGCGCCAACTACGACAGGACCGTCGCGACCTACCGGCAGGCCGTGCTGACGGCCTTCCAGCAGGTCGAGGACGCGCTCGCCCAGCAGCGTATCCTCGACGAGCAGGAGCAGATCCAGCGCGCCGCCGCCGGCTCCGCCCGCCAGGCCGAGGCGCTGGCCTTCAACCAGTATCGCGCCGGCACGATCCCCTACACCACGGTGATCCAGACCCAGACCGCCGCGCTCAATTCAGAGCTGTCGCTGCTCGCGGTTCGCCAGAGCCGCTTCACCACCAGCACCAACCTGGTGATCGCGCTGGGCGGCGGCTGGCGCGAGCAGGACCTCCCGGCCGCGGTGCCGGTCACCGGCCCCACGACCGGCAAAGCGCTCAGGAAGAACTGGTGGTGGCCGTTCTGAGCTGAAGCCTTTCTGAGGCCTTCCCCCTCCGTCGCGTAAGACGCGACACCTCCACCGTATGACGGGGGAGGAAATCTCTTCTCCTCCCCCGTCATACGGGGGAGGGCAGGGAGGGGGAAAGCCCCAGTCGAGATCGCGCGATATGATGAGGCGTCATGTCGGAGCCCGTCACCCGCAAGATCATCCATCTCGACATGGACGCCTTCTATGCGTCCGTGGAGCAGCGTGACGACCCGACCCTGCGCGGCAAGCCGGTCGCGGTCGGTGGCAGCCGCGAGCGCGGCGTGGTGATGGCTGCGTCCTACGAGGCGCGCACCTTCGGCGTGCGCTCGGCTATGCCGGCCACGACGGCGCGGCGCCTCTGCGCCGAGCTGGTGTTCGTGAAGCCGCGCTTCGAGGCCTACAAGGAAGTCTCCCGCCAGATCCGGGCGATCTTCCTCGACTACACGCCGCTGGTGGAGCCGCTGTCGCTCGACGAGGCCTATCTCGACGTCACGACAAATCTCAAGAACATGCCGCTGGCGTCGGAGATCGCGCGCGAGATCCGGGCGCGCATCCTGGCCGAGACCGGCCTCACCGCCTCGGCCGGCATTTCCTACAACAAGTTCCTGGCCAAGCTCGCCTCCGACCATCGCAAGCCCAACGGCCAGTTCGTCATTCCGCCGGAGAGGGGGCCGCCCTTCGTCGAGAGCCTGCCCGTCGGCCGGTTCCACGGCATCGGGCCCGCGACCGAAGCCAAGATGAAGCGGCTCGGCATCCACACCGGCGCCGATCTGAAGGCGCAGCCGCTGGAATTCCTGCAGCAGTATTTCGGCAAGTCCGGACCCTACTACTACGCCATCGCGCGCGGCCAGGACGAGCGCCGGGTCGTGCCCGACCGGCCGCGCAAGTCGGTGGGATCGGAGACGACCTTTCCACAGGACCTCGGCCGGCCCATCGAGATCGTCGAGGGCATCAAGTCGGTGCTCGACGATGTCTGGGGCTATTGCGAGCGCACCGGTCTCGGTGGCCGCACGGTGACCGTCAAGATCAAGTACGCCGACTTCCAGATCGTCACCCGCAGCCGGACGCTGCCGGCGCCGGTTTCGAGCCGCGACGAGCTCGAACGTACCAGCGTCGAGCTGGTGCACGGGATTTTCCCGCTGGAGAAGAAGGTCCGGCTGCTCGGCGTCTCCCTGCACAATCTCCAGGAGCGGGGCACCGCGGTGGAGGCGCCACCGCAGCTCACTCTGGGACTCTTGTAGCTCGCCTCGTGTTGTCGCCATGCTTCGAGACGCGGCCTGCGGCTGCTCCTCAGCATGAGGTTTGTACCCGTACCAATCCTCACCCTGAGAGCGTGTGAATCTTTGCGCTACAGGGGAGTTACCTCGTTAGGAACCGAGGCTTATGGGATAGGCAGCTGTCAGCCTCGGCCTGTCGTGGTTGGCGACGGACCGGGACGACGAGCACCCTGTCAGCTTCTGCCACCG
>CANIRG010000450.1 GCA_947469635.1 Rhodospirillales bacterium | reverse complement strand
CCTGCAACGCCCGCTTCGGCACGTGGTACGCCGCCTTGAACTTGAGCAAGCGTCGCTGATCCTCCGCGCGCCGGACCTGCCGGGGGCGGCCTACTTCGCCTTGCGCACGCAAATTCTCTGCGTCTTGCCGCCGGACACCACCTCGAAGTTGCCTGCCACATTGATGAAGCTGCGTGTGCCCTCGCCGCGCTCGTTGGGGCCCTTATGGATGTAGGAGCTGGCGGTGCAGGACGTGACCTGACCGTCGGGCTTCTTGATGCCCGCATCCGAGGCGTCGGCCCTGAGCGACATATCCTTGCCGCCGATCTTGTAGGTGAAGGCGTATTGCATGGCGCCGCCGCCGCTCTCCTTGTTGGTCACCACCAGGGTCGACGCCGGCATGCCGTCCGCCGCCGGACATTGGAACGTGCCGCTGAGGTCGGGACAGGCGGCAATGGCGGAGGCGAACGGCATGACGACGGCCAGGGCTGCGATCACCACCCCGTTCCGCAAATTGACCCCACACATGACAAACACCGCGCTTTATGTGAACTGACTGGCCCGCGACTACATAGACGTTGTCTCTACGGACGACGGTACGGAATCCAACAATGACGTCCCGCCTCTATCTCATCTCGCCCGAGCGTATCGACCATCCCGCGATATTCGCGGCCGACCTGCGTGCCGCTCTCGACGGTGGCGACGTAGCGGCCTTCCAGCTCCGCCTCAAGGACGTCGATGACGCAGCGGTCGGTCGCGCCGCCGACGCGCTGCGGCCCATCTGCCAGCAGCGCGGCGTCGCCTTGATCATGAACGACCGCCCCGACCTCGCGGTGAAATTCGACTGCGACGGCGTGCATGTGGGCCAGGACGACATGGCGTACGCCGAGGCGCGCCGTATCGTCGGGCCCGAGCGCCAGGTCGGTGTCACCGCCAAGGCCTCGCGCCACCTCGCCATGGAAGCGGCCGACGCGGGCGCGGACTATGTCGCGTTCGGCGCGTTCTTCCCGTCCAGCACCAAGCAGATCACGACCCCGGCCGATCTCGAGATCGTGGAATGGTGGAGCGGCCTGATGGAGGTGCCGTGCGTGGCCATCGGCGGCATCACCGTCGAGAACTGCAAGCCGGTGATCGCCGCGGGCGCCGACTTCCTCGCCGTCGCCGGCGGCGTGTGGAACCACAAGGACGGGCCGGAAGCGGCGGTACGGGCCTTCAATGAGATCTTTGCGGCTGGCTCGTAGTCTTCCGGACCGCGGGCCTCCTGATTCATCGCACCGGCAACCACAGCACCTCTTCGATATGGTTGGCGCCGGTCGCCAACATCACGAGGCGATCGAAGCCCAGCGCGATGCCGGCGCAATCGGGCAGGCCGTGCTCCAGCGCCGCCAGGAAGTCCGAATCGACCGGCCAGCGCACGCCGTAGAGCCGCTCCTTCTCGTCCATGTCGGCCTGGAGCCGCGCGCGCTGGATCGCCGGATCGGTGAGCTCGCCGAAGGCATTGGCGAGCTCGACGCCACAGCAATAAAGCTCGAAGCGCTCGGCGACGCGGGGATCGCCGGGCTTGGCGCGCGCCAGCGCCGCCATCGAGATGGGGTATTCGCAGAGGATCGTCGGCCGGCCCGCGCCCAGCCGATGCTCGATCTTCTCGAACATGATGCGGAAGAAGACATCCTCCCACGAATCGCCCGCATGCATGGCGATGCCTGACGTGCGCGACAGCATCTCGGCGCTGCCGACCGTGGCCAGCAGGTCGACGCCGGCGTAGCGTTCGAACGCCTCGACCACGGTGAGGCGCTCCGGCATCGCGGTAGGATCGCACACGCGATCCTCCCAGCGCAGTTCCTTCACGTCGGTCAACGCCAGCAATGCGGCGCAGTCGTCCATGATCGTCTCGTAGCCCACACCGGCGCGATACCATTCGAGCATGGTGAACTCGGGATGGTGCAGCGCCGAACCCTCGGCGTTGCGGAACACGCGCGCGAACTGAAAGAGCCGGGGCACGCCGCCGGCCAGGAGCTTCTTCATCGCGAACTCGGGCGAGGAATGCAGCCAGCGCACCCGCTCCTCGCCGTCGGGCAGCTCCCAGCCGGTGACGAAGCCCGAAAGATGCACCTCGGCACCCGGCGCCACCTGCAGGATCGGCGTCTCGACCTCGACGAAGCCTTCCCGCGCGAACCATTGCCGCAACGAAGATTGCAGGCGCGCGCGCGTGCGAAGGTTGGGCAGGCGGCGGTCGAGCCTGTCGGGGCGCCAGTCGGTCATGGCCGACCATCGCATGCGGCATGATCGCCGTGTAGGGTGACGGCGTGACGCCGAAACAGATCGACGCCTTCTGTGCCACGCTGCCTGCCGCCACGCGCTCGGTGCAGTGGGAAGGCGTGATCGTCTTCAAGGTCGGGGCCAAGATGTTCTGCCTGATCGCCCCGCCTGCCCACTCGGTCGGCCGCATCTGCTTCAAGTGCCCGCCCGAGCACTACGACTCCCTCTCCCGTTCCGACGGCTTTCGCCCTGCGCCCTACCTTGCCCGCGCCAAATGGGTGGCCCTCGACGATCCCCGGACACTGACCGCCACGCAGACAAAGGCCTATCTCAAGCGCGCCCATGCAACGATCGCCGCGGCGCTGCCGAAGAAGAAGAAGCGCGAACTGGGGCTTTGACCCCTCCGTCGGCGTAAGACGCCGCCACCTCCGCATTTGAATGGGGAGGAAAGGCTCGAGGTTCTCCTCCCCATTCAAATGCGGAGGTGTCGCGGTCATACCGCGACGGAGGGGTCGGAAGTTGCGGCCCCTACGCGCCTTTGATAGAAGGCCGCCGCCGGCCTCGTCCCGCTTCCTGCGTGCGAGGCCGAATTCCATTTCCTCGACACGAGCGCCAAGTCCATGAAAGTTCCTGTCAACTCCATCCGTGCCGGCAATGTCATCGAGTACAATGGCAGGCTCTGGGTGGCCCACAAGGTGCAGCACATCAGCCCCGGCAAGGGCGGTGCGTTCGTCGCCATCGAAGCCAAGGCGCTGCGTGAAGGCAACAAGCTGCAGGAGCGCTTCCGTTCGGGCGAGACCATCGAGCACGTCCATATCGACGAGCGCGAGTGCACCTATCTGTTCAAGGACGAGAACGGCTACACCTTCATGGACAAGGAGAACTTCGAGCAGCTCTCCGTCGGCGCCGACGTCCTCGATCCCGATCTCGCGCGCTTCCTGCAGGACGGCATGGAAGTGCAGGTCTCGCTCTACGAAGGCACGCCGGTCGGCATCCAGCTGCCCAAGAGCGTCGTCCTGGCGGTCATCGAGGCCGATGCCGTGGTCAAGGGCCAGACCGCCTCCTCGTCCTACAAGCCGGCGATCGTCGAGGGCGGCATCCGCGTGATGGTGCCGCCGCATATCGGCGTCGGCACCAAGCTGGTGATCAACACCGAGGATGCGAGCTACATGGAACGTGCCAAGGATTGATTGAGTGGCCCTTCCCTCCGATCGTCGCCCTTCCGGTCCCGTCGCACGCGTAGGCCGTGGCCCTCTCGAGATGGGCCGCGAACGCTCGGGCCCGCCCGAGCGCCGCTCGCTGGCCGCACGCTCCGCCACCATCACGGTCATGATCCGGGCAGCCTTCGCTGCCGCCAAGGGGCTCAAGCGCGACTTCGGCGAGGTCGAGCAGCTGCAGGTCTCGGAAAAGGGTCCGGGCGACTTCGTAAGCCGCGCCGACCTCATGGCCGAACGCGTGCTGCGCGCCGAGCTGTCGCGCACCCGGCCGGAGTACGGTTTCCTCGGCGAGGAAGGCGGCGAGACCAAGGGCGACGGCCGCAACCGCTGGATCGTCGATCCGCTAGACGGCACGACCAACTTCCTGCACGGCCTGCCGCACTTCGCCATCTCGATCGGGCTGGAACGCGACGACGAGATCATCGCCGGCGTGATCTACCAGCCGATCTCCGACGAGCTGTTCTGGACCGAGAAGGGCATCGGCGCCTACGTCGACACGCCCAACGCCCGTTCGCGCCGCCTGCGCGTCTCGGGCCGCAAGGATCCCGCCCGCGCCGTGGTCGCCACGGGCATCCCGCACATGGGCAAGGGTGACCACTCGGCCTATTACGCCAAGCTCGCCGCTGTCGGTGCGCGCACCTCCGGCATTCGCCGTTGGGGGGCAGCCGCGCTCGACCTCGCCTTCGTCGCGGCGGGCCGCTACGACGCCTTCTTCGAGTATGGCCTCGCCCCCTGGGACGTTGCAGCCGGCGTGCTGATGGTGCGCGAGGCCGGCGGCTTGGTCAGCGATATGGCCGGTGGGCCCTATGCCGTGGGCGGTCCCTCGATCCTGGCGACCAACGGCGGCCTGCGCGACACGATGGTCGGAATGCTGGCCTAGCGGTATCCCATTACCGCGCACATGGGCGTGGCAAGCGGGGAGGACTGAAGAAAAGCCTTATTCTACCGATATCGGAGCATTCCCACAGGGGTGGGAAAGCAGTGAAGATTCTGGGCAACATGTTTCGTCGGGTAGCGACGACAGGCTGCCAAGCGGTTGAGCAGGCATTGCCCATTGGCTATTCTGCGTCCAAGTTCCTCGCTCCAAAAACCCGTTGAAAGGCAATCGGTTATGCCAACGTCCGTGGTCGCCGTGCGCAGTATCGCCCTCACCCTCTTGTGCTGCGGCGCGGCAGAGGCCTTCGCGCAGTCCGCGAACGTGATGGCGTTCAACCCTTATGGTGGCGCCGGCATGCAGGGTGGTGCCGTGTCCATGCCCTATGCCGGAGGCGCAGGCGCGCCCGGCGGGATGGCGTTCAACCCGTGGCGACCGTATTTCGAAGGCGCTTCGGCACCGGCTCCCGCAGGTCCTTCCGGCTATGGTGGCGACTTCAGGGCGGGTTCCAATCTGCCGGCGCCGCCCCGCTCGATCGAAAGCCGCCTGATCGCCGTTCCCCAGCGCGGAGATCCGCCCGGCACCCCGCGTACGCCGCGCACCGTGGTTTCCACGGCGGCCCCCTCCACTCCGACCGGTACGCCGACGCCGCTGATCAGCGGCACCCCGGCACCTCCCCCCCCGGCAGCGCCCGCTATCGCCACGACGGCGGTCCCGCCGCCACTCACACCGCCGCCCACAGCCGCCCCGCCGCCGCCCCAGCCGGCTGCCGTCGAGCCGCCTCCCCT
>CANIRG010000449.1 GCA_947469635.1 Rhodospirillales bacterium | reverse complement strand
GCTCCTGATTGACGCTGCGCGACGATCAAGACCCATCATCGCCGTCAATCAGCTTGTAAAACACGCGGCCAACGACAATCATTAACCATCCGGCCGCTTCTTCTCATCTTGATTGTCGCGCCCCTCTCATCCTGATTGTCGCGCCACACACCCCGAGCGGCGACAGGGACTTTGCAGGGTTTGAAGGCTGCAAAGATAGTAACCGCGCTCTACTCGCGCAAGCTCTCAGGCTGGCCCGCAATGGCTTTCACGTCTTGCCCTGCAAGAGTGATAAGGCCCCCGTCTGCAAACATGGGCTCCGCGACGCGACTACCGATTCCGCCAACTTGGCATGCCTGTTCGCTGGCCGCGACGTTGCGTTGATAGGCGTCCGAACCGGAATCGAGTCCGGCGTCGCGGTGCTCGACCTTGATGGCGAACCCGGACTTTCTTGGCTGGCGCGTGAGCACGCGTCACTGCCGGCCACCGTGAAGGTCAAGACGCGACGCGGTGGCGCGCACCTTTGGTACCTGCTGGCCGACGGGGCTGCCGTGCCACCAACCACGGCCGGCCGAATCTCAGCCGGCGTCGATACACGTGGAGCCGGCGGCTACGCCATCGCCTGGGTCCCAGAATTGCTCACCAGGGCGGCAATGGCGGTCTGGCCGCAGTGGTTGACCGAGGTGCTGCGAACGCCAACACGGCCCGCCGCAGAGCTTCCACGGCCACGGCTCGACGTGAGCGGCAAATACGAAGCCGCCGCGTTGCTTGCAGCGGTCCGTCATGTCGCGTCGGCACCCGAGGGCACCCGCAACGCGGTGTTGAACGCGGAAACTTTTGGGCTCGCCCGACTGCCCAATCTGGACGCGATCACGATCAGGCGCGCTTTGACGATTGCCGCACTCCACGCTGGCCTAGATCACAAGGAAATCAACGCAACGATTTCGTCAGCGTTGAACGCTCGGGCGGGCGGGCGATGAACGAGCCGAATTTCGAGGAAGTGGCGCGAAAGGCGAAAGCCGATGCCAGCCGTGCGCCACCGCGTATTGTTAACGCGCGGGAGCTGCTGGCACTTCCGCTGCCACCTCGCGAGATGGTCCTGGCCCCCGTTCTGCCCGCGAAGGGACTGGCCATGCTGTACGGGCCGCGTGGCCTAGGTAAAACCCACGTCGCTCTGGGCATCGCCTGGGCGGTGGCGAGCGGTGGCTCGTTTCTCAAGTGGCAAGCGCCACGAGCCCGGCGCGTGCTGTATGTCGATGGCGAGATGCCTGCCGCTACCATGAAAGAGCGGGTCGCGGTGTTGGCTGTTGGCGGTGGCCCGAACCTCGCCGATGGCATGCTGCGTTTTCAGCTTGCTGATATGCAGGATGACCCGATGCCCGATTTGGGCACCACCGAGGGCCAGGCAGCGCTTGAGCAATGCTGGGGCGAGCTGCCCGACTTGCTGATCCTTGATAACCTGAGCTGTTTGGCCGGCGCGGTGCGCGACAACGAAGCTGAATCGTGGTCGCCCATGCAGGCTTGGCTGTTGAGCTTGCGGCGACGGGGCACGACGGTTCTGGTCGTGCATCATGCCGGCAAGGGCGGTCAGCAGCGCGGCACGTCGCGGCGCGAGGATGTTCTCGACACGGTGATCGCACTCAAGCGGCCGGTCGATTACGTACCGGCTGACGGCGCGCGGTTCGAGATCCACCTTGAGAAGGCTCGCGGTGCATTTGGCGAGGCAACGGACCCGTTCGAGGCTGCGATGCAGCCCGCCGAACATGGGCGCGCCGCGTGGGTCTGGGAACCGCTCAAGGGCGTGATCCTAAAAAAAGCGGCGGCGCTGATGGCCGAAGGGATCACAGTGAGGGACGCCGCCGATGAACTAGGGCTGAGCCGGTCCGCAGTCGGCCGACTTTACAAGCGGGCGAAGGCCGAAGGCATGGGCGATGCTCGCAAATAACCTCTGTCCCGTCGTCCCAACCCCAAGACTTGGGACAGTGGGACAAGCACCTGAGTTTCGGGATAGTGCGCGGGACAATGTTGGGACCGAGACTTTACAAACCTTGGCACGTAATGCTTTGGCGCGTTCGCTTGAGCGGGACAATGATGGGACAGCGCTGCCTAAGCCTCGCGACGGGTCCGCCTCAGCACCCGTCAGAGCGATTGTGAACCCCGTCATCGGTTCTGAAATGGGCCGCCAATACTCTCACTGTAAGCGGAGCGATGATGACTCAGAACACCGCACCGAGAGCGCGGCGCGGGGCCTGTCTCAAGCCCAAGCGCCAGCGCGCTCGCGATGCCGGGTGGCAGCCGGGAGAAACTCAAGCAGCGAGGCCGCCTCAGTCGGGACGACATGAAGGCAACCGCGAGCTGCCCGCCAAGGCTGCGACCCTGGCGGACTTCAACCCCATGAAGCCGATGACGCCCAAGACGATCGAACAGGCGTTACAGCTGCAATCGGGAGCCGTCCTTAAGCGCGCCATCGGAGAAGCGATGATTGGCGAGGATGGCGACCGCATTAACGGCCGCTTTGCGCTGGCCGAAGCCGGGAGCATGGAAGCATCGGTCGCGGCTTTTATGGACGTTGGCTCGCATGTCACCGGCCCTCAGCGCATCGGCAATGGTGGCGAGCTGGTCGTGGCGACGCGGGAGGCCCAAGCATCCATCCCGGGCGTAATCGACACGCTCCGCGAAAGCCCTGGCATGTTGTCCGCGAGCGCCAGCCGGCAGCGCATGGAACTGACGGGCAACGCGCTCACGATTGCCGCCGATGCCGCTGCCAGCATTCAGGCGCGCAATAGCTTGGAAAAGATGCTCGCCCATCAACTGGCGGCTTCCCATCGGCTTGCCATGCTATTCGCCGAGCAATCGGGCGACATGTTGCACCGATATGAATTCCAGAGCGGCAATCATGTTCTGTCGGTTGAGGCTTCGCGGCTTGCCAACGCGGCGGCCAGATTGATGGCGGCGTTTCAGGATGGGTTCACCGCGCTCGACCGCATACGGCGCGGCGGGAGGCAAACCGTCAAGGTCATCCATCAGCACGTTGCAGTAGCGCCTGGAGGGCAGGCGGTGGTGGCTGGTGGCGCTGTCCAGACTGGGGGCCGCAAGCGCGGGGGGAAGGGGCCGAAGTGATGGGGCAACCCCATACGGCGCGGCGCGGATGGTTGAAGAATGGCAACCCGTCCGGCGACCTTGCGAAAGCCAAGCCATGCGGCGCGCGCACGCGAAGCGGCAAGCCCTGTCGTGGCTCCGCGATGAAGAACGGGCGATGCAGGATGCACGGCGGCCCATCAACAGGCCCGCGCACTCCAGAGGGCAAGGAACGCTCGCGCATGGCGAGCTGGAAGCATGGCCGTTTTGCTCAGGCCGCACTCGCGGCGCGGCGGCAGGCAAGACTTACGCTCAAACTGATAACGGAGTTGCTGAGAGATGTCCGATGAGCCAACGGAGATCGAACGAGCACAACGTTACGGAGGCACCGTTGCAGTCGTCGCATCGCTCACTCTATGCCTCGCTCAATGCGAAGCGCACAATAGACACTGGCTAGGTCGTCTACTCGTTGTCGGATGCTGATAGAGTTGGATTACCCTTCCGCTACCTAAAAGGCCGGGAGATTCGGCGGGATGTTCTGGAACAAAAGCCGTAGAGACGCCCGAGTTGCAAGGGCCATGGAGCGTGAGCGCCGCCACTTTGAGCATGAGCTACGGCGCATTCTCCAGAATCGGCGATTGACGCTCGCGCTGGCTCGAATGACACGAGAAAAGCAGTTCACATTTAAGAACGAGATGGGCGGCGGCCCTGACACCGAAATTCTCAGGCGGCCACGCTCCGCACTCGAATTCTTCGGAGTGGTGCACGAGGAAAGCGGTCGCGCCGAATGGCAAAAGCTAGGGAAGTGGATACACGCCACCCTCATGGTCGGCGGCAGAATGCAATCTCCCAATCTTGGCTGGGCGACATTCTCAGCAAGGGCTGCATCCAGAGACGATGAGGTGCCCGCTCATCGGCTAAATCGACAATTGAGTTTTGAGGTCGTCATCGGTGACGATCAGGATGAAATACAAACTGCGTTGGTTGACGCATTGCGAG
Source organism: Rhodospirillales bacterium (assembly GCA_947469635.1). Classification (GTDB taxonomy): domain Bacteria; phylum Pseudomonadota; class Alphaproteobacteria; order Reyranellales; family Reyranellaceae; genus Reyranella. The sequence continues at coordinate 1,098 of CANIRG010000449.1, read as the reverse complement.
ACAAGGCCATCTCAGGCGACCCGTTCATTCATGTCGAGATTGAGCTTGCCCAGTTAGATGCCGACGGTGCCCTGAGAGAACTTGTGGAAGGCAAAGGTTACGTCGAGACTCAAGTGCGAAGCCTCTCACTTGTACACGAGATAACCTTGCATAGGGCGTCCACATGGGCCTGGAAGTGGAGCCTTTGAGCGTGAGGTATTTCGCCGGCATGGGAATGGCAGCCCAACAAAAGCCGTGGCAGTAGCGCCACGAGCCGCCTCGATACCTGCATCGATTACCTTGTTGGCGTCGGCTTCCACTCGCGCGCGAGCCGCTGCGCCTCCACGCGCTGGGCGGGCGTCATCCTGGAGGTTACGAGAACGCGGTAACTCTGCGAGTATGCGTTTCCTGGAAAGCCCGCGTAGCCCTGCGACTCTGCGAGGGTGAACCACAGGTGCGCCTGTACGTAGTCCTGCGCGACGCCATGGCCGTCATAATACAATCTGCCTAGGCGGAGCTGGGCGCCGGCATGTCCTTGGTCGGCCAACGGTCGCCACAGGCGAAGCGCCGTCGAGAAGTCGCGTCTCTCGTAGGCGGCCGTCGCGTCCTCGAACGATCCCGCGACCGCAGGACCGGCGGCGCATACGAGCAAGATCAGCAGCAGCGACAGGAGGCGCATGGCCGCGCCTCCGTGGGGCGCAAATTTCGACCTGGAGTTACCCGATAGGTTACCCAGAGTGCGAAAATTCCTTTTGTTTCCTTGACATATTACATATTGCCCTGATAGATGCCGATGATCTTATCAAGCATGTCGAGCGCATCGGCGCGCGGACGCTGGAAGGTGTTGCGGCCGATGATCGAGCCGTTGGCGCCACCGTCGCGCAGCCCGCGGATCTCGGTGAAGAGGCCTTCGAGGTCCTTGGCCTCGCCGCCGGAGAACACGACGATGCGCCGGCCGGCGAAGCTCGCCTGCATGACGTGCTTGATGCGCGCGGCCAGCGTCGAGGTGTCGACCTTGGCCTTTTCGTAGGCGGCCTTGGCCTCGGGCTGCCACAGCACGTTGGTCGGCGGCTTCACCTTGATGATGTGCGCGCCCATCAGGGCCGCCATGTGGGCGGC
>CANIRG010000448.1 GCA_947469635.1 Rhodospirillales bacterium | reverse complement strand
TCCAGCCGAAGATTGGCCTTCCGTCCGATCGCCATCGATGCCTCGCCTCGCTCATACAAGCTCAGCGAATCATCCAGCCGCAAAATATGCTACGATTTTTTCACACGCTCTCGAGGCCCGCGGTCCGCATGAGTCCAAGTCCTGCTCTACTCGGCGGCGTCCTTGTCGAGGAAGGTGAGCATGCCGTCGCTGCGCTCGCCCTTGAGGTAGCGGAAGGTGCCGGCGCCGGTGGCGATCAGGTCGCCCTTGCCGTCGTAGATCTCGGTCTCGCAGGCGAAGGTCGACTGGCTGGTCGAGGGCCGCCAGGCGCCGAGGATCCGCAGTTCGTCGCCTTCGCGCGCTGCCTTGATGAACTGAGTGGTGAAGGCGAGCGTGACGGAGAGCCGCCGCGTGGTGGCGGTATCGTTGAAGGTGCAGGCAAGGCCGCTCGCCGAATCGAGCAGCGTCATCAGCACGCCGCCATGCAGCAGCCCGTTGGCGTTGCACAGCTCGGCACGGACGGTGAGCGTCATCTCGACGAAACCGGGCCGCCAATAGGCGACCCGGTGACCGATCAGATCGTTGAAGCCCTTGAAGCCGTACGCGACAGGACGCGCATCGGTGGGCCGCTGGATCGGCAATGTGCTAGCGACGCGCCATGGCGGCCATTGGCGGCCGTGGGGCGATGCCGTTGGTCACGGGACGGGCCACGCCGACGGGCGTCGGGGCGGTGGCGGCGGCCGGCGGGGCGGCCATGCCGGTGCGGATGTCGCGGGCGACCTTGACCAGGCGCGGGCCCCAGTCGGCTTCGAGCCGGTCGCGGCTGATCTGGTAGATCGGCGCCGAGGCGTTGATGGCGTAGGCCGCCGTGCCGTCGGTGTTGCGCAGCGGTGCGCCGACGCCGCACAGCTCGGGCAGCCACTCGCCCCAGGTGACGCAGAAGCCGCGCTCGGCCAGCTCCTTGAACGAGCGCTCCATGCCGGTCTTCACCTTGGCCCAATCGTCGCGCCAGCGGCGGCGGATGGCATCGATGTGCTTGTTGCGATCGGCGTCGGGCAGCGAGAAGAGGTAGGCGCGGCCCATGGCGGTGCTGGCCATCGGCACGCGCGTGCCGACATCGTGGGTGATGGCCACGACCGACGGGCCGCGGCAGGCTTCGAGATAGATCATCGAATGGCGGTCGCGGCCGCCCAGCGCCGTCGAGGCGTTGAGCGCATGGGCGAGCTGCTCCAGCGGCTGACGCGAGGCGCGGCGCACGTCCATGCTCGAGATCGCGGCATAGCCCAGCGCCAGGACCGAGGCGCCCAGCTCGTACTTGCGGAAGCGGCGGATGTAGTTGAGGTAGCCCAGCTCGGTCAGGGTGTGGGTAAGTCGGGCCACGGTCGGCTTGGGCAGGCCGGTGCGGTGGGCGATCTCCTGGTTGCCCAGCATGCCCTCGCCGGCATGGAAGGCGCGCAGGATGTCGAGGCCACGGGCCAGCGCTGTCACGAATTGCCGGTCCTTGGTCGGGGCGCCCTCGGCGAGGCCGTTCTCGGAACTCTGGAAGGCGGCGGTTCGCGTCACGAGGTGGCTGACATTACCCATAGCGTTTACTCCTGAATGGCCGTTTATTTTCTGCGAAACGAAGCTGCCACTGCCTCGGGAATGCCGCAATGCGCGACGCATGGTTTTGACCTGCGAACATGCAAGGCCGCCATGCCGTCCTTGCGGGATTCGACAGGACCCGGTCTATAAGGGTGCTGCGCAACAAAACTCCCTTCACAGAGGCTCACTTGGCCAAAGAACCTGCATTGCCTAAGGATATTGCCGGCCTGTCCTTCGAGGACGCGCTGAAAGAGCTGGAGGGCATCGTCCAGCAGCTCGAGCGCGGGCAGGTGAAGCTGGACGAGGCGATCTCGGCCTATGAGCGCGGCGCCCTGCTCAAGCGGCACTGCGAGCAGAAGCTCGCCGAGGCCAAGATGAAGGTGGAAAAGATCGTGTTCGCGGCCGATGGATCGGTCGGCACCCAGCCTGCCGACCTCGGTTGAAGCCCATGCCCTTGTCATCATACAGCGAGTTCGGCGCGGCCCTGACCGATGCCGCCCAGTCCGTGGAACGCACCATGGATCGCCTCATCCCGAGGGGAGAGGAAGGCGAAGCACGCGTCTTCGAGGCCATGCGCTATTCCAGCCTGGGCGGGGGCAAGCGGCTGCGCGCCTTCTTCGTGATGGCCAGCGCCACCTTGTTCAAGGTGGCGGAGATGCCGGCGCTGCGGACCGCCAGCGCCATCGAGTTCGTACATGCCTATTCGCTGATCCACGATGACCTGCCGGCGATGGACGATGACGATCTGAGACGTGGAAAACCCTCGTGCCACAAGCAATTCGACGAGGCGACGGCCATCCTGGCGGGCGACGCCTTGCAGGCGCTGGCCTTCGAGGTGCTGGCGCATGAGGAGACGCATGGCGATCCGGCAGTGCGCACGGCGCTGGTGACAGAGCTTGCCAGGGCGGCGGGCGCGCAGGGCATGGTCGGCGGCCAGATGCTCGACCTGCTGGCGGAGACGCAGGGGGCCGAGATGTCGATCGGCGCCATCACCCGGCTCCAGCGGCTCAAGACGGGCGCGCTGATCTCCTTCTCCTGCACGGCAGGTGCGATCCTGGGCAAGGCGGCCGAACCGTTGCGCCATGCGCTCACGGCCTATGCCCACGATCTCGGGCTTGCCTTCCAGATCGTCGACGACCTGCTCGACGTCGAGGGCAGTGCCGAGGAGCTGGGCAAGACCCCGGGCAAGGATGTGGCGGCCGGCAAGGCGACGTTCGTGTCGATTCTCGGCCTCGAACGCGCGCGGGCGCAGGCCGGCGCCCTGGCGCACCAGGCCGCGGCGCATCTGGAGCCCTTCGGGGACGCGGCAAATTTGCTCAGGCAGGCCACCGAATTCGTCGTCGCGCGCAAGGCGTGAGCGGTATTGCAGGAGTATAGTGGTTCAATGACCGTTCAGAGCCCAACGCCGCTCCTCGACACCGTCGACGTGCCGGCCGACATTCGCCGGCTGCGTGCCGATCAGTTGCGGCAGCTTGCCGATGAATTGCGCCAGGAGACGATCTCCGCCGTGTCGGTGACCGGCGGCCATCTCGGCGCCGGCCTGGGCGTGATCGAACTCACGGTGGCGCTGCACTATATCTTCGATACGCCCCGCGATCGGGTGATCTGGGACGTCGGCCATCAGGCCTATCCGCACAAGATCGTCACCGGCCGCCGCAGCCGCATCCGCACGCTGCGCCAGGAGGGCGGCCTCTCGGGCTTCACCCGCCGGTCGGAGAGCGAATACGACCCGTTCGGCGCCGCGCATTCCTCGACCTCGATCTCGGCCGGTCTCGGCATGGCCGTGGCGCGCGACCTGGCGGGCGGCACCAACAATGTGGTCGCCGTCATCGGCGACGGCGCGATGAGCGCCGGCATGGCCTACGAGGCGATGAACAATGCGGGCGCGCTCCGCAGCCGCCTGATCGTGGTGCTGAACGACAACGACATGTCGATCGCGCCGCCGGTCGGCGCGCTCTCGGCGCATCTCTCGCGCCTGCTGTCGGGCCAGCCCTATGTCAGCCTGCGCAACCTCGGCCGCACGGTGGCCGAAGCGTTGCCCAAGCCGCTCGAAATGGCGGCGCGGCGGGCCGAGGAATTCGCCCGTGGCTTCGTGGCCGGCGGCACGCTGTTCGACGAGCTGGGCTTCTATTATGTGGGACCGGTCGACGGTCACAACCTCGACCATCTGCTGCCGGTGCTGAAGAACGCGCGGGACAGCGGCGTCGACAAGCCGATCCTGGTCCATGTCGTCACCAAGAAGGGCAAGGGCTACGCCCCGGCCGAGGCCAGCGACGACAAGTACCACGGCGTGGTGAAGTTCGACGTCATCACCGGCAAGCAGTCCAAGCCTGTTGCCAATGCGCCGGCCTATCAGGCGGTGTTCGCCAAGTCGCTGATCGCCGAAGCCGAGGCCGACAAGAAGATCGTCGCCATCACCGCGGCGATGCCCTCGGGCACCAGCCTCGACAAGTTCGGCGAGCGGTTCCCCGAGCGCACCTTCGATGTCGGCATCGCCGAGCAGCATGGCGTCACCTTCGCCGCTGGCCTCGCCTGCGAGGGCTACAAGCCGTTCGCGGCGATCTACTCGACCTTCCTGCAGCGCGGCTTCGACCAGATCGTGCACGACGTCGCCATCCAAAGACTGCCGGTGCGCTTCGCCATCGACCGCGCCGGCGTGGTCGGCGCCGACGGCGCCACCCATGCCGGCAGCTTCGACGTGACCTACCTCTCGTGCCTGCCCGACTTCGTGGTCATGGCGGCGTCCGACGAGCTCGAGCTGATGCATATGGTGGCGACGGCGGCGGCGATCGACGATCGGCCGTCGGCCTTCCGCTATCCGCGCGGCGAGGGCAGAGGCATCGACCTGCCGGCCCGCGGCACGCCGCTCGAGATCGGCAAGGGCCGCATCGTGCGCGAAGGCACCAAGATCGCGCTGTTGAACTTCGGCGCCCGGATGGGCGAGTGCCTGACGGCGGCCGAGGATCTGGCGGCCAAGGGATTGAGCACCACGGTGGCCGATGCGCGCTTCTGCAAGCCGCTCGACACCGATCTCATCTGCCGCCTCGCGCGCGAGCACGAAGTGCTGATCACGATCGAGGAAGGCTCGGTCGGCGGCTTCGCCTCCCACGTGCTGCAATTCCTCGCCACGTCCGGCATGCTCGATCATGGGCTGAAGGTGCGGCCGCTGGTGCTGCCCGACCGCTTCCTCGATCACGCCTCGCCCGCGCGTCAGTACGAGTGGGCAGGCCTCGATGCGCCGCACATCGTGAGCACGGCGCTGGCGGCGCTCGGCATGCAGGCCGAACGCGCCCGGGGTTAGTAGGAAGAGATCCCTCGACTACGCTCGGGATGACGGCTTCGCCGTCACTTCGGCATCGGCACGATGCGGAGGTAAGGCTTCGGCGCCTTCCAGCCGTTGGGGTACTTGGCCTTGGCCGCCTCGTCGTTGACGGCCGGGACGATGATCACGTCCTCGCCGTTCTTCCAGTTCACCGGCGTCGCCACCTGATGCTTGGCCGTGAGCTGGCAGGATTCGAGGATGCGCAGCACCTCGTCGAAGTTGCGGCCGGTGCTCATCGGGTAGGTGAGCATCGCCTTGATCTTCTTGTCCGGGCCGAT
>CANIRG010000447.1 GCA_947469635.1 Rhodospirillales bacterium | reverse complement strand
GGCAGATGCGGCTCGATACGCGCCCACTGCCGGTCGCTCAACCAAAACAAACCCTTACGCACTCGCTTGCTCCCGCGTTACTCCCGCGAGTAAAGAATCACAAAACCATGATTAGGTACAGACCCTAAGATAGATGCAGTGAAGATAGCTGATCCCTTGCCGAGAGCCAGGATCGGCCCAATGAGGGGCAGCGTGACTGTACGCCCGGTGCGGACTGGATCGACGAATGGGCGTGCCGCCATTCCGCGGCGCGTCTTCTGGCTGTTGCTGGCCGTGGCGGTGCTGTCGGCCGGGGTGATCGCGGGCTCGCTGCTTCAGCAACGGGCCGACTCCATCGCCGCCGGGGAGGAGCTGGGCAGCGCCTTCGCCCAGCTCGCCGACGAACAGACCGCGCGTACGCTGCAGATTGTCGAGCAGACGCTGCAGTTCGCCGAGATGCGGCTGGCCGCCGCCGTCGCGGCGGGCACGGCAAGCGAGGAGTCGGTGCGGGCAGACTTCCGCGCCTCTCTCAAGAACGCGCCCTTCCTGAAGGCGATCCGGGTGCTCGATGAGCGTGGCCGCGTTGCCCATGACAGCGACACCGGCACGATCGGAGCCGACCTCTCCGGCCGCCCGTTCTTTCCCAAGCACCGGGACAATCCCGCATCGACCTTCGTCGTCGAGCCGCCGATCCGCAATCTCGGGACCGGCGAATGGACGCTGCCCGCGACCCGCGCGTTGCGGAGGCCTGACGGATCCTTCGCCGGCGTCATCGTCGGCGCTCTCGATCCGGGCTTCTTCGACAGGATCTGGACCCGTGGACGCGCGCCGGACACCATCGTCGGCCTGTTCCGTAGCGACGGGATGCTGCTGATCCGCAGCCCGCTGGACTATCGGATCATGGGAACCCCGTTTGCCAAGGGGCCGATCTTCGAGCGCCTCCAGGCAAGTGGCGACGGCGGCACGCTCAAGATGACCGCGCGGCTCGATGGTGAGGATCGGACGGCGGCCTACCGCCTGCTCGGCGCCTATCCCGACTATATGATCGGCGTCGCGCTCAGCACGAACCAGGTGCTCGGCCACTGGCGGGATACAGTGCTGATTACCGTCGTCGGCTGGGCGGTGGTCGTGGCGGCAGTGGCGGGGCTCGTGACCCTGCTGGCGCGCGAATGGAAGGTGCGGCATGCCGCCGACGAGCGCAGCCGCATGCTGTTCGAGGGCAGCCCTTACCCGATCTACGCGATCGACTTCGAGACCCAGCGATTCGCGGCACTCAACGACGCGGCGGTGGCGCAATATGGCTGGTCGCGGGAAGAGTTCGTCGGCCGGGGGGTCGACACGATCTATCCGCGGGAGGAGCTGCCGGCCGTGCAGGCCTCGCGCCAGGAGATTCTGCGGCTCCTGGAGCAGCAAGGCCTGTCGGGCGCGACCAGGATATTCGAGGGATTGCGGCATCGCACCAAGGGTGGCGATGTCATCGATGTCGAGCTGCACGTGCGGCTGATCGAGCTCGATGGCCGGACAGTGTCGATGGTGATGGCCCGCAACATCACCGACCGTGTGCGTGCCGAGCAGGCGCGGCAGGCGGCCGAAGCGGAAGCGCTCGAGACGCAGGAGCGCTATCGCGTGCTGTTCAAGGCCAACCCCTATCCGATGGCCGCGGTAGACCGCGAGAGCGGGCGCATCCTGGCCGTCAGCGACGCCGCGGTGAGGCAGTATGGCTGGTCGCGTGAAGAGCTGCTGGCGATGAACACCAACGACCTCTATCCGCCGGAGGAGCTGGCGAAGATCAAGCCTATCCCGCCGGACTTCAACCTCGACGATTTGCCTCCCGTCCAGGGTTTCCGCCATCGCCGAAAGGACGGCACGATCTTCGATGTCGAGATGATCCTGCGGCCCATCGAGCTCGGCGGCCGGCCCGCCTTCCTCGCCACGGGGCTGGACGTCACCCAGCGGCTGCGCAACGAGGAGGCGCGCCTTGTTGCCGAGGAGCAGCTGCGCCAGTCGCAGAAGATGGAGGCGGTAGGCCAGCTCACCGGCGGCATCGCCCACGACTTCAACAACATCCTCACCGTCATCCTCGCCAACATCGATGCGTTGCAGGAAGAGGAAAGCATAGAAGCGCCGGTGGCGGCGCGCCTCGAGCGCGTATCCAGGGCGGTGCAGCGGGCCTCCGACCTCACGCGCCAGCTGCTGGCCTATTCGCGCAAGCAGTCCCTGCGTCCGCAGCATACGAACATCAACGATCTGGTGACGACGACGGGCACGTTGCTGCGCCGCTCGCTCGGCGCCCAGATCGAGATCGAATCGGTCCTCGACGACGATCTGTGGCCGGTCAGCGTCGATCGCACCCAGCTCGAGACGGCGCTGGTCAATCTCTGCATCAACGCACGCGATGCCATGCCCGCGGGCGGCCGGCTGCTGATCGAGACGCGCAATGCGCGGCTCGACCGCGATTACGTCGCGCGCCATCCCGACGCCACCGTGGGCGACCATGTGATGCTCGCCGTCACCGACACGGGCAGCGGCATGCCGCCCGACGTGACCGCCAGGGTGTTCGAACCTTTCTTCACCACCAAGGAGACCGGCAAGGGCACGGGTCTGGGCCTCAGCATGGTCTACGGCTTCATCAAGCAGTCCAAGGGGCACATCGCGGTCGACAGTGCGGTCGGCCACGGCACGGCTTTCCGCCTTTACCTGCCGCGCGGCAAGGAAGCGGCAGTGGACCGCACCGTGGAGCCCCCGGCGGAGATTGCCGGGGGCAGCGAGCGCATCCTGGTGGTCGAGGACGAGCCGCAGGTGCGCACCAGCGTCGTGCTCCAGCTCAAGAGCCTCGGCTATACCGTCACCGAGGCGCCGGACGGCGCGGCGGGCGTCGCTGCCTTCGAAAGCGCGGTGCGGGACGGCAAGGGAACATCGCCGCGGCCCTTCGACCTGCTGCTGACCGACGTCGTCATGCCGGGTCCGCTGAACGGCAAGGCCCTGGCCGAGGAGGTGGCCCGGCGCTGGCCGGGGACGCGCATCGTCCTCATGTCGGGCTACAGCAGCAACGTGCTGACCGAGGGAAGCGAGATCCTCTCCGGCGTACGCCTGCTCAGCAAGCCGTTTCGCCGGGTCGATCTGGCGAGTATCGTTCGCCAGGTGCTCGACGCCACCGTGGAATGATTCTTGCTCGATCTCGAGCGTTCAGGCGATGCCGCTGCTAGGCCGGGAGAAGATGCGCAAGTGACCGTGACCCACGATCCGATTGCCCTGGAGCTGTTCAAGAACGCCATCTTCTCCATCGCCGACGAGATGGCCCTGACGGTTTTCCGCACGACCTACTCCGGGGTGCTGAAGGACAACATGGACTATTCGACGGGCTTCGCCGACGCCAACGGCAAGCTCGCCGCGCAAGGGTTGACGCTGCCCGGCCATCTCGGCTCGGTGCCGACGGCGATGGAATCGATCATGCGCCACTACGGCGACGACATGGCGCCGGGCGACGTCTTCATCATGAACGACCCGTTCGACGGCGGCATGCATCTGCCCGACATCTTCATCGTGAAGCCGCTGTTCCACGAGGGCGAGCGGCTGGCCTTCGCCTGCACCGTCTGCCACCACATCGACGTCGGCGGCCGTGTCGCCGGCTCGAATGCGTCGGACTCGACCGAGATCTACGCCGAGGGCCTGCGCATCGCGCCGATGAAGCTCTACGAGGCGGGCAAGATCAACAAGACCATCATGACGTTCATCGAGAAGAATGTCCGCCTGCCGGTCCAGCTGTTCGGCGACCTGCGGGCCCAGCTCGCGGCCTGCCACATCGGCGAGAAGCAGTTCGCCGAGATCGTCGCGCGCTATGGGCCGGAGCAGACCAAGTTCTACCTCAACGAGATCATCGACTATGCCGAGCGGCTGACGCGGGCTGCCATCGCCCAGCTGCCCGACGGCGAATGGAGCTTCGAGGACTGGATCGACGACGACGGCGTCGACTACGGCAAGCCGATCCGGCTGTTCGTCACCATCCGCAAGAAGGACGGCCACATGGTCGTCGACTGGACCGGCACCAATCCGCAGGTCAAGGGCGCGATCAACAACACGCTCTCCTTCACCAAGGCCGCGTCCTACACCGGCGTGCGCTCCGTGCTGCCGCCGGGCATCCCCAACAACGAGGGCGTGTTCCGCGCCATCGAGGTGATCTGCCCGCCGGGCACCGTGGGCAACGGCGTGCTGCCGGCGGCCTGCGCGGCGCGCGGCCTCACCGGCTTCCGCATGGTCGACTGCATGTTCGGCGCGCTCGCCATGATGCTGCCCGACCGCGTCAAGGCGGCCGGCGACGGTGGCAACACCGGGATCTCGATCGGCGGCTACGACGAGGCGCGCAAGCCCTTCGTCTATGTCGACTTCACCTGCGGCGCCTGGGGTGCGCGGCCCTTCGCCGACGGGCTCGACGGCAACTCGCACATGTTCGCAAACATGGCCTCGCACTCGATCGAGGTCACCGAGGCCGAGCAGCCGATCCAGCTGCTGGCCTACGAGTTCGTGGCCGACAAGGCGGGCGCCGGCAAGTATCGCGGCGGCGTGCCGTTCCTGCGTGACTACCGCTTCCTCGAAGGTGAGGGCATGCTGCAGGTCCGATCTGACCGGCGCGATCACCGGCCCTTCGGCCTCTATGGCGGCAGCCCTGGCGGCCCGTCCGAGAACTATCTCAATCCCGACGGCGAGAACCGGGTGCTGCCGTCGAAGCTCACCATGACCGTGAAGCGCGGCGACATCTTCCGCCACGTGCTGGCCGGCGCCGGCGGCTGGGGTGATCCGTTGGAACGCGATCCCGTGGCCGTGATGCGCGATGTGCGCAACGAGCTGCTGTCGCCGGCGAAGGCGCTGGCGGACTACGGCGTGGTCATCGACACGGCCGCCTGGACGGTCGACGAGGCCGCGACCGCCCGTCGCCGCGCCGAGATCGCCCGGTCGCGCGGCTGGAGCGAGACTCCCAAGGTCCAACGGCACGACCCGGTGCTCCTCGCGCGCGCCGCGGAATAGAGATCATGACCGTAACCTACCGCGTCGGTGTCGATATCGGCGGCACCTTCACCGATATCGTGCTGCTCGGCTCCGACGGCGCCATCCATACCAAGAAGATCTCGTCGAGCGTCGGCAACTATGCCCAGGCCATCGTCGACGGGCTGAGCGAGGTCTTCAGCGAGACCGGCCTCGACG
>CANIRG010000446.1 GCA_947469635.1 Rhodospirillales bacterium | reverse complement strand
GCGGGCTACGCGCCGGAGATGGCCTACTTCGAGTGCCTGCACGAGGTGAAGCTGATCGTCGACCTCATCTACGAGGGCGGCATCGCCAACATGAACTACTCGATCTCCAACACCGCCGAGTACGGCGAGTACCGCTCCGGCCCGCGCATCGTCACCGACGAGACCCGGGCCGAGATGAAGCGCGTGCTGGCCGACATCCAGTCCGGCCGCTTCGCCCGCGACTGGATGCTTGAGAACAAGGTCAACCAGGCCTCGTTCAAGGCCATGCGCAAGAAGATGTCGGAGCATCCGATCGAGGAGATCGGCGCCAAGCTCCGCGACATGATGCCGTGGATCAAGGAAAAGGCGCTGGTCGACAAGACCCGCAACTAGGGCTTTTCCTTCGCGTCGTTTCCCCCCTCCCTGGCCTCCCCCGTCTTCGGGGGAGGCGCCCGAAGGGCGGAGGGAGCAAGCCCAGTCGAAACGCGGCAACGCGACTTCCGATAGGCAGAGTCGTGAGACTTGAGACTCGGAGGCTCAAAGCCTTATGCCATGGATATCGGAGGTGTCTCACGCCCCTTGAGACTCGTGAGACTCCGGTTGCAACGGCCTAGATTCGATATCCACCGCCGGCGGCGTCGAGCATGGCGCCGGTGATGAAGGACGATTCACCCGACAGCAGCCACAGGATGGCGTCGGCGATCTCGCGGCCCTCGCCGACCCGCCGCATCGGGATCGAGGCCTCGATCCCGGCGCGGAAGGCGGGGTCCTGCAGGCGGCGCTCGGTCATCTCGCTCATCACCATGCCGGGCCGGATCGAATTGACCCGGATCCCTTCGGCCGCGACCTCGGTGGCAAAGCCCTTGGTGAACGAATCGACCGCGCCCTTGGTGGCGGCATAGGCCGAGGAGCCTGACCGGCCGCCCAGGGTCGAGGCGATCGACGAGACGTTCACGATCGCGCCGCCCTTGCCGCCGGTCTTTGTCGACATGCGCTTGGCCGCCTCGCGGCAGCACAGCATCAGGCCGATGACATTGACGGCGAAGATGTTGGCCAGCACCGCCGCGTCGTATTCGGCGACGCGTGTGCGGACGCTGATGCCGGCGCTGTTCACCAGATGGGTGATGGGCCCGAGCGCCTGCTCGGCCTCGGCGAACATCTTCACGATGTCGGCTTCGCTCGCCATATTGCCCGGCAGCGCGACCGCCTGGCCGCCCTTGGCCTTGATCTCGGCCACGATGGCCTCGGCCTGGGCGCTGCGCGAGCGGTAGTTGATCGCCACCTTGTAGCCGCGCTCGGCTGCGCGGCGGGCGGTCTCGGCGCCGATACCGGAGGCGCCTCCGGTGATGATAAGGGTTTTGGTCATGATGGCGATGATATAGTGCCGTCGACGCGTCGGGAGGAAAAATCATGAAAGCCGCCATTCTCTTCAAGCCCAACGAGCCCTTGCAGGTGCTCGACTGCGAGCTCGACCCGCCCAAGGCGGGCGAGGTTCGGGTGAAGATGAAGGCCGCGGGCGTCTGCCAGAGCGACTGGCACATCATGAACGGTGACTGGCCGTCACCGCTGCCGATCGTGCCCGGCCACGAGGCGGCGGGAGAGGTCGCCGAATGCGGCCCGGGCGTCGTCACGGTGAAGCCGGGCGATCATGTGATCTTCTCCTTCCGTCCGCACTGCGGCCGTTGCCGCTACTGCACGCAGGGCCGGACCGTGCTCTGCATCGGCCGCGCCTCCGTGCCGCCGGGCTCGCTCTACGACGGCACCCTGCGCATCAGGCACCAGGGCCAGGGCATCAACCAGATGGCGCGCATCGGCACCTTCGCCGAGGAAGTGGTCGTGCCGGAGGAGATGGTGGTGCCGATCCGCAAGGACATGCCGTGGCCGCAGGCCGCCCTCGTGGGCTGCTGCGTGGCGACCGGCGTCGGCGCCGTGACGCGTCACGCCAAGGTCGAAGCCGGATCGGCCGTGCTGGTGATCGGCTGCGGCGGTGTCGGCCTCAATGCGATCCAGGGCGCCATGCTGTCGGGCGCGGGCGTGATCATCGCGGCCGACATCCTCGACAACAAGCTCGAGATGGCCAAAGCCTTCGGCGCCACGCATGCGATCAACACGACGAAGGAAGATGCGACCAAGCGCGTGAAGGAGATCACCGGCCTCGGCGTCGACTATTCCTTCGATGCGGTCAGCATCGACAAGACCCAGGCGCTGGCCTTCGATGCGCTGGCGCCGGGCGGCCATGCCGTGGCCGTCGGTATTTCCGCCGCGACCGTGCGCGCGACCTACTCGCCCATGATGATGGTGTTCGGCGAGAAGACGGTGAGCGGCACCTTCTACGGCTCGGTGCGGCCCAACCTCGATTTCCCCATCCTGGTCGATCATTACATGGAGAAGCGGCTGAACATCGACGGGCTGATCAGCCGCACCTACAGGCTCCAGGACATCAACGAGGGCTTCAAGCGCATGATGGCGGGCGAGGTCGCGCGCGGCGTCGTGGTGTTCGACTGAGGAAGATCGGCGACGCGTCGTTCTTCCGCATCGTCGACCGGCTGCTGACGGCAGGCACGACGCGCAGCCCCGCCACGCACTGGGCGATCGACGGCGTCGAATGGCAGCGCGAGCGGCACAGCTATGCCGGCGCGAGCCACGGCTTTTCCGTCGAGGTGACGACAGGACGGAAAGCGGCGCCGCCGGCCTGGACGCTGATGATCGTCAAGGAATACTGGCGTTCGCCCTCGGGCGAGGCGATGAAGTCGCTGCAATGGGCCCACATCGAAGCGGGCAGCCGGAGCGCGGTCGTCGACTGGCTGGAGCGCCAGGAGAGGCGGCTCGAAAAGGGAGAATGACCTGATGGCCAGCCTCGACGATTTCGGCCTGACCGATGAGCAGATCCTGATCCGCCGCAACGTCGCGGCGCTTTTGGCGCGCGTGCTGCCGGCCGAGGATATCCGCAAGCTCGACGAGGAGTCGGCTTTTCCGCATGCCGCCTTCGATGCGCTGGCCGCCGCCGGCTACATGGCGCTGCCCTACGACCCGGCCTACGGCGGCATGGGCGGCAGCCGCAAGGATCTGGTGATCCTCGTCGAATCACTGGCCCGGCACTACAGCGGCGCCTCCTCGCTCTATCTGCCGACCGTGGTCTATGGCGGCATGCATCTGCAGCTCACCGCGGGCGAGCATCTCAGGCGGCGTTACCTGCCGGAGATCTGCGCCGGCAAGCTCAAGTCGGCCTTCGCCCTCTCCGAGCCCGACACCGGCTCCGACGCCTCGGGCATCAAGACGCGCGCCGTGCGCGACGGCAACGGCTATCGCCTCACGGGCCAGAAGCTCTACATCAGCGCGGCCCATGTCGCGGATTACCTGATGGTGGTGGCAAAGACCGACAGCGAGGCCAAGCACAAGGGCGTGACGCTGTTCTGGGTCGATGCCCGTGCGCCCGGCCTCAGCATGAACCCGCTGCCGACCCTCGGCCGGCGCACCACCCACGCCAACGAGATCTTCTTCGACGGCGTGTTCGTGCCGGCGGACCATGTGATCGGCGAGGAGAACCGCGGCTGGTCCGGCCTGATGAAGGGGCTGAACCTCGAGCGCCTCTGCCTCGCGGCGCAGGCCTGCGGCAACATGCATTTCGCCATCGAGTATGCGAAGGCCTTCGCCCAGCAACGCGTGCAGTTCGGCCAGCCGATCTCCAAGTTCCAGGCGATCCAGCACAAGTTCGCCGACATGCGCATCATGCTGCGCACGACGCAGGCCCTGACCTATCGTCTGGCCGACATGCTCGATGCCGGTCTCGATCCCGTCGAGGAGACCGCCATCGCCAAGATCCAGGGCACCGATGGCGAGTTCAAATGCGCTCACCTCGCCATGGAGATCATGGGCGGTGCCGGCTACACCATGGCGCACGACATCCAGCGCCTGTTCCGCGACGTCCGCGTCGGCTCGATCGGAGGTGGCACCAACGACATCCAGCGCAACACGATCGCCAAGATGATGGGGCTGTAGCCAACTTGCTGGAGCACCATCAGAAAGCCGCATATCGCCGCCATGGTGCGAGGTGTCTGGCGGATGGTCGCCGATCGGCGACAGAATGCGGACGGCGACAGGGGCGGCAAGACGGTCAATCGGGTTCAGGTAGGTCGTCGATCGGCGACTGCCATCGAAAGCCGTTTCGAGGACCGAATCGCCTTGCCCCTATCCGTACGGCGGTTTAAGACCAGCGCGTTGCAGGCAGCGACTAAGTCCTTCCGCTGATCGGCCGATTTCTTTTTAATTTCAGAGACTTACCGAAATGCTGTCGCGTGTGATTGGGCTTTTCTCGGCCGACATGGGCATCGACCTCGGCACAGCCAATACGCTGGTCTATGTCAAAGGTCGGGGTATTGTCCTGAACGAGCCGTCAGTTGTCGCCTTGACCAGCCAGAGCGGCAAGCGGCAGGTCCTGGCGGTCGGCGAGGAGGCCAAGCAGATGCTGGGGCGCACGCCGGGCAACATCCAGGCGATCCG
The DNA here is from genome assembly GCA_947469635.1 of Rhodospirillales bacterium. GTDB lineage: Bacteria > Pseudomonadota > Alphaproteobacteria > Reyranellales > Reyranellaceae > Reyranella. The sequence continues at coordinate 705 of CANIRG010000446.1, read as the reverse complement.
CCCCTTGCGCGACGGTGTCATCGCCGACTTCGAAGTCGCCGAAGCGATGATCAAGCACTTCATCTCCAAGGTGCACAACAGGCGCTCCTTCGCCCATCCGCAGATCGTGGTCTGCGTGCCCTCCGGCTCCACCGCCGTCGAGCGTCGCGCCATCCAGGAGTCGGCCGAGAGCGCCGGCGCCCGCAAGGTCTGGCTGATCGAGGAGCCGATGGCGGCGGCGATCGGCGCCGGCCTGCCGGTCACCGAGCCCACCGGCTCGATGGTGGTCGATATCGGCGGCGGCACCACCGAGGTCGCCGTTCTCTCCCTGGGCGGCATCGTCTACCCGCGCTCGGTCCGCGTCGGCGGCGACAAGATGGACGAGGCGATCATCGCCTATATCCGTCGCAACCATAATCTGCTGGTTGGCGAAAGCTCGGCGGAACGCATCAAGAAGACCATCGCCTCGGCCTGCCCGCCCGACGACGGCGAGGGCCGGACCATGGAAATCAAGGGTCGCGACCTGATGAACGGCGTGCCCAAGGAACTGATCATCACCGAGCGGCAGATCGCGGAAAGCCTGCAGGAGCCGGTGAGCGCCATCGTCGAGGCGGTCAAGGTGGCCTTGGAGAACACGGCGCCGGAACTGGCCGCCGATATCGTCGACAAGGGCATCGTGCTGACCGGTGGTGGCGCCATGCTGACCAACATGGATACCGTGCTGCG
>CANIRG010000445.1 GCA_947469635.1 Rhodospirillales bacterium | reverse complement strand
CCTCGCGGCCGGGCAGGAAATCCTTGATCCGATCCCATTGGTCGTCCCGCAAACCATAGCGTCGCATTCGTCGGTCCCTCGATTGGCCGACTTGCTATGAATCATGCATCTTTAACCGTGGGAATCCCCTAATTGAGGACACACCCTAGCGCTGTATGCGGAATTGTTACATGTTTTCCGAGGCTTGAGGTAGGGAATTGAGACCTCCGGCCGCGTGGCGAAGCGGCCGTCGGCCTTGAAATGGCCCCTCATCGGGAAGACATTGCCGTCGAACTGGAGTGCCGGGATCCGAGTCATGGAAACAGACGCCAATCCGAACATCGGCCACAAGGGCCGGCTCTATCTCACCAAGAACATCTGGGTGCCGCAGGAGCCCGTCGAGAAGTTCAATCTCGCCATGTCCGAGGTGATCCTGCGCCGCCTGCCCAAGCTGCCGCTGGGCGGCGCCGAGGCGCTCGAGGTGTTCCCGGTGCTGGGCGAGCTCAAGAAGAGCCACGACAAGATCAAGGCCGACCTGCAGTACCTGCTGAGCCATCACGAGGAGATCCCGGCCCTGCACGAGGTCCATCCGCGCGACCTCTTCGTGGCCGGCCGCGCCTGGCGTACCTTCCTGCTCAAGATCTGGGGCCACGAGATCAAGGAGAACATCGCCGCCGTCCCCGACACCTACGAGGCGATCTCGCGCATCCCCGGCGTCCATAGCGCCCTGTTCAGCATCCTGGCCGGCGGTGCCGAGATCGTGCCGCACCGGGGCTCGGCGGCCGGCGTGATCCGCTTCCACTATCCGCTGATCGTGCCGACCGAGCCCGAGAAGTGCTGGATCGAGATCGGCGGCTATCACTTCTCGTGGGAAGAAGGCGTACCGCTGGTGTTCGACGACACGCGCGAGCACTGGGTCAAGAACGAGACCAACGAGACGCGCGTCGTGCTGATCATCGACTTCAACGCCGAGATGCCGTTCCCGGTGAACCTCTACACCGAGTTCCGCTACCAGCTGATCCGGCACAGCGCCGAGCTGAAGGTCGTGCGCGAGCGCGCCGCCATCGGCGTGCCGCCGCGCAACGGTCAGGTCGAGCTGCCGAAGGCTGCGTAAACCTGTGGGCTCTCGAAAGGGCGCTGCAGGCGGAGTGCTCGTTCCCATCCTTCGAGACGCGCGCGGCGCGCGCTCCTCAGGATGAGGTCTTTATGTCGCTTCCGGCAAAGATAACCTCACCCTGAGGAGCATCGCGAAGCGATGCGTCTCGAAGGGTGGGCCATAGGCAAGATCAGTTCCTGCCTTCGATCCTAAAGCTCGTGGGTGAGATCTCGTCGGCGGTGCGGCCGCGGAAATCGACGTAGGGGGCGTTGCGCACGAAGGCCTCCTGCGACTCCTGCAGCGCGACCGACAGGGCGGCGCGGTCGATGGTCGTGACCTCGCCATCCTTCACCACCTGGGCGCCGTCGACGAAGACATGACGCACCGCGCGGTCGGCGGCGGAGAAGAAGAAGCTGCGCAGCGGATCACGCACCGGCCGCATGCCTGGCGCTTCGAGGTCGAGCAGCACCAGGTCGGCCTTGGCGCCGACGGCAAGCCGGCCGAGATCGTCGCGGCCGAGCGCCTTGGCGCCGCCGATGGTCGCGGCATGGAACAGCTCGGACAACCAGACGCCCTGCACGCTGCCGGCGGCGGCGCGACCCAGCGTCGAGGCCATGCGCACCTCCTCCGCCATGTTCTGCGGCTCGGTGTCGGTGCCCATGGCGACGTTGACGCCCTTGCGGATGTAGCTGCCGACGCTCTCCATCATCTGGCCGTAGCGCGAGAAGACGACGGGGCAATGCGCCACCGAGGTGCCGGTCTCCTGCAGGATGTCGAGGTCGCGACGGCTCCACCATTGCACGAGCGAATGATGGTCGAGGAAGATGGCGTGGCCCAGCAGCATGTCGGGCCCGAGCAGCCCTTCCTTGTGCATCCACTGCACCGGCGTCAGCCCGTGCCGGCGCACGATCTCCTGGAACTCCGGTATGTGCTGGGAACAGTGCACCGTGACCTTGAGGCCGCGCTCGCGCGCCGCCGCCAGGCTGTCGCGCATCAGCTCGGGGCTGCAGGTGTCGACCTGCATCGGCGCCAGCATGCCGCTGAGGCGGCCCGAGGGATGGGCCTGCGCCGCATCGACCGCGGCCAGCGCCGTGGCGAAGTCGCGACGGCCCTTCTCCAGGTCCCACTGGTAGTCGAGGCGATGGCCCGTCGGCACGTACCATTTGGCGTCGCGATACATCGGAGCGGCGACGGCGCGGATGCCGGTGTTCGCCATGATGTCGAGCCAGCCGTCGTAGGCCACCGCAAGGTCGGTGACGGTGGTGCAGCCGCTCTTCAGCAACTCGGCGATCCCGTTCTCGGTCGAGGCCTTGTTGGACCTGAGCTGCGCCACCGCGCCGCCGGCCTGCTCGGTGAGGCCCGAGGTCACGAACACCGACTTCTCGTCGAGGATGCCCGTCATGTAGAGGCTGGGATTGCCCAGCTCCTCGATCAGCCCACGGCCGATGCTTTCCGACTGCAGGTGCGTGTGCACGTTCACCATGCCCGGCATGACGCAGAAGCCCGCGCCGTCGATCTCGCGATCGACGCGGCCGGCATAGGCGGGATCGACATGGATCAGGCGGTTGCCGTCGAAGGCGACGTCGATATCGTTGCGGAAATAGTGCTGACCGAGATGGCCATCCCAGGCGACCACCCAGCGCGCCTTGCGAATGCACGTGATGGTCATCCTCGCCCCCTTTGCCCGCGCCGCCTCACTTGACCCGTAAAGGCACCCTCATGCTGAGGAGCCACGCAAAGCGTGACGTCTCGAAGCATGGGCCCCACACACGGTGCCGGCTCCCACCCTTCGAGACGGCCGCTTCGCGGCCTCCTCAGGGTGAGGTGATTGTCGGTCGACACATTATTAGGCCGCCAGCCGCGCCGCGATCTTGTCGATGGCCTCGAGCTCGTCGATCGGGCCGAGGGCCGCGATGGTGAGCTTGCCCTGCAGCAGCCGCCGCGCGACGCGCCGCACGGCGGCCGCATCGACCGCCTCGATGCGGGCCACGGTCTCCTCGTAGGGAATCGGCCGGCCATGGATCAGCATGTGGCGCGCGGCCTGCTCGCAGCGCGCGCCGCTCGACTCGAGCGCCATCAGCGTGCCGGCCTTGATCTGGTTGCGGGCGCGCACCAGCTCGGCGTCGCCCAGCGTGTCGGCGATACCGGCGAACTCCTCGCACACCGCGGGCACCAGCTCGCCGAGATCGTCCTGGCCGGTGCCGGCATAGATGCCGAACAGGCCGCCGTCGGCATAGGCCGCATTGAAGCAATGGATGCCGTAGACCAGCCCGCGCTCCTCGCGGATGCGCTGGAACAGGCGCGAGGACATGCCACCGCCGAACAGCGTCGAGTAGACGGCCATGGCGTAGTAGTCGGGGTCGCGATAGCCGATGCCCTCGCAGCCCAGCACCAGATGCGCCTGCTCGAGCACGCGGGTCTCGCGGCCGTCGCCGCCGACATAGCGCAGCGGCGCCGGCACGTCGGCGTTGGCGGGCGTGCGCGGCACCGAGCCGAAATGCTTGTCGGCGAGATCGAGGATCTCGGCCTCGTTCACGCGGCCGGCCGCCGACAGGACCATGTTGGAAGCTGTGTAGTGGCGCGCGAGATAGGCGAAGAGATGGTCGCGGCCGATCGCCTCGACGCTCTCGGCGGTGCCCAGCACCGGCCGGCCAAGTGGCTGCTCGGGCAACGCCGTCGCCTGGAACTGGTCGAAGATCAGATCGTCGGGCGTGTCGAGCGCCTGGCCGATCTCCTGCAGGATGACGCCGCGCTCGCGCTGCAGCTCGTCGGGGTCGAACACCGAGTTGCGCAGAATGTCGGCCACCATCTCGATGCCGAGGCCGACGTCTTCCTTCAGCACCGAGGCGTGGTAGGCGGTGATCTCGCGGCCGGTATAGGCGTTGAGGCTGCCGCCGACATTCTCGATCTCCTCGGCGATGGCCCGTGCGCTCCTCGTCTTGGTCCCCTTGAAGGCCATGTGTTCCAGCATGTGCGCCATGCCGTTCAGCTCGGCCGATTCGTGGCGCGTGCCGCAGGCGACCCAGATGCCGAGCGAAGCCGATTCGACCTCAGGCATCGAATCGACCGCCACGCGCAGGCCGTTGGCGAGGGTGGTGACCTTGACGTTGCTCATTGCCTGTTCCTCGGCGACGCCGCGCGCGGCCGGGCGGCCGCCATGCGCTCGTCGATCATGATCTTCAACGCTCCAGCATCGTTATCCGTGCCCTCGACCCGTTCGGTGCGTTCCAGCAGGTCGGCCAGCCGCGACGGCAGCGCCGGCCGCTCGCCAGTGGCGCGCTCGACGGCGTCGGGGAATTTGGCGGGATGGGCGGTCGACAGCACGACCATCGGCACCGCCGTGTCGCGGCGATGCTGCTGGGCCACGGCGTAACCCACGGCCGTATGCGGATCGAGGGTGATGCCGAACCGCTTCTTGCAGTCGGCAATGGCCGCAACCGTGCCCGCATCGTCGAGCCGGCCGGCATCGAATGTCTGGCGCACGTTGCCCAGCGCATTGCCGCCGACTTCCAGCCTGCCGGTGGCGCGGAACGAGGTCATCGCGTCAGCCAGCGCGGCGCCATTGCGGTCGTAGAGGTCGAACAGCAGGCGCTCGAAGTTGCTCGAGATCTGGATGTCCATGCTGGGGCTGAGCGTCGGCACGACGCCGGCCGTGGTCATGGCGCCAGTCTCGAAGAAGCGCGTCAGGATGTCGTTGCTGTTGGCCGCAACGACAAAATGGTGGATCGGCAGGCCCATCTGCCTGGCCGCGTAGCCCGCATAGACATTGCCGAAATTGCCCGTGGGCACGGTGAAGGCGACCGGCTTCTCCGGCGCGCCGAGCTTCAGGGCGGCCCAGAAGTAATAGACGATCTGCGCCATGATGCGGGCGAAGTTGATCGAGTTCACCGCCGTCAGCGCGTGGCGGTCGCGGAAGGCGAGATCGTTGAAGCAGGCCTTGGCGAGATCCTGGCAGTCGTCGAACGTGCCCTGGACCGCGATGTTGTGCACGTTGGGCGCCAGCACCGTCGTCATCTGCCGGCGCTGCACCTCGCTCACCCTGCCGTGCGGGTAGAGCATGAAGATGTCGATGGTCTTGCGGTCGCGCACCGCCTCGATGGCGGCCGAGCCGGTGTCGCCCGACGT
>CANIRG010000444.1 GCA_947469635.1 Rhodospirillales bacterium | reverse complement strand
GGCGCCGGCCAGCAGCCCGCCGGCGCTGGTCGGCCGCGCGCTGTGCGGATTGCTCCACACATCGTGCTGCCAGGTGGAGACGCGCCCGTCGGTGCCGAGCGTCGCTTGCAGCCCGACCGCCATCGCCGAGCCCAGCGGCTCCCAGCCATGTTCCTGCTCGCGCATCCATTGCAGGCGCACGGGCCAGCCGGGCATGGCGCGGGCGGCGAGGGCGGCATCGGCCGCGACATCGTCGGCGCCGTTGTGGCCGTAGCAGCCCGAGCCCTCGACATGGATGCAGCGGACCTGCTCGGGCGCCAGGCGCACCAGCTCGGCCAGCGCCTTGCGCAGCGGCCCCACCCCCTGGCTGTGCGTCCACACGGTGAGGCTGTCGTTTTCCCACAGTGCCACGGCGCAGGACGGGCCGATCGCGCCGTGCATCAGCCAGGGGCGGCTGTAGTGCGCGCTCACCACCGTGCCGCCGGCCTGTGGCGCAGGCCCAGCTGTCTCGAAGATGGGTAGCTCCTCCTCGTCGGCCGCCGACACGGGCCGCTCAGGCCGCTCCCAGCCGGCCGCCTGCAGCCGGTGCAGCGCCTTGACCGCGCGCCATTCGTCGGTCGCCAGCACCGCGACGAAGCGACCGTCGCGCACCACGCGCACGATGCCGGGCAGGGAAGAGACGGCCTCGACCTCCGTGGGCTTCAGTCGCGTGCCGTCGCCGGGGCCGCGCACCACGCGAGCATGCAGCATGCCGGCCATGCGGAAATCCTGCAGATAGGCCGTCCCACCGCTCAGCTTGGCCGGGATGTCGACGCGCGGCAGGTTGGTGCCGATGACCTGGCGCTCGGCGCGCCGCGGCGCATCGGGCTTGGCCTCGACATGCAGCGACAGGCCCGTCACCAGCTCGGCATAGGTGATGTAGCGTCCGTCCGTGCCGTGGGCCGCGCCGTCGCGCATCACCACCCGGTCGGCCGACATGACCAGGCGCCAGGCCGCGGCCTCGGCCAGCAGCAGGCGGACGTTGGCCGCCGCGTTCAGGATGGCGGTGCCGCTGTCCTGCATCGACCGGCTGCCTGCCGTGATCCCTTCGTCGGGCGTGAGGGCGGTGTCGGCGGTGACCAGGTCGATGCTGTCGGGCGAGACCGCGAGCTGGTCGGCGGCGATCTGGATCAGCGCCGTCTTGAGGCCCTGGCCCAGCTCGGCCTTGCCGGTGAAGACCGTGACCTGGCCCTCGGCGTCGATGCGGATCCAGGAATCGAGCGGCAGGGATTTCTTGCCGCCTTCCTGCGCCGTGGCGCCGCGGGCGAGCGAGAAGGCGACGACCAGCGTTCCTTTCGCCAGAAGTCCACGTCGCGTGAGCCTGCTCATGGCGTGCGCTCCGCCGTCTCGCGCACGCCGCCGCCCATCGCGCGCGCGGCGCGCCGGATCGCGCGCAGGATGCGCATATGGGTGCCGCAGCGGCAGAGGTTGGGCGCCATATGGGTGCGCAGCTCCGTTTCGGTCGGGCGCAGGTTCTTCTCCAGCAGCGCCTGGGCGCGGACGATCATGCCGGCAATGCAGTAGCCGCACTGGGCGGCCTGCTCGGTCTCGAACGCCGCCTGGAGCGGGCCGGGATTCTCCTCGGTCCCCAACGCTTCCAGGGTCCGCACCTTGCGGTCGGCGATGGCCGCGATCGGCAGCAGGCAGGAGAAGACGGGCTTGTCGTCGACCAGCACGGTGCAGGCGCCGCACTGGCCGAGCCCGCAGCCGAACTTCGCCCCGTTCAGCCCCAGCTCGTTGCGCAGCACGTAGAGCAGGGGCGTATCCGGGTCGGCATCGACCTGGTACGTCTCGCCATTGACCGAGAGCGCGGTCACGGCGTGGCTCCCTGCCGGGCCTGTTCGGTCGCGCGCTGGACGTCGGACCAGGGCGGCTTGTCGGTGAAGCGCGCGCGCAGGTAGGCTGAAATATCGGCAATCTGGCGGTCGCTCAGCATGTCGCCGAAGGCCGGCATGGAGGGACTATAGGGGCCGGCCGGCGGGCTGACGCCTTCGAGGATGATGCGCACGGTGTCGTGCGGTGTCGCCACGTGCAGCGGCGTGCCCTAGGCAAGCGGCGGCCGGCCTTCCTGCATCATCGGCCCGCCTGGTGCGTGGCAGACGGCACAGGCGCCGGCGAACAGCACGGCCGCTTCGGGATGGTCGCGGTCCGCTGTCTCGTGCCGGTCGATGACGGGAGCATCTCTCCCGGCGCGGGCCGCAGGCGCGTCCTCGAGCAGCCAGGCGACGTAGGCCGCGATGGCGCGCACCTCGTACTCCGGCGCCTGGGCGAGCTGCCGGGTCACCGTCCCCATCGGGCCTGCGGCGGCGGCGTGGGCCGGGCTGAGGCCGGTGCTCAGGTAGGTGAGCAGCCGCTCGTAGGTCCAGGCCTGCACGGCCGGCGACCTGGAATTGAGCGGCGGGGCATACCAGCCGTCCACCCAGGCGCCGTCGTAGGCCACCCTGCGCCGCTCTCCGCCGCGTCCGTCGCGCGGCGTGTGGCAGCTGCCGCAATGCGCCAGCCCCTCCACGAGCTCGCGCCCGCGGTTCCATTCCGCCGATTCGGTCGGCACGGGCGGCAGGGTACCCCTGTTCAGATAGAGCAGGTTCCAGACCCCGATCAGCGGGCGAAAGCCGTAGGGCTCCCTCAGCCGGTTGGCCGGCGGGCGCGACGATACCGGCGCGCGCGTCATGAAGTAGGCGTAGAGGGCATCGAGATCATACAGATTCGCGCGGGTGAAGTGATTGTAGGGGAAGGCGGGGTAGAGGAGATGGCCGTCGCGGGAGACGCCGTTGTACATGGCGCGCCGGAAGGCCAACCGCGACCAGCGTCCGATGCCGGTGTCCGGGTCGGGCGTTATGTTTGTGGAATGGATGGTGCCGAACGGCGTCTGCAGGGGCAGGCCGCCGGCATAAGGCTGGCTGCCCTTGGCGGTATGACAGGCTTCGCAGTTGCCGATCATCGCCAGGCTTTCGCCGCGGGCCACCACGGCGCGATGGAACGCTTCCGGCCGCGGCGTCGCAATGGGCGCGATGGCGGGAAACCAAGCGAAGGCGAGCACGAGCGCGCCCGTGCCGATCAGCGCCACGCTGGCGATCGCGAGGAGCGACCACAAGACTTTCACGGCTGGCCCGTCCGGGGCGTTCGCTTGCGAGTTCCGCGCTCGAGGCTTTGCGTCAGCATCTCCTTCACCGTCACCGGTCGGCGATGTTTTTTCAACAGGTCGCTGAGCGCCTCGTCGATCAGGTCCTGGAAGCTCCTGTCGGTATCGCGCGCCAGACCCTCCAGGGCATCGACCTGCACCATCGCGATATGGATCATCTTGCGCATGGGAGATAACGCAGTCGCTCCGACAGCCGTTTCATGGTTAAGACGCCTCGAACGGAGCAACCATATGAAGAAGATCCTCCTGATCGGGATCGGCGCCGGCAACCCCGACCATGTCACGATGCAGGCCGTCGAGGCGCTGAATCGCGCCGATGTCATCTTCGTCATGGAAAAGGGCGCCGCCAAGGAAAGACTGACGGCGCTGCGCCGGGAAATCTGCCGGCGCCATCTGCGGCGCCCCGACACGCGGATCGTCGAGGCATCGAGCCCCGAGCGCGACACCGCGCCTGCCGATTACAGGGCGTGTGTCGAGGACCTCAACAAGGCCAAGCAGTCGGTGTTCGAGCGGCTGATCGCGGAGGAGGTGGCCGAGGGCCAGTGCGGCGCGTTCCTCCTGTGGGGCGACCCCGCGCTCTATGATTCGACGCTGCGCAACGTCGAGGCCATCGCCGCTACCGGCCGGCAGACACTCGAAATCGAGATCATTCCCGGCATCATGGCGCCGCAGGTCCTGGCGGCTCGTCACAGGATCCCGCTCAATCGCATCGCACAGTCGGTGCACATCACCACCGGCCGGAAGCTGCGCGAGGGCTGGCCGGAGGAAGCCGACAGCGTCGTCGTCATGCTCGACGGCGAGGACAGCTTTGGCGGCTATGCCGAGACCGGCGAGGATATAGATATCTTCTGGGGCGCCTATCTCGGCATGGAAGAAGAGATCCTGATCGCCGGCAAGCTCGCCGACGTGGCCGACGAGATCAGCCGCGTGCGCGCCCGGGCGCGCGCCGCCAACGGCTGGATCATGGACACCTATCTGATGCGAAGGAACTGACGAAATGTTCGAGGGCAATCGGGTCACGGCGCATACGCGCTCGCGCTACCCCATCTTCCAGTCGCCGATGACCTGGATCGCGCGCGCGCCGCTGGTGTCCGCCGTCTCGGCCGCGGGCGCCATGGGCCTGCTCGAGAATTCCATCCGCGACCTGTCGGTGACGACGCGCGAGTTCACGGCCATTCGCGCCGCCACCAACCAGCCGTTCGGCGTCAACCTGCCGATCCGCTACCTGCAGATGGACCCCAAGGAGGAGACCGCGATCATCGACTGGCTGCTGGGCCAGGGCGTGCACTTCGTCACCACCTCGGCCGGCGATCCGACGCGCTACACCCGCCTGCTGAAGGACGCGGGCGTGATCGTCTATCACGCGACGGCGACGCTGCGCGGCGCGGTCAAGGCGGTGGACGCCGGCGTCGACGGGCTGATCGTCGAGGGCGCCGAAAGCGCCGGCATCCGCAATCCCGAGGAGGTCCACACCTTCGCCCTGCTGCAGGCGGTGCGCGAGAAAGTCGAGGTGCCGATCGTGGCGGCCGGCGGCATCGTCGACGGGCGCGGCATGGCGGCGGCGTTTGCCCTGGGCGCGGAGGGAGTCACCATGGGCACCCGCTTCGTGGCCTCGTTCGAGAGCCCGGTTCACCTCAACTACAAGAACGCCATCGTGGCGGCGCCGATCACCGGCACCATCATGACCGACAATCCGCCGCGCGCCCGTTCACGCGGCCTGCGCACGCCCTATTCGGTCGAGGTGAGCGAGGGCAAGCGCGAGCGCCTGCCGCGCAACGCCACCCTCGACATGCTTTATGTCCAGGGCGACGTCGACAACACCTCGGGCGCGGCCGGCGAGAGCGCAGGCCTGATCCACGACATCAAGCCGGTCGCCCAGATCGTCGACGAGACCATCGCTGGCTTCTGGCGCGAGATCGACCGGCTCGCGGCGCTCCGGCCGCGCACCTAGAGGCCGCTCCTCCCCATTTGAATGCTACGGCGTGGACACATCGATCAAAGCCCTCTCCGCGCGCGTCATACGCGTGGGGAGAGGGAGGGGACCCGCGTAGCGGGGAG
>CANIRG010000443.1 GCA_947469635.1 Rhodospirillales bacterium | reverse complement strand
TCGTCGCGAAAGCGCTGGACGTCGGCGTCGCTGGACACGTCGGCGAGATGCGCGGTGACGCGCAGGCCTTGCGGCAGCCCCGTCGCCTCGCACTGTCGTCGCGTCTCCGCCATGCCGTGCCGCGAGACGTCGCACATGGCGACGTGACAGCCTTCGGCCACCAGCAGGCGGACCAGCTCGCGTCCCATTCCCGAGCCGCCACCGGTGACGACGGCAATCCTGCCGGACAATTCCTTCATCGATTCCTCCCTGCGCTTCGACGGGCCGGTTATTCTTACCGCCATCCGCGGTCCCGTGGCAGGATCAACGCATGCGCTCGAACGGACTCTCCCGGAAGGCTGGCGGCCGCGTGCGGATGGGACGGCGCACGATCAGCGTGCCGGGCGTGCCCTCGATGACGGACCTCGACGGGCCGCCTGAGGCGAGCGGGCCTATTGGCCACGCCGATCCGCCGCCGCCGATCGACCACACGTCGGTCCAGTATCTCGACCGCGTGCGCGCGATCTATCGTCCGACGCGCAGCGACACGCTGGCGCCGGGCCTCGAGCGCTTCATCGGCAGCGAGGACATCTTCCGACATGTCGGTACTGCCGATACGGCATCCGACGGCGCACAGCCCATGATGCAATGCCCGTCTCATTGGCCCAGCGGCGCGGCCAGGGTGCCGATCCGCGATCTGGAGATATTGGAGATACTGGAGGATCAGGACGTTCGGGCGGGATGATGGGAAAGAAGCGTCTTCCGAGAGCGGGCGAGCGGGTGAAGGTTGGACGGCGGTTCGTCACGCTGCCGGCCGTGCGGTCGATGGCGGACTCCGATCCGGTCGCGCCGACGACCAAGCCCGGCGTCGACGAGCTGGAGACGCCGACCGATGAGCTGAGCGAAGAGCTCACCAGGATGATAAAGGCAGCCTACCAATAGCCAGGGAGGAAGGCGTCATGGCTCGCCTGAGGCTGGGAGTGTCAGCCCGGATGCTGCTCCAGGTGACCTTTCCGCTGGCCGCGGCAAACGTCATGAACCAGGCCGCGCGCATGGTGATGGCGATCGTCGGTCCCGTGCTCGCCGTCGAGCTCGGCCTGTCCGCCGTCGAGCTGGGCGTGCTGGCAGCTTCCCTGTTCGCGGCCTATGCGGCCACCCAACTGCCGCTGGGCGTGGCACTCGATGCGTTTGGCGCGCGACGCGTGCAGACCGTGCTGATGTTGCTCACGGCGATCGGCTTCGCGATCTTCGCGCTGTCGCCGGGCTTTGCCGGGCTGGTCGCGGCGCGGATCGTCCTGGGCATGGGAATTTCGGCCGGTCTGATGGCGGTGATCAAGGCGCACGCCGACTGGTTCGAACGCAGCCGGGTCGCATACGTGACCGGCATCGCGACGGCGATCGGCGCGCTCGGCAGCGCGCTCACCACGTCACCCGTCCAGGCTATGCTGCCCGTGCTCGGCTGGCGGGGCGTATTCTGGGGACTGTGCCTGTTGGCGCTCGGGGTCGCGACATGGATCTTCCTGTCGGTGCCCGACAAGCCGCGCGTCCCGGGCCCGGTGCGAACGCTGCGGGGCGACATTGCCTTGAGCGGCCGCATCCTCGCCTCGCGGACCTTCTGGCGGTTCGCTCCGGCGGTGGCGACCTTGTCGATGTTCAACTTCGTCTACCTGGGCCTGTGGGCAGGCCCGTGGCTGCGGGACGTGGCCGGCATGGACGGAGCGGCCCGGGCCGGCGTGCTGTTCCTCTACACCTTTGCGATGGTCGCGGGCAGCATGCTCACCGGCAGCGCCGCCAGCCGCGCGACCGCGGCCGGCCTGCCGTCGTTTTTCGTTCCGATCGTGGCGCTTGCCGGCATGGTGCTTCTGCAGGCGGGCCTCATGCTGCAGCCGAGCCAGCCCTCGGTCGTACTCGGGCTCTGGCTTGCGATCGCGGTGTTCGGCGCGGCGGGACCGGCGGGCTATATCGTGCTGTGCCAGATGTTTCCTCCCGAGCAGACGGGGAGGGTCTCGACGGCCATCAACACGCTGACGCTTGGTTTTGCCTTCCTGGTCCAGGCGGTGATCGGCTGGATCCTCGATCTTTGGCCGCGCACCGGCTCGAACGGCTGGGATCCGGACAGCTACAGCTGGGCCCTGGCGTTGACCGCGGTTCTTCAGGCGCTCGCTGCGCTCGCGATGGCGACTGCCCAGCGACGCGGGCGTGCCATTTCAACATGATGCCGCAAGCGCCGATGCAGGTTCAGCGACCGCCACTCCGTGCGCCGAGGGCTCGCTGCAATGCGTCGGCCATGGCGTTCCCCGGGGCGGCGCCTTTGCTGGATTGCATGTTTGCGGCCTGATCGCGCCGGGAAGCGCCCCCGCCTTCAGGACGGCCGGATCGCGTCGGCTTGCCGGCCTCGTCGTCGAGCCGCAGCGACAGGCTGATGCGCTTGCGTGGCTTGTCCACGTCCAGAACCTTCACACGCACGATGTCGCCCGGTTTCACCACTTCGCGCGGATCCTTCACGAAGGTCCTCGACATGGCCGACACATGAACGAGCCCGTCCTGATGAACGCCGACATCGATGAACGCCCCGAAGGCGGCGACGTTGGTGACCACGCCTTCGAGCACCATGCCCGGCTGGAGATCGTTGAGCGTTTCGATGCCGGTCTTGAACTCCGCGGCCTTGAAGGCCGGCCGCGGGTCGCGGCCCGGCTTCTCCAGCTCTCGCAGGATGTCCGCAACGGTGGGCAGGCCGAACTTCCCGTCGACGAAAGCCGTCGGTGAAAGTGCGCGCAAAACGGGGGCGTTGCCGATCAGAGCGTCGATCCTGCTCCTGGTCGCCGCGATGATCCTGTGCACCACCGGATAGGATTCGGGATGCACACCCGAGGCATCGAGCGGATCGTCGCCGGCGGGAATGCGAAGAAAGCCCGCGCACTGCTCGAATGCCTTGGGCCCGAGCCGAGGCACGTCCTTCAGCGCCTTGCGCGACCGGAAAGCGCCATGAGTGTCGCGATGAGTGACGATGCTCTGGGCCAGCCCCTGGCCGATGCCCGAGACGCGCGCCAGCAGCGGCGCCGAGGCCGTGTTCAGGTCCACGCCCACGCCGTTGACGCAATCCTCGACCACCGCGTCGAGCGAGCGCGACAGCTTGAATTCGCTGAGATCATGCTGGTATTGGCCGACGCCGATCGACTTCGGGTCGATCTTCACCAGCTCCGCGAGCGGGTCCTGTAGCCGGCGGGCGATCGACACGGCGCCGCGCAGCGTCACGTCGAGGTCCGGCAACTCCTCCGACGCATAGGCCGACGCCGAATAGACCGACGCGCCAGCCTCCGACACCACGATCTTCTGCAGCTCGAGTTCCGGCAGGCCCTTCACCAGCTCGATGGCGAGCTTGTCGGTCTCGCGCGAGGCCGTGCCGTTGCCGATGGCGATCAGCTCGACCCCATACTCGCGCACCAGCTTCGCCAGGATGGCGAGCGCCTCGTCCCAGCGCCGCCGTGGCTCGTGCGGGAATATCGTGCTGGTCGTCACCACCTTGCCGGTGGCGTCCACCACCGCGACCTTCACGCCGGTACGAAAGCCGGGATCGAGTCCAAGCGTCGGTCGTGCGCCGGCGGGCGCTGCCAGGAGCAGGTCGCGCAGGTTCGAAGCGAAAACCCTCACCGCCTCCTCCTCGGCTGCCGTCCACAGGCGCAGCCGGAGGTCGATCGACAGCATGACGATGATCTTGGTGCGCCACGCCCAGCGCACCGTATCGGCGAGCCACTTGTCGCCCGGCCGTCCCTGATTGGAGATGCCGTAGGCCCGCATGATGCGCAGCTCGTAGGCGCTTGCCGGAGCCTGTGCTGCAGGCGGGCGTGTCGCGGGATCGTCCGGCTCGACCATCAAGCCGAGGATCTCCTCCCGCTCGCCGCGGCACAGCGCCAGCACTCGGTGCGAGGGCATCCTGGCGAGGGCTTCCGAGAAGTCGAAATAGTCGCTGAATTTCGCGCCCGCCTCGTTCTTGCCCTCACGCACCTTGGAAACAAGTCGTCCGTTCGTCCAGAAATCCTCGCGCAGCGCGCCGATCAGGTCGGCATTCTCGGCGAAGCGCTCGACCAGAATGGCGCGCGCGCCGTCGAGTGCCGCTGCGGTATCTGCGACATTCCTGTCGGCGGAAACGAAGGGCTCCGCGCTGACCGCGGGCACATGCTGTGGCTCCTTCAGCAGCAGATCCGCGAGCGGCATCAGCCCGGCTTCCTTGGCGATCTCGGCCTTGGTGCGACGCTTCGGCTTGTAGGGCAGATAGATGTCCTCGAGGCGGCTCTTGCTGTCGGCCGCCATGAACGCCGCTTCGAGCGTCGGGCTGAGCTTGCCCTGTTCGCGAACCGAGTCGAGGATGACCTTGCGTCGCGCTTCCAGCTCGCGCAGATAGCCCAGCCGCTCTTCAAGCGTACGAAGCTGCGCATCGTCCAGCGATCCGGTGACTTCCTTGCGGTAGCGCGCAATGAAGGGAACGGTGGCGCCGCCATCGAGCAGATCGACTGCCGCCCGAACCTGTTGTTCCTTGACTCCCAGCTCTTCGGCAATACGCGCCTGGACGGAAACCACCAAGAAAGACTCCTCGGGAAGCAAGAGACGCCGTCGCTACGTCGGGCGGTCGATATGGACGGCGCGCCTGTGAGTCTTCAAGCTGTTTGTTGGGTTCCGCCGGTCCAGCTCAGCCGTCGGGGAATTGGCAGGCGCCGCGCTGGCCTGAGGCTACTTCCAGCAGCGGCGGTCCCTGCAGGGCGCAACGTTCTTCGGCGATCGGGCAGTGCGTGCGGAAACGGCAGCCGCTTGGCGGGTTCAGCGCGCTGGGCGGCTTGCCCTTCATCGGCACGCGCCGACGCGTGCGCTCCACACGGGGGTCGGGACCGGCGCGGCGGAAATCAGGGTGCGGGTATGGGGATGTAGCGGGCGCGAGGCGGCGCGCGCCATTTCTCTGAACTCGCGAGTACAATTGAGGCACGCCCGGCTTCGCTATGGTGGCGCTCATGCCCTTCGGGGGCATAGAGGCAGGTCCGATTTCCCCGGCCTTAACCGATTCCGCAAATTCGTTCTGCCGCTTTTGGACGTCCGGAGCTTCCAACAATTTTTGGGCTCATCAGGGAATCGAGTGGGTGATTTGGGCAACTTCAGAGCGCTGGAAGCATGCATGTGAGGACCTTGAGCCGCAGATATTCCTGGTCGCGCAGGCCGTAGGCGCGGCGCTGGATGACGCGGATCTTGTTGTTGAGGCCCTCGAC
>CANIRG010000442.1 GCA_947469635.1 Rhodospirillales bacterium | reverse complement strand
TAGCCCGACGGCGTGCTCCACACCGGATGGGCAAGGCCGGTGAACTCGCCCTGCATCCAGCGGAACTGCCGGGCGTTCTCGATCGCCTTCTCCTCGTTGTCGGAGATATGGACCTGGATCAGGTAGCCGCGATTCTCCGGCCCGCCGACGTAGCCGACGTCGAGCGCGGTCTGGTCGTAGAGCTCCCAGATCTTCTTGGTCTGCTCGATCGAGGTGTTGAGCGCGATATACGGGTAGCGCTGCTTCGCTGCCCAGATGATCGTCTCCTTGCTGATCACGCCCGGGATCCAGACGCGCGGATAGGGCTTCTGCAGCGGCACCGCCCATGGATTGACGACGCGGTTGTGGTAGTGCGTGCCCTCGAAGCGGAACGGCCCCGGTTGGGTCCAGGCCTTCACGACCAGCTCGTGCGCCTCCTCGAAGCGCTCGCGGTTGAAGGCCGGGTTGACGCCGGTCGCGAGCTGCTCCTGCCCGCCGCCGCGCACGAACCCGGAGACCAGCCGGCCCTTGGAGATCATGTCGATCATCGCCAGCTCTTCGGCGAGGCGGATCGGGTCTTCCGCCAGCGGCAGCGGATTGCCCAGCATGACGATCTTGGCCTTCTTGGTCATGCCCGCGAGGATGGCAGCGAAGATGTTGGCCTTGGCCTGCATGCAGAACGGCGCATTGTGGTGCTCGTTCAGCATGATGCCGTCGATGCCGACCTCCTCGGCCAGCATGTATTGCTCGAGGTAGTTGTTGTAGAGGCGCGAACCCTGCACCGGATCGAAATTGCTGTTGGGGAACATCAGCGCCGTGGCGCCGAAGTCGCGGCCGGCCTGCTCGGAGTAGGCCGACATTGGCTGTTCGGTGAAATACATCAGATGCATGACATCACTCCCGACCGAGGAAGCTGGTGACGAGACGGGCAAGCGCTTCGGGCTGCTCCATGTCGACGCAATGACCGGAGCCTCGCACCATCTCCAGGACGGCGTTGGGCAGCGACTCGAGATAGCGATGGCCCGCGCTCTGCGGCACGACCCTGTCATCGTCGCCCCACACCACCAGCGAGGGGACGCGCACGGCGCCCAGCAGATGCGGCAGCGTCTGGCTGTACATGTAGGGCTTCCAGGCGATGCGGAAGCTCATCTCGCGGCAGATGTCCCACATCTCGAGCTGATCGACCGAGGGCTCGGCGCCATAGACGCGATCGAACGCCGCCTGGTCGTGGAAGCCGGCGCGCGCGTAATCGACATAGCCGGTGATGGCGAGGTCGAGGATATCGCCGCTGGGCGGCTTGATGCCCATGGGGGCGACCAGCACCAGGGCGGAGAGATCGGCCGGCGCCATGCTGGCCATCTCGGCCGCGATCCAGCCGCCGAAGCCAAGACCGACAATGGCCACGTCGCTCACGTCGAGGTCGGCCAGCAGGCCGCGATAGACCACGGCGATGTCGCGCACCGAGCGCATCCAGTCCGGCCGCTGCGAGCGGCTGTAGCCGGGATGATGCGGCACCAGCACGTCGTAGTTTTCCGCCAGCGCATCGTAGAACGGCAGGCGATCGAGCGTGCCCGTCTCATGGTGCAGCACCATCACCGGCCGGCCGCGGCCGGCCCGCATGAGATGGAGCTTCGTTCCCGCCGCCTCGACAGTCGAGCCGGTCCAGTCCAAATCAGCCATTCTTGGTTTTTCCTCGCCAGTCGGAAGGGATTGTTGCACACCGACGGCACGAGTCAAATTCCGGACCGTGCCAACGTTCAGCCAGCGGAACGCCCATCGCCGAGAGGACATTCGATGTCGACACTCACCATCGTCGGGCTCGGTCCGGGCCCCCTCGCCCTCATCACGAAGGAGGCGGAGGACTGCCTGCTGCAGGCCGACAAGATCTTCTTCCGCACCAGCGCCTATCCCGCCTACGCTTGGCTCGAAGGCCTCGGCAAGGACCTCGCCTCGTTCGACGGGCTCTACACCATGGCCTGGCCCGGCACCGACGAGATGTACGAGTTCATGGCGACGGCCCTGCTGAAGGAAGCGGGCCTCAGGGGAAGCGCCACCTACGCCCTCCCGGGCAGCCCCTCCATCCTCGAGGACACGACACGGATCCTGCGCCGTCGCGCCCGCGAGGCCGGCGTCGAGATCAGGATCGTCGAGGGCCTCAGCTTCATCGAGCCGGCGCTCGCGGCGATAGATTTCGATTTCGCGCTCGGCCTCCAGATCGTGCTGCCCTGGACCCACATCGAGACACGCAAGACCAGCAGCCACATCGCCATGCTGATCTGCCAGGTCGACACCAGGAAGCAGCCTACCGAGCCGCCCCGGATCGACCGCACCGTCGGCTGGCTCCGGGCGACCTATCCGGCGGACCATCCCGTGACCTTGATCTGGCCCTCGGGCCTGCCGGCGTTCGAGACGCTTCATCTGAAGGTGCCGCTCGCGGGTCTCGTGGAGGCCTATGGCGCCGGCAAGCTGTTCGCCAGCCTGTTCGTGCCGCCCCTGCCGAGTCTCGAAAAGTGACGCTTTAAATAACGGAGGATCTAACGGTAACCCCTCCAGTCGGTACGAAGAACGCATGCCGCGACCATAGGCGCCTCTCCGCGGTCGACCTATTCCGGGCGCTACTGTCAAAATTGACCATGGCACAGGCACCAACCACTACCTCACCCTGAGGAGGCCGCGAAGCGGCCGTCTCGAAGGGTCGGCAACAGACACCGGCCGTGGGCCCATGCTTCGAGACGCCACGCTTCGCATGGCTCCTCAGCATGAGGTTACCTACGACACCGCGATCTCGCCGCTACCCTACGATCTCGCCACGGAAGGCCCAGCGGGTCATGCGCTTCTCGACCAGGGCGCAGACGGCGTACATCAGCACGCCCATGATGGCGATGGCGAACAGGCCGGCGAAGGTGGTGGGCGCGTCGTTGCGCGCGCCGGCCGAGAGCATCAGGAAGCCGATGCCACGGTTGCCGCCCACCGTCTCGGAGATCACCGAGCCGATGAAGGCGAGCGTGATCGCGACCTTGAGGCTGGCGAATAGGTAGGGCATGGCGCGCGGGATGCCGACCTTGGTCAGGATCTCGAAGCGCGTCGCGCCCAGCGAGCGCAGCACGTCGCGCATCTCGGGCTCGATGGTGGCGAGGCCGGTGGCGACATTGACCACGATGGGGAAGAAGCTGATCACGAAGGCGGTGATGATGGCCGGCAGCGCGCCGACGCCGACCCAAATCATCAGGATGGGCACGATCGCCACCTTCGGCACGGCGTTGAAGGCGATCAGCAGCGGATAGAGGCCGGAATAGACGAAGGGCGAGGCGCCGATCGCCAGGCCCAGGAGCAGGCCGAAGGCGATGGCGAGCAGGAAGCCCAGCAGCGTCGTCCACAGCGTGTCCCAGCAGAACAACATCAGTATGTCGAAGCGCGCCACGAACACGGTGAAGATCTTGCTCGGCCGCGGCAGGATGATCTCCTGCACGTCGAAGGCGACGCAGCAGATCTCCCACACGATCAGCAGGCCCGCCATCACCAGCCACGGCATGGCGTGCTTCAGCATCTCGCGACCGAACGGGCTCACGAATGCTCCTGGTGGATGCGGTCGCGCAGCTCGTGGACGATGTCGACGAAGTGCGGCTCGAAGGTGGTGGCGAGCGTGCGCGGGCGCGGGATGTCGATCTTCTTGCTCATGACGATGCGGCCCGGCCGCCGGCTCATGACGTAGACCGTGTCGGCCAGGAACACCGATTCGCGCAGGTCGTGCGTCACCAGCACGCCGGTGAAGCGCTTCTCCAGCCACAGCGCCTGCATGACGCCCCACAGCTCCTCGCGCGTGAAGGCGTCGAGGGCGCCGAACGGCTCGTCGAGCATCAGCAGCTCGGGCTCGTGGATCAGGGCGCGGCAGAGATTGGAGCGCTGCTGCATGCCGCCCGAGAGCTGCCACGGAAACTTCAGCGCGAAGTCGGCCAGGCCGACGGTGCGCAGGAGCTTCATCGCGCGCTCGACATACTCGGCGCGGTTGGCGCGGAAGCGCCGCTTGTGCGGCTCCACCACCTCCATCGGCAGCAGGATATTGTCGAGCGTGGTGCGCCACGGCATCAGCGTCGGATTCTGGAACGCCATGCCGACGCCCTTGATCGGGCCCACGACCTTGCGGCCGGCCACCTGGACCTCGCCGCCCGTGGCTGGCAGCAGGCCGGTGACCAGCTTCATGATCGTCGACTTGCCGCAGCCCGACGGCCCGACGACGGCGATGAACTCACCCTTGTCGATGCTGAAGGTGGCATCGGCCAGCGCAAGGGTCGTGTCCTTGCCCAGCCGATAGGTGAGGCTGACGCCCTTCAGGTCGACGAAGGCCATCGACGGCTCGACTGATGCCCATCCTTCGAGACGCCCGACTTCGTCGGGCTCCTCAGGATGAGGTCAACTCTTACTGCGCACATCCTCACCCTGAGGAGCGAGCGCAGCGAGTGTCTCGAAGGGAGGGCCACAGTCGCTATTTCGCGACCATGCGATCCGCCTTCGGCGGCAGGAACGCATTGGTGAAGACCTTGTCCGGTGCCGGGGACGTCGGCAGGCCGAAGGCTTCGGACACATCCTTGACCGAACGGGCGAAGCGCGCCGGATCGACGTCGCCCATGCCGTTGGCCTTCACGTAGGGCGTGAAGATGTTGGTCTGCAGCGAGATCTGCAGCCGCTCGGTTTCCAGCTTCTCGTCGACCAGCGGATCGCGCTTCTTGGCCGCGGCGATGCCGACCTTGTTGTCGGCGACCACGTCCTTCCAGCCCTTGATGGTGGCGGCGATGAAGCCCTTCACCGCCTTCTCGTTCTTGGCCATCTCGGCCGAGACGATGATGCCGTTGGCATAGAGGTCCATGCCGAAGTCGACGTAGCGCATGGCCACGATGTCGTCGAACTTCACGTCGCGCGCCTTGAGGTCGAGCATCGAGGAGAAGTAGTGGCCGGAGATGAAGTCGACCGTGCCCTGCACCAGGCTCTGCTCGCGCAGCTGTGGTGCCAGGTTCACATGCTCCCACTTGGCGATGCCGTTCTTCTTGGCGAAGGCCGGGAACAGGCGGAAGGAGGCATCGAACACCGGCGCGCCGAGCTTCTTGCCCTCGAGATCCTTGGGCACCTTGATGCCGCTCTTCTTCAGTGCATAGACGCCGAAGGGCGCGAAATCGTAGGCCATGAAGACGCAGAGGATTTCCTTGCCGGGATTCTTGGCGTTGTACTCGATGGTCGAGTTCACGTCGGCAAAGCCGATCTGGTAGGCGCC
>CANIRG010000441.1 GCA_947469635.1 Rhodospirillales bacterium | reverse complement strand
TGCAGGAGGCCGGGTACCGGCTGGAGAAACTCATGCCCATCGACCAGTTCTTCTGGTCGGTGCATGTTGAGCTGATCGCCCTCTTCGCCAAATGAAATCAGGAGACGCCCGATGATGTTCGATCTTCAAGGCTTATTAGTTAATTAGTTGAAATAACATAAAAATTTCTCGTTCGGCAGTTTATGTCCCTAACCTTGTCCCCAATGCGGTGTCCCTATTGGGCGGTTCTCCACAGGCCGAAGCAACTCCTCAGCGTCAGAACAAATCGGGTATGGTGCAGATGGCGCGGCTAGACCGACGGGTTGACCATTGCTGACCGCATGCAGCGACCGCCGCGCCATCCACCTCACATGCGACACGGATCATGCGGCTGTGCCTACGGAGCTTACACTCGCCGAATTCGCTGAACGCATTGCGCCGCGTGACTATCGGGCCTGGCGAGCCATGCGGACGATCCACATCGGGGAGGCTCGAGTGTCAGCGAGCCGCGTAAGGCGCATCGATCGCGCAGCGGATCAGCTAGTGGGGAAGCACCGGCAAGAGCGGATGACACGTTACAAGATCGATCCGGAGACTTTTTTGTCGGCGGAGCGCCCGAGTCATGGATCCATCGGCGCCGTGTTGGGCACCTACCCAACGGCGAGGCTTCGGGAGAGTTTCATTGCAGATCTCGCCCTAAGCGAGGCTCGTCAGGAAGCTGCCCGACCCCTCATGGCCCGGTACCAACGACGGTGTGGTCAGCTGGCCCTGCGTATTGGCGAGAAGCTCCTGGCAGAGATGAAGGACGCTCGCGTCGATGTTACCGCTACCATTGATGGGGTCACCCGCCGCGCGCTCACGCGCGTCGAGCTTGTTCACGCCCGAATCGATCTCGTTCGAGAAGCCTTGACCATCGGGCAACACACCTGGGGCCTAGTCCAGATCGAACTGCCTGCGACGTCGACAGCACCGGCGGCCTTGCTGACTTCAGCCGATGGCGATGCGGCTAGAGAGAACCTCCAAGGCCAGTTTGATGCTGAGCTGCGCCGGCGCATTCAGGCAAGGAAGCGAAGTCAGGCAGGCAATCGCGACGGCATGCTCCAGTGGGCTAGGTCTCGCTTAGAGGTCTCGCCGGACGATGCCCACGCGCTATGGGAAAATCGCTCGCCCGAGTTCTCTCGCCGCGCCGGCCGCCACCCGAGATCACAGGCAGCGTAGACTCTGAAATCGGGACGACCCGATTTCCCGAATTAGCCCGTCAAGCCATCTGGAAAGCTAGGTAATTCGGGCTCGAAAATCGGGTTCGAAATCGGGATCGCGAGTTGCATCAGTAGTCTTCCCTGCGCTGGCGCTCTTATCGCCGCGCAGGAGGTCTTACCGATGAGCATTATCAGCACCGGAACTAGCGACTGGGAACGGCCCGGCAGCCAGTCGGCCCGAGCCGCTTACTCGGTTCCGGAAGTGGCGGAAAAGCTCGGCCTGTCCCAGGCGTCGATCTGGCGTGCGATCAGGCGCGGCCAGCTCGACGGAATCCTGATCGGTGGCCGACGTGTGATCACCGCGCGCAGCCTCGAGAAGCTGCTTTCAGCCGATGCTGCCTGAAATGACGAACGCCGCCCGAGGTGCCTGCCCCGGACGGCGCTCAATGACGTGTCCAAACCCGACCAAGAGAAGGACTATCGAGATGCCCACTTTACGCAAACCCACCGAGCCCTACAAGCGAGGCCGCCGAAGCGGACCACAATTCCGCCCCCGCGCGCCGCTCCGCCTTCTGCGCCTCGCGCTTGCGCCGCCGACGGGCCCGGTGCCAGAAACATCTAGAAGTGGCACCGCGACACAGGCGACGGCCCATGGCTGACCGTCGCCCGGAGCAGCGCCAGCCGTGGCTGAAGTTTTATTCGTCGGCCTGGCGGGCCGATGTACCGCTACGGATATGCAGTTTCGCGGCGCGCGGACTGTGGGTCGACCTTCTGTCGCTGATGCACGAGTCGGCGACATACGGCTTCCTCCTCATCGAGAGGGTCAATCCATCCGCCAAGCAGCTCGCCGGCTTGCTGGGCGGCTCCGAGCGCGAGGTGAGGGCATTGCTAGCCGAGCTCGGCCACGCGAACGTCTACAGCGTCACCGGCAAGGCGATGCCCGACGATGTCGCGGCACTCATCCCTCAGGACATGCAGCCTGGGGTGATCCTGTCTCGGCGCATGCTGCGGGATAAGGCCAAGGCCAATTGCGACCGCCTCAACGGAAAAGAGGGTGGCAATCCCCGCCTGCGCGGAAGCGGAGCAAATGGGTTAACCCCTCAGCCAACCCTCAGAGGTGAGAGCGAAGATTTCGGTAGGGGAGGCCCTACAGGCCTCCCCCTGACGGAGAAACCAACACTCGTTGCCGCGCGCGAGGGCCATGAGGGCCCCTCACGCGACGCTGTGCGCAGCCTGATCACCGGTGCCACAGCTTCGCTCAGGGTGCCGTCATGACACGCGAGCCCCCGCACAACTTCGAGGCTGAGCAGGCACTACTGGGCGCGATCCTGGTCAACAACGCTGCGCACCAGCGCGTCGCCGAGATGCTGCGCGCCGAGCACTTCGCCGACCCGCTACACGGCCGGATATTCGACATGCTGGGTCGGCTGGTTGAGCGTGGCCAGCTCGTATCGGCGCCTGCGTTGACAGCCTTCGCGGAGGCGGATGAGGGCCTGAAAGCCGTCGGCGGGCCGGCCTACATTGCGCGCCTAGCCGCGTCGTCGGTCCACGTGCTCGACGTCACCCAAGCAGCGCGTACGATCCGCGATTGCGCCACGAGGCGCGGCCTGATCGCCGTAGCGAACGAGGCCATGACCGCGGCCTACGATGACGCGGCCGAGACAACGGCGGCCGAGCAAATCGAGGCTGCCGAGCGCCGACTGTACGAGCTTGCAGACGGTCGGGACGGCGGCGGCTTCGCCCGCTTCGACACGGCGCTCACGGGCGCCATGCAGGCGGCGGAGGGGGCCCACTCCCGCACTGGCGAGCTTTCTGGAATCTCGACGGGATTGGCGGAACTCGACCGGCTGATCGGCGGCCTGCACAAGTCCGACCTGGTGATCCTCGCCGGCCGCCCCTCGATGGGCAAAACGGCCCTGGCCACCAACATCGCCTTCTCGGCGGCGCGCGCCCATCGCACCGAGCCCGGACCCCATGGCCAGCCGCGCACGGTCGACGGCGCCGCCGTGGGCTTCTTCTCGCTGGAGATGTCGGCCGAGCAGCTCGCGACCAGGATCATCTCCGAACAGGCTAGCGTGCCATCCGAGCGGATGCGCCGCGGCAAGCTCACCGGACCAGAGATGGATCGCGTGATTGAGGCTGCGACCTCGTTGCAGGGCCTGTCGCTCTACATCGACGACACGCCGGCGCTCAGCATCGCGGGCTTGCGTGCCCGCGCTCGCCGGCTCAAGCGCCAGCACGGGCTCGACCTGATCGTGGTCGACTACCTGCAGCTGGTCGACGCCGCGCACCGCAAGGACGGGCGGGTCAACGAGGTCTCGGAAATCAGCCGCGGTCTCAAGACGCTGGCCAAGGAGCTGGATGTCCCGGTGATCGCCCTCTCGCAACTGAGCCGCGCCGTCGAGCAGCGCCAGGACAAGCGGCCCCTGCTCTCGGACCTCCGCGACTCGGGCACGATCGAGCAGGACGCCGACGTCGTGATGTTCATCTATCGCGACGAATATTACCTCGAGCGCGGCTCTGACGCCGATCGGGCGCGGGTCGCCGAGGTCGCCGGCTTGGCTGAGCTGCACATCGCCAAGCAGCGCCACGGCCCCACCGGCGCCGTGCGTCTCCGTTTCGACGGCGCTCTGACGAAATTCAGCGACCTGCTCGACGTTAATCGGGAGAGGCTGGCCGCGTGATCGAGCGCAGCACCGTGACCGCGTCAAAAAATGCGAAGAAAACGCGTGGCCGGCCGTTCGAGCCGGGGAATCAGGGCGGCCCAGGTCGACCCGAGGGTTCCCGTAATCGGGCATCGATCGCTGCCGACGCACTGGCACAGGGCGAACTCGACGGCATCTTGCGCGCCGTCCTCGACAAGGCGAAGGAGGGCGACCTCAAGGCCGCCGACATCGTGCTCAGCCGCATCTGGCCCGCCCGCAAAGGCCGGCCCGTGACATTCACGCTGCCCAAGGTCGTGCGGCCGGCCGACATCGTCGCGGCTGTCGGCGCGATCGCCGAGGCGATGACCGACGGCACGCTTACGCCAGAGGAGGGGCATACGGTCGTTTCCGTGCTCGAGGTGCAGCGAAGAGCCGTTGAGACTGCGGATCTGGAGCGGCGCATTACGGCGCTGGAAGGGACAGCAAAGCGATGACCACGAAGCTTCTTCAGCGTGTGGCGCGGCTGGAGCGAGACGCGGTGACAGAACTGACGGACGAAGAAGCCGCGGCGTTGTCGCCTCAGGAGTTGGTGCTTCGCGCGATCCGCAAACACGGCCTCGCCAAGCTTGTCGCGGAAGCCGCTCGTGATAGGGAGGCACGGAATGCGCGAGCTTGATTGTCGAGTCGGGAAGCTTGAGACCACTGGACGTTTCGTGCCCGACGTCGCAAATCTCTCCGACTCGGAGCTGGCCGGGCTGCTCATCCAGGTGGCCGAGGACCCAGACCGCCGAGCGCAGGTCATCGACAGGATGAGTCTCGATCAGCTCAGGACGGTGGAGGCGGCCTTGACGCAGACCATGCGGGAAAAAGGCGAATTGGAAGCCGAAGCGCCGGAGGCCGCATGTTCGCCATGACTGGCGCCCGATGGTTCTACGGTCACCAGGTCATGCCGGGCTTGCCGGCCGCACGTCCCTCTTCCACTAGAAGGAAACTTTCGAGCCTTGGAGGGTTTTGGCGCGTTTAGGTGATCGGGACAGGCATAGGACAACGCTGCCTGCTCCCGTCCCAGCGTTTCGGATGCCTGTGGGACAAGAGCGACGTTGTCCTGCGTGCGCCGCTTCCCAGAATAGCGGAAGCCGATCTCGACCGCTGGATGCAATTCGAGGAGCGCGCGGCGATCTGCGAGGACGACGGTATGCTGACACGGTGGTCGGCCGAAGAACTTGCGCAGGCGGAGTTGGCGGGCTGGGCATCGGGGAGCGTCGATTAGCGTCGATTGACGTCCTTTGATTTTGGCTCATCAGGGAATCGAGTGGGTGATTTGGGCAACTTCAGAGCGCTGGAAGCATGCATGTGAGGACCTTGAGCCGCAGATATTCCTGGTCGCGCAGGCCGTAGGCGCGGCGCTGGATGACGCGGATCTTGTTGTTGAGGCCCTCG
>CANIRG010000440.1 GCA_947469635.1 Rhodospirillales bacterium | reverse complement strand
GAGCCACGCGAAGCGTGGCGTCTCGAAGCATGGGCCTCACCGACGTGCCTGTCCCCACCCTTCGAGACGCCACGCTTCGCGTGGCTCCTCAGGGTGAGGTCATTTTGCTGGGCGCGCGCGACTCCAGTCGCGCGTCATTCGCCGGACACAGGGAAGATCGCGCCACTGGAGTGGCGCGCCCCCAGCAGTCGTCAGCTCGTCGCGACCTTCTCCCAGAGAGGGCGCACCTCGCCGTCGAGGTCGTCCACGACGCGGCAGACGTCGTCGAAGGTCATGGTGGCGCGCCGCATGGTGTCGTAGGCGGGCCAAGCTGGCAGCGTCGAGTGGCCGGGATCACCGGTGCGGGCGAACGTTGCCCAAGCCTTCGACACGCGATCGGCCAACGTCTGGGCGCGCGGCTTGCGGTGCGCCTCGCCGATCACATGCAGCGTGTCGAAGACGAACGGCACGTCCATGGAATGCGGCGACTTCAGGCGACCGTCGTAGGCCGGTGACCCCCAGTCGAAGCTGTACATCCACACGGGCGCCTTGCCGCGCGCGGCCTTGCGCTCCGCCAGCAGGGTGGAGCGCACGCCGAAGTTCGAGGCGGTGAGGATGGTGATCAGCCGGTCGGAGAGGCCCGCACCGGGATCGCGCCGCTTGTAGTAGGCCAGCAGCTCATCGGTCGCGTCGCCGGCGACGGCCGCGATGCGCTTGCGCAGGTCGTCCTCGGTGATGGTCCGGTTCCACACCGCGTCGTCGGGCGCGAGGAAGATCGCCGATTCGTCCTTGGTGCCGCCGATCAGGATCGGCACCTCGTCGGAGACCGCCGGCGCCGCAGGATCGAAGGGATGGGCAGGCAGCAGGCTGCCGTCGATCACCGGTCCGAAATTGTAGCGGTCGAGCAGGGGATGGCGTGGACGCGGCAGGGTCTTCTGCGCGGGATCGACCGCCTCCTGCAGGCGTGCGAGCGGTAGGGACTGCAGCGCATCGAGCTGGTTTGCCCCGAGGCCGAGGTGCTTCAATACGGCGTCTGCGAGGCGCGTCGTGCGCTCGGGTTCGGCGAAGCGCACGCTGGCGCCGCTCTGTACGATGGCCTTGTGGAAGAGCCCCTTCGCGCGCGGCATCGCCAGCAACGCGCTCACCTTTCCGCCGCCGCCGGACTGGCCAAAGATCGTGACGTTGCCCGGATCGCCGCCGAAGCGCGCGGCATGCTCGCGTACCCATTCCAGCGCCGCGATCAGGTCGAGGACGCCGGCATTGCCGGACTGGGCGAAACGCTCGCCGCCGACGGCCGACAGATCGAGATGGCCGAAGATATTGAGGCGATGGTTCACGGCCACGACCACGACGTCGTTTCGGCGCGCGAGGTTGGTGCTGTCGTAGCGCGGCGAGTTGGCCGAGCCGTAGGAGAAGGCGCCGCCGTGCAGCCAGACCATCACCGGCCGCTTCGCCGTGTCGAGGCCGGGCGTCCAGACATGCAGCGTCAGGCAATCCTCGCCGACCGGCAGCGTATCGACCGGCCCCCACACCGTCGCCAGCTCGGGCCGCTGCGCGCCGGCAGCCGCTTGCGGGGAGCGGCCAGCATAGGCGAGAGCATCGCGGACACCCGTCCAGGGCTCGGGCTTGCGCGGTGGCATGAAGCGGTTGGCGCCGGCCGTCGAGGCGCCGTAGGGAATGCCCTTGAAGACATGCACACCGGCTGACGTGACGCCGGAGACGCGGCCCGATGCGGTTTCGACGATAGGCGAGCGTTCCACAACTCCGACATCACCCGCCATGATCCGCTCTCCCATGTTCCGTTGATCGAAGCCTGCGCGAAGGCGACTCCGCAATCAAGGCATTGTAGGCTCATCGGCAGATCGCGAATGAAAGCGGAGGGCTGGAAATGTCTAAGAGCAACTCGGGCGGCATCGCCTTCACTGGCTGTCCCCTCCATGGTCCGCACGATCCGGCGCAGCCGCATGCCCGGCGGCGCGAGGTCGTGGTCAACGGCAAGCGGATCAAGACCATCGACGTGCATGCCCATTGTTGCGTGCCCAAGGCGATGGCGGTGATCGGCCATCCGCTCGAGGCGCCGGGCCTGCTGATGGACGACACCAGCGCCCGCCTCGCCGCCATGGACGCCCAGGGCATCGACGTCGAGGCGCTCAGCATCAATCCCTATTGGTATCGTGCGGAGCGTGACGCGGCGGCCGAGCTGATCAGGATCCAGAACGAGACGCTGGTCGAGCTCTGTGCCGCCAACCCCGACCGGTTCGTGGCCTTCGCGACCGCGGCGCTGCAGCATCCCGATCTCGCCGTCGAGCAGGTCGAGCATGCGGTGAAGAAGCTCGGCTTCCGTGGCATCGGCGTCGGCGGCAGCGTCGCCGGCCTGGAATTGGCGGACCCGAAGTTCCATCCCTTCTGGGCCAAGTGCGAGGAGCTGGGCGTGCTGGTCTTCATGCATCCGCTGGGCACGCGCGAACTGGAGCCGAGCGGCCGGCTGGGCGGAAGCGGCCTGCTCACCAACACCATCGGCAATCCGCTCGAAACCACCATCGCGCTCTCGCACCTGATCTTCGAAGGCACGCTCGACCGCTTTCCGGGCCTCAAGATCTGCGCCTCGCACGGTGGCGGCTTCCTGCCGTCCTACGCCAACCGCTCCGACGCGGTGATCCGCACCTTCCCTGGCCGAGTCGGCCCGCTGCCCAAGAAGAATCCGACGGCCTATCTGCGCGACGGCCAGCTCTTCTTCGACACGATCGTCTTCACGCCCGAGGCGCTGCGCCACCTGATCGCGGAGACCGGCGTCAGCCAGATCATGGTCGGGACGGATTATCCCTTCCCCTGGACCAGCACCGAGGTCGACCTCGTGCTTTCGACGCCGGGATTGAGCGACGACGAGCGCATCGCGATCCTGGGCGGCACGGCGGCGAAGCTGCTCGGCATCGCTCCTTGAGCAGTCTCGACGCCCTCGACAAGCTCAGGACCCGCATCCAGGGCCTGCGCGCCAAGACGATCGACAACGGCTGCACCGAAGGCGAGGCGCTGGCCGCCGCCGCCAAGGTGGCTGAGCTGCTCGACCGTTACGACCTGTCGCTCTCCGATGTCGAGATACGCGAGGCGCCGTGCGAGCGGCGCGAGTACGAGACCCATCGCAAGAAGCGCATCCCGCTCGACGACTGCATCGGCGCCATCGCCGATTTCTGCGACTGCCGCGTCTGGCGGGAGAAGAACGCGGCGGGCGAGGCGCGCTACGTCTTCTTCGGCCTGCGTTCGGACATCGAGGTGGCGCACTATCTCACCGAGGTGATCGACACCGCGGTCCGCTCCGAGCTCGGCCGCTACAAGACCACGGCGGAGTACCAGCGGTTTCGCCATCAGGATCGCCACGTGGCGAATTCGTCGTTCGCGCTCGGCATGGTGGCCTCCATCGCCGACAAGCTGGTGGCGATGAAGGCGGGGCGCGACGAGGTGAACAACGGCACCGGCCGCGGCCTCGTCGTGCTGAAAGCAGCGGTCGTCGACATCGAGCTGGAGAAGCTCGACCTCAAGCTTCGCACGGTGAGCAGCCGAAGCCGGATGGTGTCGCCCGCGGCCTACGACGCCGGCGGTGCCGCCGGCGCGTCGCTCGCGATCAATCCCGCCATCCGCGCGAGGTAGGAAACGTCAGTCGGCCATTGCCGGCCGCTTCGCCCGCCACGGCATCGCTGACTCGTAGGCGTGGGCCGCGCCGAACAGCATCGGCTCGGTGAAGGGCTTGCCGGAGAGCTGCATCGACACGGGAAGGCCGCCCTCGCCGTAGCCGGTGCAGATGCTGATCGCGGGAAAGCCCGTGACGTTGCACGGCATGGTGAAGGACGGCTTCTCCATGTTCGCCCATTTCGGCAGCCCGGCGATGCGCGGCGCCTCGCCGGGCTGGGAGGCGCTGACGATGATGTCGAGGTTCTCCATCGCCGTCGCCATCTCCTGGCAGAGCATACGGCGGCGGCGCGTGGCCTGGATGATGTCCGGCCCGCTCACGGTCGCGGCCAGCGCCACACGGTCGCGGAACAGCTCGCCGTAATCCATGAAGCGCTCGCGCATCCATGGCGCGTGCAGCGTGAAGGCCTCGGTCACCATGAGCAGGTAACCGACGGCGTGATACTCCGCTGCCGGCGAGAGGGTGATGTCGCGGACCTCGGCGCCTTCCTTGCGGAAGAAGTCCATGGCGGCATCGATGCCGGCGCGCGTGGCGTCGGACGCGCGATGGTCGGTCTCGAAGAAATGCCGGACCACGCCGATGCGCAAGCCCTTCACGCCCTTGCCGATGCCGGCGGTGAAATCGGGGACCGGACGATTGGCGCTGGCCGGGTCCTCGGGATCGTAGCCGGCCATCGCCTGCAGCAGCAGCGCGCAATCCTCCGCCGTCCAGGCCATCGGGCCGGCGTGATCGAGGGAGAAGGCGAGCGGCAGGATGCCGGCACGGCTGGACAGTCCATAGGTCGGCTTGATGCCGGCGATGCCGCACAGCGCCGCCGGTCCGCGGATCGAGCCGCCCGTGTCGGAGCCGGTGCCGCCCAGGATCAGGCCTGCGGCCACCGCTGCGCCTGTGCCCGAGGAGGAGCCGGCCGTGAAGTGGTCCCGGTTCCAGGGATTGCGCGCCGGCGGCCAGGGCAGGTCAAAGGAGGGGCCGCCGAAGGCGAATTCGTGCGTCGCGAGCTTGCCCAGCATGACCGTGCCGGCGTCCGCCCACTTCTTCACGGTGTGCGCATCGCGCGTGGGCACATTGTGCTCCAGCAGCTTGGAATGCGCGGTCGTGCGGATGCCGGCGGTGTTGTAGATGTCCTTGTGCGCGATCGGCACGCCATCGAGCTTGCCGCGCAGGGTTCCCGCCATCTGTCGCGCTTCGGCGGCCTTGGCATCGGCCAGCGCCCGTTCTTCCGTCACGAGCAGGAAGGCATTGAGCTGCGGATCGAGGCGCTTGATGCGGTCGAGATGCGTCTTGGCGAGCTCGACCGGGGACAGTTCCTTGGCCGCGATGCGCTTGGCCGCGTCGGCGATGGTGAGGATCGCCGACATCAGCCCTGCTCCGCCTTGAAGGTGAGCGCTGGTTCAGCCTCTCGCGGCAATGGCGCGTTCACGCGCGCGATCATCTGTCGGAAGATCGCGGCGCCGGGGGCGATCGCGCGCACCTGATCGGGCGTGAGAGCGAGGCCCGCCCGCTTGAGCATCGTGCTGAGCTCGGTTTCGTCGATCGGTCCGGTGGTCATGGCGCGCTCCTTTGCATTCGGACTAGTATGGTGGCCAAGCGTCTATCGTCGAGAACAATTCGGGGGAAATGCACATGGACCTCAAGGG
>CANIRG010000439.1 GCA_947469635.1 Rhodospirillales bacterium | reverse complement strand
CGTGCGTCAGCCGATACTCGACGGGGTGAACGTCCGTTTGATCGGGAACGACAGGGCCCGGTCGAAGAAAACCGGGCCAAAGACACAATAGCGAGGACGACGCCCCGCGCGGTAAGCAACCATTTCAGAAGCTCCTTCCCGGACCCGGCTTCGAGAGCCGGCACTGCCAAAAAGAACACTTTCCGTCGTTGCGTAACCACTAAGGGCCAGCGGCACGTGCGTTGGGCGTCTGGTTTGGTAGATACAACTAATGTGCGTCGAAACAAGTGGTTTCTGCGCCAGCGAGAAAATTTCGGTGAGTCTTGTGCCTGGAGCGTCACACGACGCCTCGCGGTCGCCCTCAGACGCGCGGCGGCGGCGCGGCGGGAAGGCGGATCGACGCAGCCAGCACGGTGAAGGGAACCAGCAGCACCGCCGAGGCGAGCAGCGCCGCCTGCACGCCGAACACGGTGGCGATCTTGCCCCACATCAGCGAGCCCACGACCATGGCGCCGAAGAACACCATCTGATGCACCGCCATGCCGCGTGCCCGCATGAAGTTGGGCAGGATCATCTGGATCGACGTGCTGTTGTTGGCGATCACCGTGATCCAGCAGGCGCCGTTGATGGCCACCACGACGCCCACCAGCAGCGGCGTCATGGCGAGCGCCGCGGCAAAGGTGGCGGCGGCCGAGATGCTCATGGCCCAGATGTTGGCGCGATCCGGCCCCAGCAGGCGGTTGACCAGCGGCATGGCCATCGCCGCGCCCACCGCGCCGACGCCGAACACGCCGTAGAGGATGCCGAACGCGAACTCGTCGAGCTGGAGCTCGAAGCGGCCGATCACCGGCAGCAGCGTGCCCATGGCGATGCCCGGCACGAAGAAGCAGAGGCCGCGAGCGAAGATCGCCTTCAGCTCACCGGAGCCACGGACGAAGGCGATGCCGGTCCGGGCCGCCTCGAGGAGCCCTTCGCGGCGCTGCGAGGCGCGGGCCTCGGCCGACCGCTTCCAGCTGCGCATCGCCAGGATCACGCCGACATAGGTGAAGGCGTTGATGGCGAACAGCAGGAACACGCCGACGAGGCTGAGCAGCATCTGGCCGATCACCGGTCCTACGGTGCGCGCCAGGTTGAAGCCGGCGCTGTTGAGCGCGATCGCCGGCCGCAGCTGCGGGCCGCTCACGATCTCCGGCACCACGGCGTGCCAGGCCGGCGCGTTCATGGCGTTGCCCAGCCCCATGCAGAAGCTGAGGCCCAGCAGGGTCCAGTGGTCGAGCCGGCCGAGATAGGCCAGCCCCGCCAGCGTGGCAGCCACGCCCATCATCCAGAACTGGCAGACGATGATATAGCGGCGGCGCTCGAAGCGGTCGGCCAGGATTCCGGCGAAGAAGCAGAACAGGAACGTCGGCAGCGTGCTGGCAGCGGCCAGCAACGCCACGAAGATCGGCTCGGCGGTGAGGCTGGTCATCTCCCAGGCCGCGCCCGTCGTCTGCATCCAGCCGCCGACGTTGGACAGCAGGTTGGCGATCCAGAGGCCGCGGAAGGCCGGGTTGGCGAGCGGGGCGAAGGCCGACGGCGGACCCGGACGTGGCGGGGCGCCGGTCGGCGGGAGGAGCGTCACCCCAGGGCCTTTTCGTAGATGCGGTGCGTCTTGTAGTGCACGCCGCCCACGGAGCGGATGATGTTGTTGGTGGGCTTGTTGTCCTCGAGGATCCAGCCCAGCTCGGCCGTCTTCTTGCCGATGCGCTTGCCGTTGGAGCGCAGCCGGTCGATCGCCATCATGGCGAGTCCGGCGCCCATCAGCGGATGGTTGCGGTACTTCTTCTTCACGCCCATCAGCGGCACGCGGGTGCTGGCCACGCCGGTGACCTTGAGCCGCGTCAGCAGCTTCACGAGGTTCCACGGCCACAGCCGGCCGCCGAAGTCCTGGATCGCCTCGTTGAGGTTGGTGAGGGCCATGATGAAGGCCACGGTCTCGTCGTCGACGTCGACGAAGACGGCGAGCTCGGGGACGATCACCGGCCGCAGCGCCTTGGCGGCATGGTCGATCTCGCGCTGGGTGAAGGGCACGTAGCCCCAGTTGTCGCTCCAGGCGTCGTTGAAGATGTTCACCAGCGTACGCACCTCGGCGTCGAACACCTTGGTGTCGAGCGTGCGGACCTTGACGCGTCCGGCCATGCCCGCGCGCGCCATCAGCTTGGCACCGATCGTCTCGGGGGCGTTCTGGACATCGTAGTCGTAGGAGAAGACGTCCTTGATCTTGGCGTAGCCGCAGGCCTCGACCCGCGCACCCGCATAGGGCGGATCGTAGGGCACCATGATCACCGAGCGGCTGTCGAAGCCCATGACCAGGAGCCCGACCTCCTCGTTGATCGACAGGTTGAAGGGGCCGGTGGCGCGGACCATGCCCTTGTCGCGCAGCCACTTCTCGGCCGTGGCGAAGAGAGCCGTGAAGATCGCGGGATCGTCCTCGGCCACCAGGCAGCCGAAGTGGCCGGTGCGATCGCCGTAGCGGTCGAGGTAGGCGCTGTCGATCTGCGCCGAGATGCGCCCGACCACACGATCGCCGCGACGCGCAAGGAAGAAGCGCGCCTCGACATGCTCGAACAGCGGGTTCTTCTTGGGCGAGAAGGCTTCCTCGCGCTCCATGTTGAGCGGCGGCACATAGCCCTTGTGGCCGGCGAACAGCCGGTTGGGCAGCGCGATGAAGGCGCTCATGTCGGCCTTGCTGTCGACGGGCGAGATGGTGATGTCGGAAGGAGCCATGGATCAGCCTATCAGGGGATTGCGGCGGCAGGCGCGCCGCCACTGTGGAACACCAGCTCGCCATCGGCCTCGCAGCCGTCGCTGCCGGCCGTGAGCGCCCGCACCTCGACCCTGAGGCGCCAGCTGCCGGCCTCGCGTTCGATATGGATGAGGTGATAGCGAGCGCGGCCGTACTTGCTGTCGATCGCCGCCGACGCCGAGGTCACGCCCAGGACCGGGATCGCCCCGGCGGGCCCATCGATCCGCGACACCTCGCTGCGGTGATTGTGGCCGTGCAGCACCAGCTCGCAGCCGGCGCGGCGGATCATGGCCTGGAACGCCTTGGCGTCGGTGAGGTGCTTCATGCGGGACTGGTCGAGCAGCGGCGGGTGGTGGATCAGCACGACACGGCAAAGACCTTCGCGGCCAAGCTCGACCAGCAGCCGCTCCGCGCGTTCGAGCTGGGCAGCGCCGACCTCGCCGGTCGCCAGCAGCGGCAGCCGCGGCACGCCGGTCGACAGTCCGACGAGGGCGATCTCGCCGCGGCGGCGCAGCGTCGGGAAGACGTCCAGGCTTTCGGCCGGCGGCTCGCCGTCGCCGGCGATGTACGCCCCCCACAGGCCCAGCCCCTCGCCCCACACCGTCGCCACGTAGGCGTCGTGGTTGCCGGGAATGACGGTGATGCGGTCGGGCCGGTCGAACGCGGCCAGCCAGTCGGCGGCGCGGCGGAATTCCTGGGGTAGCGAGACGTTCACCAGGTCGCCGGTGAGGGCGATGTGGTCGGGCTTCTGCGCCTTGATGTCGGCCACGATGCCGGCCAGCGCCTCGGGGACGTGGATATGGGCGCGGCGCTTCCACCAATTGGCGTAGCCGGTGAAGCGCTTGTTGAGGAGCTGCGCGAGACGCGCCTCCGGCATCGACAGATGCGGATCCGACAGGTGCGCCAGCGTGAACATGGGCCGGCGTCAGGTCACTCGGCGGCCGAAGCCACCTTGGGCGCGATCACGCCCAGCTGGCGGCCGATGCCCGCCATGACCTCGACCATATGCTCCAGCTGCTCGCGCGAATGGGCGGCCGACAGGGAGCAGCGCAGCAGCGACACGTTGTTGGGCGTGGCCGGCGGCACGACGACGTTGACGTAGATGCCGGCGTCGAACATCGCGCGCCAGAAGCCGATCGCCGTCATCGGGTCGGGCAGATGGACGCCCACGACCGGTCCGTGCTGCGGCCCGAGCTTGAAGCCCAGCGCGGCGAGGCCGTCGTAGAGGGTGGCGACATTGTCCCAGAGCTTGGTGCGCAGTTCCGGCTTGGCCTTGACGATGCGCAGTGCGGCGCGGACGCCGGCAATGATCGACGGCGGCAGCGAGGCCGTGAACATGTAGGGCCGCGTGCTGATGCGCAGGATGTCGAAGTCGTCCTCGTTGGACACGCAGTAGCCGCCGATGGCGCCCAGGGTCTTGGAGAAGGTGCCGACGATGAAGTGGCAGTCCTCGAGCACGCCCGCCGACTCGCAGAGGCCGCGGCCATGCTCGCCCAGGACGCCCAGCGAATGGGCCTCGTCGACCAGCACATAGGCGCCATACTTCTTGGCGACCTCGACGAATTCCTTGAGCGGGGCCGAGTCGCCCAGCATCGAGTAGATGCCTTCCAGCACCACCAGCTTGTTGCCCGGCTTGTCGACCAGGCGGCGCAGGCGGCTGTCGAGGCTCGGCGGATCGTTGTGACGGAAGCGCACGACCTCGGCCTGGGTCTGCTTGCAGGCGTCGTAGATCGAAGCGTGGCTGTCGGCGTCGATCAGCAGGAAGTCATCCGGGCCGACCAGCGTGGAGATCACGCCCAGGTTGGCCTGGTAGCCGGTGGTGAACACCATGCAGTGCTTCTTGCCGTAGAACTCGGCCAGCTCCTTCTCGAGGAGCACATGCTGGCTGTAGCTGCCGTTGGCGATGCGCGAGCCCGTCGTGCCGGTGCCCTCGGAGCGGATCGCCTCGATGGCGGCCTCCATGCAGGAGGGATCGAACGTCAGGCCGAAATAGTTGTTGGTGCCGACCAGCAGCTTGGGCTTGCCGTTGATGATCGCCTCGGTCGGCGACACCACCCGGTCCATGTAGAGGGCGAAGGGGTTGATCCCGGTCGCGTGAATATCGCGTGTAAGATCCTTCAGGCCTGCGTGGCGGTCGAACAGCCCCATGCCCTAGTTCCGCGCACGCAGCGCGAGGACGGTATCGGCCAGCTGATCCACCGTGTAGATCTCGGCCACGACGCTCATCGGGATCGACACGTCGAAGCTGTCCTCGAGCTCCATGATCATGTCCATGATCGCGAGCGAATCCACAGTAAGATCCTTGGAAATCACCGTCGAGCCGACGATCGGCTTCTCCCCCACCTGGAACGGCTCCAGGTGCCGGCAGATCTCGCCAATGACGGCGGTACGGGAAACGACGCCTTCCATCTCGAAGGTTTTACCGTCGCGCTCGGCAAGCAGGGTGTTGGCAATACTCAACGGTTCTCTCCGGTCCCGAGTGACGAGGAGTATGTGCCAGAAACTGCATTTCCTTGTGAAATAACAAATTGTTACTCAGT